>JAIRPL010000028.1 GCA_031256995.1 Puniceicoccales bacterium
CCTTCTCAGGAATTTTCTCCCCCGAAGAGGGAGCGGTAGAGGGGGGAGGTTTGCAGGAGGTGGTCGTGGGGGCCGTCGGCAACGACGCGGCCGTGCTCAAAGACGAGGATCCGCGTGGCCATCCGGACCGTGCTGGGGCGGTGGGCGATGACAAGCGTCGTCCGGCCGCGCGAGAGGTTCTCAAGGGCGTCCCGCACAAGGCTTTCGTTGCCGCTGTCGAGCGCCGAGGTGGCCTCGTCGAGAATCAAGACGGGGGCCGCGCGCAGGAAGGCGCGTGCGATGGCGACACGCTGGCGCTGCCCGCCCGAGAGGGAGCCGCCGCGCTCGCCAACCTGCGTCTCCCAGCCCTGGGGGAGCTGCTCGATGAAGGAGAGGGCGCCGGCCTGCCGCGCGGCCTCGGAAAGCTCGGCATCGGTGGCGCCGGGGCGGCCCAGGAGGATGTTCTCGCGGATCGTGCCGCAAAAGAGAACGGGGTCTTGCGAGACAAGGGCGATGCGGGAGCGCAGGTCCGCCTGCGAGAGCTGGCGCAAGTCCAGCCCGTCAAGGCGCACAACCCCGCGCTCCGGGTCGTAAAAGCGCAGGACAAGGCTGCCAAAGGTGCTCTTGCCCGCCCCGCTGGGGCCGACAAGGGCCACGGTCTCCCCGGCGCGTATGCGCACATCCACCCCGTCCAGGGCCGGCTTGCCCGGGCCGTAGGAAAAACAGACGCGCTCGAAACAGATCTCGCCCCGCACAGGCTCGGGAAGCCGCAGCGGACGGGGCGGGTCGGCCACCTCCACAGGCGCGCCCAGCACCTCCTCGAGCCGCGAAAGGCCCGCCGCCCCGGCCTTCACCTTGTTGTGCAGCGCCCCCAAACGCTTCACCGGCTCGTAGGCCAGGTAAAGGGCCGTCACAAGCGCGATGACATCATCCTTGGACACCCCCGAGAGGGCCGCCTGATACACCGCGAAGGCAATGCTGCAGGCGCTCAAAAACTCGATCAACGGCGCCAGCATCCGCTCATACTTCACCGCCTTGAGCTGCGCGCGCAAAAGGGACCGCACCAGCGCGTTGAAACGCCCCACCTCCCGCGCCTCCAGATTGTAGGCGCGCACCTCGCGCACCGACTGCAAATTCTCCGTGAGCACGCCCGCCAGGCTCCCCGAGTGCGCCAAGGTCTCCTCCGAACGCCTGCGCAACTTCTTCCCAATGGCGCGCACCGGCAGGATCACCGCCGGGACAAGCGCCAGCGAAAGCAGGAAACGCCCCATCCCCGGCTGCCCGGCGGCCAGATAGGCAAAAAACCCCAGCGCCCCCAGCAAAGTGAAAGGCTGGATCAGGATGTCATTGGAAACCTCCACCACCACCGCCCGCACATGCCCCGTGTCCGTCATGACACGGCTGACAAGATCCCCCGCCCCATGGCGCCCAAAAAACGAAAGCGACAAACGCTGGAAACGCGCGAAAACCGCCGCCCGCACCCCCTCCAGGACACGCAACCCCGCGTAATTGAGCAGGTAGACATTCCCAAAATGCGCCCCCGCGCGCACCGCGAAGACACACGGCAAAAGCGCCACCGCGAAAAGCAACGCATGCCCCTGCGGCACGACCAGCGCCGGCCAGTCCACAACCCCATTCCACCCCCCCACGAGCACGATCCCCCCCCCGCCCCCCGGGTCCGCCCCTCCCCCGCCGAAGACCACCGGCAGCACCCTTTTGACCAGAAACGGCAGCCCAAACCCGCTCGCCACGCCATAGACGACCCCGCACAGCACCGCCGCGAGAAAATGCCACAACACCGGCCGCAGGTATTTATAATAAGGAAGAAAACGCCTCATGCCTGAAAAATCAAAAGCCCAAGGAAAGCAAAAAAACGCCCCACCGCGAAACACAAACCCCGCCGCTACGCCCGCGCGCGAAACGTCACGCCAGGCAAGGCCGGAAATCGGTCCGGCGGGCTTGAAACACTGCGGGGAAACACCACGGAAATGGGTCCGGCCGCGCACTCTGGCGCATGCGCGCGTGCCATTTGTTTTTTGTTTCAAGTTCCCATGGCCCGTGTAAAAACGTGGGCGTACCGACACCAATGGGCGACTTCATTCCATGTTCCGTCTGCGGCAAGCCCGCCAATGTTCACCTTACGCAAATCAGTACGAACGAGGTGACCAAGGTGCATTTGTGCGAATCCTGCGCCTCAAAAAAAGAGGCGCTCGACGATCCGATCCTCCCCATCGTGAAAATGCTCGCCCTGTTCCAGACAAAAACAGTGGAGGAGGCCGGCGAGAACGCCCCGGAGTCCACCGCGCACACTTGCGGCGGCACCTGCCAGTCCTGCGCGTCGACAGCCGCCAAAACCTGCCCGCGCTGCGGGTTCACCGGCGTGGAATTCCTCAAAATACGCCGCCTTGGCTGCGCCGTTTGCTACAAGACCTTCGAGGAGGAAATCAATCTCATCCTTCCCAACATCCAGCCGGGCGTGACCCACGACGGAAAGATCCCCTCCGGAATCGCACTCTCAGGAGCCATCAAGGAGACCATCGCCAAGGCGCGTGAAGACATGGCCGCCGCGATCAAATCTGAAAACTACGAGGCGGCCGCGCGCCTGCGCGATGACATCCGCCGCCTCGAAACCGCCGCCGGGGCGGCCTCCGATGCCCCTCCCGGTGGTGCCGCCGCCTGACATCCCGCAGGGCGAACCGTCACCTTCCCGAAAAACATGGCCGAAAAACGTAAAACAGAAAAGACCGGCGGCGCCGGAAAGCCGGCGGAGACCCAGGCAAATCCGGCCACTTTTGCCAAGGCCCCGGGATTTCTGGCCGGCTCTTGGGAGCGCGAGCCTGTCGTCCTGAGCACGCGCGTCCGCCTCGCGCGAAACCTCGCCTCCCTCCCTTTCCCAAGGCAGGCCAGCGCCGCCCAAAAACGCGAAGTGCTGGAGTCCTGCGCAAAAGCCTTCGCCAGCCTTCCGCCCCACAAAAGCGGAACGCTTCACGACATCTCCAAGCTTGGGCGCGAGGAGCGCACACTCCTCGTCGAAAGCCATCTCATCAGCAAGGAGCTTGCCGAGGCTGGCGACGCGGCCGTCTTCCTCAGCCACGACCAGACATGCTCCGTGATGATCAACGAGGAGGATCACCTGCGCATCCAGGTCGTCCACGGGGGCAGCCGCCTCGCCAAGGCCTGGAAAAGCGCCAACGAACTGGACGACGTCCTGTGCCACGCCATCCGGTTCGCATTCTCGCCACGGCTCGGCTATCTCACCGCCTGCCCGACGAATCTCGGGACGGGGATGCGGGCCTCCTTCATGCTGCACCTGCCGGGGCTGGTCATTTCCGGCCAGATGGAAAGGATCTGCCGCGCCCTCGGCACCGCCGGGATCACCGTGCGCGGCTGGCTCGGCGAGGGGTCGGATGCGGCGGGAAGCATTTTTCAAATCTCCAACCAGCATACCCTCGGCCATTCGGAAAAGGCCATCTCCCAACAACTTGAAGGCTGGCTGCATGAGATCACACAACAGGAGACCAACGCCCGGCTGCGCCTGCTTGAATCCGACAACCTGCGCCTCTTTGACCAGATCAGCCGGGCCTTCGGACTTCTCCGGAACGCCATCCTGCTCACCTCCGCGGAGGCCATGGGCGCTCTCTCCTTGATGCGCCTCGGCTGCGACCTCGGCCTGCTGCCGCCAGGCCTGCGAAGCACGGTGGACCGCCTCCTCATCGAGGCGCAGTCGGCCCACATCCAATCCACCCATGACGCGCGCAACTCGCGCGCCGAGGATTCCTGCCGCGCCATGCTCATCCGCCGCAAGTTCCTCCAAGTCCCCGAGCCGGCCTTCCACCGCCTGATGGAGTTGTGACCCCAACCCGAGGACGGAAACCATGCCCGCCCGCAAAGTGAGCCAGGCCAGCCCGCCATCCCACGCGCAGGCAATCGCGCCCCCGGCGGGCACGCCGCCTCCAAACACCGGCGCCTGGGGGGAAATCATCGTCAAGGGCGCGCGCACCCACAACCTCCGCAACCTCTCCCTGCGCATCCCGCGCGGAAGATTTGTCGTCTTCACAGGCGTCTCCGGATCGGGGAAAACCTCCCTCGTCTTCGACACCATCCACGCCGAGGGCCGGCGCCAATACATGGAAAGCCTCTCGGTCCGCTCGCGCCAATGGTTCGGTCAAATGGAGCGCCCGGACGTGGACTACATCCAGGGCCTCTCGCCCGTCATCGCCGTCGAGCAACGCACCAGCGCCGGGGCCAACCCGCGCAGCACGGTCGCAACCATCACCGAGACAGCCGACTACGCGCGCCTCCTTTGGGCGCTCGCCGGCGAGCAACGCTGCCCGGAGGACGGCGGCCGGATCCTGCGAAAGACACTCGACGACTGCCTCGCGCAAATCCGCGCCCTCCCGCACGGCTCCCGCCTCATCCTTCTCGCCCCATTCATGCGCGCGCGCCCCGCGATCCTGCGCGACGAACTCCAGCGCCTTCAACTGCGCGGCTACCAGCGCGTCCGCATCAACGGCGAAATCAGGAATCTTGAGGACAACGACATCCTCCCGCACGGCCGCGATGAGGTCGACGTCGAGATCGTGATAGACCGCATCACGCTCGACGCCAACCAGGGCAGCCGCCTTGCCGATTCCTTGGAACTCGCCTTCCGGGAGGGGAAGAACCGCGCGATGGTCCAATGGATCCCCCCCGGGGCATCCCCGGCCCCGGAAAAAACAGACGCCCCCCCCCTCCCGCCCGCCACCCTCAACCTCGCCCTTGACCACGCCTGCGAACGCTGCGGCGCCACCTACGACACCCTCACCCCGCGCCACTTCTCACACAACCACCCCGATGGCGCCTGCCCCGCCTGCTCCGGCCTCGGCCGGACACTCGCCTTTCAGCCCGCGCTTGTGGTGCCAAACCCCGCCCTCTCCATCAAGGATGGCGCCATCAAACCCTGGCGCCTCGGTTCCAAGCGCATGCTCAATGCCCGCTCCAGCCTCCTGCGCCAGCTCGCGACACAAGTCCCGTTCAACTTGGAGACCCCTTGGCAGCAGCTCCCCGAAGCCACCCGGACATTGCTCCTCCACGGCGACGCCAGCCGAATTTTCTCCCTCCGCCCGCACGGCAGGCAAAAAACCGTTGCCGCCCCATTTGACGGCATCCTTGCCGACCTCGCCCACACCGCCCGGGAAACCACCAGCGACAGCCTCCGCGCACGCCTTCTGGCCTACCAAACGGCCTCGCCCTGCCCCGTCTGCTCCGGGCACCGCCTCAAACCGCGCTCCCTCGCCGTCAGCCTCAACGGCTTGAACTTCGCGCAATTCCTCGCCCTCCCGGCCTCGGAGGCCGCCGGATTCATCGAAGGCCTTTCCTCCAACCCGGCCGTGACCCAGGCCGAGGACGCCAGGCGCGGACTGGCCGAACGCCTCCGTTTCCTCGAGAAAACAGGCCTCGGCTACCTCGCCTTGGACCGCGAATTCGGCACCCTTTCCGGCGGGGAGACACAACGCGTCCGCCTGGCCACCCAGCTCGGCCTCGCCCTCGTCGGCGTCACCTACGTGCTCGACGAACCCAGCATCGGCCTCCATCCCGCCGACCATCAACGCCTGCTAAACACACTGCTCGACCTGCGCGACCGCGGGAACACCCTTCTCGTCATCGAACACGACGAGGCCACCATCCGCGCCGCCGACCAGATCATCGAAATCGGTCCGGAAGCCGGAAAACACGGCGGCCAGCTCATCTACCAAGGCCCGCCACCCCGCAACCCCGCCCCGCCGCAGGCCGCGACGACAACCGCTCCCGCCGCGCCGGTTCCGCCTCCCCAAACCCCGGCCAGCCAATCGCGCACCCTCGCATACCTCGACGGCACGGCAAAAATTCAAAAAAACGCCCCCGACCGCCTCCCGGACGGCCGCTGGCTGACCGTCCACGACGCGAGCGAGAACAACCTGCGACACCTGACCGCGCGCTTTCCCATCGGCCTGCTCACCGTCATCTGCGGCGTCTCCGGGTCCGGGAAAAGCACCCTTGTCAACGACATCCTCGCGGCGGCGGCGGCACGGGAAATCAATGGCGCAAAGCTCGTCCCCGGCCGCCATAACGGCATCACCGGCCTTGGGCACTTCGCCCACTTCGCGCTCGTTGACCAGACCCCGATCGGCACAAGTCCTCGCTCCACGCCCGCCACCTACACAGGCCTTTTCGACGAACTCCGCTCCCTCTACGCCGCGGCCCCGCTCGCAAAAATACGTGGGTACGGCCCGGCCCGCTTCAGCCACAACGTGCGCGGCGGACGCTGCGAACGCTGCGCGGGCGACGGACACATCGCCCTCGACATGCAATTCCTCGGCGAAATCACCGCCCCATGCCCCTCCTGCCAGGGCGCGCGCTACAACCGCGAAACCCTCGAGATCCGCCATCGCGGCCTGAACATCGCCGAAGTCCTCGCGCTCACCGTCGCCGAGGCCCAGGAATTTTTTCGCAACCATCCAAAACTCCAGCTTCGGCTCGGCACGCTATCCCAGGTCGGCCTCGGATACCTCCAGCTTGGCCAGCCTGCCGACACCCTCTCCGGCGGCGAGGCGCAACGGCTCAAACTCACCCACGAGCTTGCGCGCAGCACGCGCAACGGCCCCGCCCTCTACATCCTCGACGAACCCACGACAGGCCTCCACTGGGACGACATCCAGCGCCTGCTCGACCTCCTTCTGCGCCTGCGTGACGCCGGAAACACCCTCCTCGTCATCGAGCACCACCGCGACCTCGTCCGTGCCGCCGACTGGCTCCTTGAACTCGGTCCGGGCGGCGGCTCCGCCGGCGGCAACCTCATCTATGAAGGCCCGCCCGCCTCCCTCGCCAACACCCGCCACACCCCAACGGGAAAATTCCTCAATCCCCCCTCTCACCCCCTTTCCACCTAGGATTGAGAAATCCGGCTGTGTCCGGAAAGTTTCGCACATTTGTGGAGGCATGTGGAGGGCGAGGGAAGGTTTGTTCTGGGTTCTTTCGTGAAAGTTGATGGACTGGAGTAGCCATCCATAAACTCGAAGCATCACGGATCGGTAAGCCGCGATTCATCTCCTGCCAAAGCACGCCTGAATTCTGTTTCCAATTCGCTTTCGGATTATCCAAGTTGGGCAATTGGTCCTAGATAGTGCCGTCACGAGATGACAAGCCAAGGGTAAAGACAACGGATTTGGACGGCTGCGAGGTGACTGGCGGTGTTTTTCAGGTGGCGTGTGGCAATCGCGCGCCAGCCCTTGGTTTCAAAAAGGCGTTTTCCACCAGGTGCCGCAATTTATAGAGATGGCGGTCATGCGGGCGCGGGTGGACGCGGTTCGTTTTGGGCGGGGATGACCACCTCCATGCCGAGGCTTCCCATATCGAGGATTTGCGCCTCCGCCACGACCGCGTTGGTGTCGTGGCCCTTGTTCGCGATCGGGCATTCGGCGGGCAGACATTCGTTGGGAAAATCTTTGATCAACGCCCCAGCCTGTGTGCAATCCGCAACGGGACCCGCCGTGACAAGGACCCGGACCGGCGTGCATGAGTTTTCACCACAGCCGGGTGTGTTTTCGTATTGATCCTCCGTTTGTGTGTCCCATCTCCTGGTTGTCGTCCTTGTCTCAGGCCGTGTGCGGATGCGTTTTCACGTGGCTGGCGTCGATCATGAGTCGTCCCACATCTGTGATGCCAGAGCCTGGCGGAGTATGTCGTGATGAAGGGAATGGGAAGGGAATGGGATTGAAATGGAGGACGATGGATGTCAGGCGGAA
>JAIRPL010000040.1 GCA_031256995.1 Puniceicoccales bacterium
GCCTTCCGCTTGTCGGCGGTGGCGGCTGGCTCTGCACCGTCACCCGCAGGTGGCGTGGCAGTCCCGGCGGCGCTGGAGGCGCGAACCGTCCACGTGAGGCCGACCACGCAAAGGACGGCAAGGATGAGTAGTTGTTTCATGCGGTGCGAATATAGCACCGCTGCGCGCGGCCGGTAGTGTGCGGGATTGCGCGGCTCTGTGATTGCAACGAGGCAAGGACTCTCCTGAATGGGCGCATGAACAAAGGATACACTTACTGGCGCGACGGTGCGCACTGGGTGGGTTTTTTGGATGATTTCCCCGACTATTGGACGCAGGGGGAAAGCCTCACGGACTTGGAGGAACATTTGACCGACCTTTGGCGCGAGTTGTCATCGGAGTCCGTCCCTAACGTCCGGCATCACGCAACCCTCGAACTCGCATGAAGCGGCGCGAACTCATTCAACGAATTGAGGCGGGGGGCTGTGTGCTAATCCGGCACGGTGGAAAACATGACTGGTTTTTCAACCCTACGACAGGGGTTGCGCAAGCCGTCCCGCGCCATGCTGAAATCAACGAATTTCTTGCCCGAAGCATTTTGAGGAAGTTGAGCACGCCCGAATCGCGGTAGTTTCAGTCCATTGGGTTCGCAGGCGGAATACCGTTTTCAATCAGCCAATATTGAGGCGGCGGAAGCAGGGCGTCGGAGCCGGAATCTTGGTCAATGGGGCGCGGGTCGGTGATGAGCCATTTGGGCGTGATGGGCACCCAGATTTCCTCCATGCGCGCGGGGCCGACGCGCTGGTAGACGAATTGCAGCGAGGGGTTGTGAGGGTTGATGGTGGCATCCACCGGCACGACGACGATGACTCCGCCGACAACGCCGTTGGTGTCCTTTTGCTGGTAGATGGAAAAATTCGGCGACGCCCTCCGCCACTTGCGCGCGGCTCCGTGGTCGCTGCCGCCGAGGGTGTCCGTGTAATAGACTGCCTTCGTGGTGCCGATGGGGCCGTGCGTTCCGGCAAGCGAGCCGTAAGCGGAACCGTAAAAATAGACAAGGGCCTGCTCGGCGAGTCCCTCGAAGTTGTTGACGCTGCCCTTAAGTTCAAAGTCCGTCCAAGTCTGCGCGGGCTGCGTGGCGAGGCGGGCGATGAAAAAGCGTGTGTTGGGGTAGTTGGGCGTGGTTATGGCGGAGGGGCCGGCAAGTACGACGCGGTCGCCGGCATTGAGCCTGCCCGTCCATGTCAGCGCCACCCCGTTTCTCACGTCGTCGCCGGCGGACGCGAGGGCGGCGTTCCTGTCCAGGGTGCCGGACACGGGGTATTGGTTAAGGTAGAGCGCCTGCCGCGTGTCAGCGGAGGCGCGCGACTCGCCGACGCTGAACGTGTAATACCCGTCAACGGGCGCGACGAAGGATCCGTCGCTGGCGAAAAAGCCCGCGTCGCCATCCGTGCGATTGAAGCCGTAGGCATAGTTGTAGCCGGCTATCTGCCGCAAGTCCCCGGAGGCGATCTCCGCGTAGGCCGTGAACGCCGGACGATTGTGGACGCCAAGCGGGATCTCAAACACGGCGTAGCGCGCGGCGCGGGCGATGCCGCGCAGTTGCGCGGCGTTGTCGGCCGAAACGCTGGAACCGCCCTCCAGGAAGGCCGAGCCGCTGAAGTAGTCCGTGCCGAAATGGTAATTCACGCCATGGAATCCGCTGCCACCGTTATGCGAGGTGTATCCGGAAAATGTGCTGTTGCCGGTGACGGAGAGTGTCGATTTGAGCGTCGCGGTGTACTCGGCCGTGAATTCGCCGCCGACCGTGAGCGACGAAAGGTTCGTGAGGCCGGGGGAGACGGCAAGGCCGGCGAATGTGGCGTCGGTGGCGGAGAGCGCGGCGAGCACGCTTGTCCCGGGGGAGACGGACAGACCTGTGAACGAGACTTCGCCGGCCGTGAACAAGACGCCGTTGGCGATGGACACGGGCATCGTGAAAAGGGCCGGAGAGTTCACGGAGAGCGATCCGCCGCCGCTGATGGTGATGTTGCCGGAGAGGGTCGGGTTGACCAGGTCACGAAGGAGGCCGGAGACGGACGCTCCGGGTTCAACGATGAGCGTCGCGCCGGCGGCGACGGTGAGCGTGGAAGGAGCGGGGACGGCGACCGTGCCCTTGAGCACGGCGTCAGTAATGTTTGTCGCCGCGTCGATGGGCGCGGCGGAGAGCAAAAAAAAGAGGATGGAGGCGAGAAGTGTGTTTCTCATGGCTGGACGGCGATGTGGGTAAGGATGTAACCCGGCGTCTCCGGAGCGGACATGAGGCGCACGGTGCAGCCCGCAAGGGAGACGTCCTCGACGGCGGCTGCGGCATTGAGCACGGCACCGGAGGGCTGGCGGACGAAGGCTTGGATGACGGGAACGCCGCCAGGAGGAAATGGTGTCGAGAAGGTGACGGCCACGGCGTCAGCGTCAGGCGCGATGGCGGTCTCCCCGGAGCGAATGCCGAAGCCACCGCCGCCGCCGCCGGATGCGATGAGAGCGGAAAGCCAGTCCGCCACGGCTGGCGCGGCCACGGCCACGGCGTTGCCCGTGCCGATTGTGAGCAGCACATCCAGCGTCCAGAGCGCCCCGGCGCCATCCTGCGCAGGCAGCGGCTTGTAAGCCTGCGGCAGCGCGGCATAGGCGAGCAGTGTGCCGGACACGCCGGCAAAGACACCCAGCGCGCGGCTTGTCCACCCTCCGGCGGATGCCGGCACGATGGCCCGGATGCGCACCTGTCCCCCGGTGACGGCGGACACGCTGGCGGGGGCGTCGCGCCAAAGCTCCGTGCCGATATCCACGGAATCGGGCGAAAGCGTGTCCGGGTCGGCGGCGGAGAGGGCGACGGCGCCGAATATGACACACTCGCCGCTTGCAATGGCGGCGGCGAGAGCGGCGGAGCCGGCATGGGTCAATTGGAGGGTGAAAGACATGGATGTCAGGCCGTCCGCCTCCAGATGTACGTGACGATGTAGGGCGGCATGTGGTTGATGGCGCTTCCGCTGCCGACGGAGGTTGTGGCTTTTTGGGGGAAGGTGATGCTGTGGGTGTGGTCGCCGGCGGCGGCGGTCGCATGGGCGGGGATTGTTAAACTGTGGGTGTGCGCCGGGGCCTCGTTCTGCGCCCAAGTCGCATCCACCCAGTTCCAGCCGCCGTTTGGCCACCCGTCAAGGTCGCCGCCCTGCATTATCCCGAACTGGCCCTTGTCAGTGTTGAGCCTCGCCACGCCCGCATAAGTGTGCTTGTGCACCCCGCCGCCTCCCGTTGTGACCGTTTGCGCCGCGACACTGTGCGTGTGCGAGCCGGCTGCGGATGTGGCAAAGGTGAACGAATCGACGGTGTGGGTGTGCGGGGGAAGGTTCGCGATGGACAGTGTGTGCGTCTTCCCGCCTCCCGTCCGTCCGGCCGCGTTGAAATCGGTGTCTGCGGCGGCGTGGCCGAAAATCGTCCGCCCCTGCGCGTAAAGTTCCCACGTGCCGAACCCCTTGTATGTCGCCGGGTTCGCGCTGTTTGTCGAAAACCACACGGTGCCGACAGGCTCCATGGCGGCTATCATGGTGGTTACGAGACCCGAGAGCTGGGCATCGGAGATGCCGAGGTTTGCCCGGGCCGTCTGGATGTTGGCGAGGTCGGCGAGGTTGCGCGACTTCTCCGCGTAGCCAAGCGGCTCGGCTGGCGCGTTTTTGACTGCAAGAAGCCTTTGCCCGGCGTTGGCGGCGGAGGCCAGCGTGAGGGTTGTGCCGCCTGTCACCGTGAAGCCCAACCCTGGGTAAAGTCGCGTCCCGTTGACATAGATTGCCACTCCCGCAGTCGACAGCGTGTTGAGCGTGACAACGGTCTGCCCGGCGGAAAGGGTTTGCTGTTCCTCCCTCGCGTCGACCATTGACACGGCCTCGGCGGGGTCGGCCCAAGCCACTTGGCCGTCCTGGTTCGTAAGCTTTGAAAGCACCTGCCCGGCTGTCCCTCCGGGGATGAGCGTGGCGAGGTTCGCCTTGTCATCCACGTACCGGCGCGTGGCAAGTACAACGGTGGCGTCGATGACGAGGTTTACGGCGTCGGTGTTCGCAACCTCCATCACCACACGCAAAACCATCTCGCGCGTGCTGCCCTCGGTGGCGACAGGCTTGTAGGTGTCCCCGACGTTGCCGACGGCGATGAGCGCCCCGGCATCATCAAAGACGCCGACCTCGCGCACAGTCCAGCCACCGACATCCGTCGGGATGACAACCTCGGCAATGGCATAGGCGGGGTTGGCCGGATCGGGAGAAAGATAGTTTATGCCCCCGCGCCAGACCTCGCGGACAAGCCCGGTCTGTGTGGGGACCGGGTTTGTTGCGTTCCCGGCGCCGTCGCCAACGGCCATTTGGGAAAGGCTGACGACGGTCCCGTTGGCGATGGCGGCGGCGAGCTTGGCGCGCCCAAGGTCGGTGATCAAAATCCTGAAACGTTGGTCTGGCATGGCTGAAATCAAAATGAGAGGTGATCCACCGTGGTGAAAACGGCCGTGCCAACGACCTCGGCGGAGACGGCAAAGCCGTCAAATGAGCCAGGGCGGACAGTCAGCACGTCGTGGCCGGTGAGCGCTGCCTTGACGTGGACGGCGCCGCCAAAGCGCTTTTGTCCCTCGTAAGCGGCCTCGATTTCGGACACCTCCCCGTCCGCGAGCACGGCACGGAGCACCCCGCGCCCCTCGCGCCGGATGAGCGACAACACCCCGAGAAGATGCGAGCGGGCGTTCTTGGCTATGAGCGCGGCATCCTCCGCCGTGTCATAATCGGCCCCGGTGAGGCCTTTCGCCTCCGCGTCGACAAGGAGCCGAAACGTGTGGGCCTGCCCAGTTTGCTCGTCAATCTCAACGTCATAACCCAGCGTGGAAAGCGCGAGGCGCACCGCCCCGACCGTCCCCTTGATCCGGTGGGACTCGATGCCCGCCGCGATTGCCGCTCGCTTGCGCTGCTCCGGCCAGCCGCTATTCCACGGCTCGACGGAAAGACTCCAGGCCAGCCACGGCAGCACGTCGGCGGGGCATTCCCACGGCGACCAGAGCTTCCGGACTGGAGAGACAGGCACATCCAGCACGCGGGCGGTCGCGAGGGAGAGGGCGCGTTCCTGCGGGGTGCTGTTCGGCGGCAGAAGGTGCATCGGCGGGCGGAGGATAGCACAGGCACAACGCGTGAGAGTGTGCGGCGCACATAACCCTTCAGCGCGTCGGCACAATTTTGCAAAAACGCTCTGCCTCTTTTTTCGAAACCAACGCCGCGACGTAATGATTGAACAAGGTCTGCGCGTTGCTGTGCCGCGACAGCGTCGCCACGAGGTTCGCGTTGCCGTGCAGGCTCATCAGCATCGTGCAAAACGTATGCCGCAGCGCGTTATGCGGCCATTCCGCGACCGGCGGCTTCAGCTTCGCGAACGCCCGACGCATCAGTGCGAGCGCATTGTTTGCCGGGCAGGTGACAGCACCCTGGGCACGATACTTTTCCAGCCAAAGCCAAAGATTTTCCGGCAAGTCACGAAGTGCCCAATCGTCACCCGTCTTGACCACGCGCCGCGCCTTGCCACCCTCCAGCCTCCAGCCCCGCAAGATTACCGCCCGTTGCGTGAAATCGAAGTTTTCCTCCCATCGCAACCGCCGCACCTCGGCAACTCGGATGCCGGCAAAAAGCTGTAGCGCTAACGCCGCCGCAAAGCGCGGCCTGTGCTCATCCACCCAGCGCATCACCGCCGCGCACTGCGCCACCGACAGCACCCCAATCGCGCCACCCGGCACAATGGGCAAATCACCTTCCGTAATCTCCACCATCGGAGACATCGCCACCAACTTGTTGCGCTGACACCATCCGAAGAAATTTGCCAGCGTCCCGCGATGATTCGCCACCGTGCGCGGATGCGCCCCGCGCTTCGACATTGCGAGCAAATAAGCAAGCACCTCCGCCCGCGAAACCAGCGAAAGCCTCATCCCCCCGTGCCCTTCGCAAAACAACCCCAAATGCGACCGCAATGTTTTCGCGTGAAAATCCGAAACAGCCCGCCCCTCTTTCGCCTCCAGAAAATGCTCTATTGCCTCGCCGACGGTCGCCGCGACAATTTCCCCATCCCGATTGTGCGAAGCCCAAAAACGAGCAACATCACGCAAATCCGCACCGCCCGCGAGACGCTTTGCCTCCGCAAACTCCGCCCTCACCGCCGCCGAGAAATTCGCTCCCTCCCTCCCAAACGCCTCAACCCTCCGGCAATGCGTCTCCCATCCGCAGATGGCCGCATCCTTCGTCTTGAAAAAACTGCGAACCCGTTTCCCCGCAACATAAACGCACAAAACCCATCGCTCTTTTTCAACATCCCATCTCACCGGCACCGTCCCGCTTCGCGTTTTGAACTTGGTTCTCACGCAAAAAACGGTGGCGGTTTGGTGGCGGTTCACAACCCGAAAAAGGCATTAAAAGGGAAAACAACACCTCACGCGAAAAAGCCCGCGAAGCCCGTATTTATCGGGCTTCGCGGGCTTTTTCAGGGGTTCTGAATTTGGTGCGGGTGGAGGGAGTCGAACCCTCGTCTCAAGCTTGGGAAGCTCACATAATAGCCGTTATACTACACCCGCATTTGTGAAGAACTGGTGCCCAGAGGGGGACTTGAACCCCCAAGCCTCGCGGCACATGAACCTGAATCATGCGTGTCTGCCAATTTCACCATCTGGGCCGCACTTTGTCCGTCCTGAAGCCCGAGAAGCCCCAAGCCGTTCAAAGATGCGGGTAGTGAGCCATATGTGCCCATGTGGGTCAAGCCGTGTTTCACCTTTCCGCAAAAATTGTGCTCAAGGCACGGCGGACGGGCAGTGCAGGGGAGGGAAGGCGGCAAGGGATGCCGCACGCTGGTTCTCCAAAAAAACAATGGGACCCACCCGGCAAAAGGGGGGTCCCATCGGAAAATGGCTGTCCAGGCAGGGATTGAACCTGCGACCCGCTGATTAACAGTCAGCTGCTCTGCCACTGAGCTACTGGACATCAAGCAATTGGATGCTTAAAACGAGGTTGCAGGAAACAGGGATGCTCCGGTTCTGTCAAGCGGATTTCTAAAAAACGCGGAAAAGATCCATGGGCATGTTGATCCAAGGGAGGCCTCTGTGGGCGCGAGGCCAAAAACGTCGAAGGGCGACGATGGAGGGGCGATCCTTTCGGCTGCCAACGCCGCCCATGGCGAAGCCGCCAGCGCGCCTGGCGGGCCGCAAGCACAGGCCAGGACGGACAATCGGCGAATGCAAGCGGCGCCCCGGCCAACGAAAAATCCCATCGCGCTTGGCGCGGTAGTGTCGCAGGCATCCGTGCCTGCTTTCCCAGCCTCCCTCTTTCTCGTGGGCAAAATTTGCGTGAATGGGGCGGATGTTTTTGACCGTGGCACATCCCGCCTGCGGCATGTGGCCGGGAGCCAATGGGGCCAGAAACGCCACATGGACATGGGCCACCTGAAAATCCACGCCATGGAGGAACGACGGATGAGTTAAACTTCCTAGTCGACGGACGGTCCAAACCTGTCCACCAACTTCCACAAGGGAACCCACAAAAGAACCAACATCGAACCTTCCCTCGCCCTCCACATGCCTCCACAAATGTGGGAAACTTTCCGGACACAACCCATTTTCGTCGGGCTGTTCGTCCTGTTTGTTGGAGGCGTTTTGTTTTCGCCACTTGCCGCCAGCCCAGATGGGGCGGCATGCTTTGGCGCAATACAAATGAGGCCGCCTCGTGGGTGGGCGAAGGAATTGGCGATTACGGGCATATCCGGCATCGGGAGGATTTGGATGGCGTTGCCAATTCGGGGATTCCGCTAATGGCTGTCTTTGACACGGGTGAAAAGCAGGTCTCCGCGCGATTGGGGAAGCATTGGAGAATTCCCGCCTTGGAGTCCATTGCCTATCCAAAAAACGAAAACATGTATTTTGTGCGAATGCCGGATGGGCGCGACATCACCTTTGTTCGCGGGAGTGATGGAGTTTTTGGCGCCGAGCATTTTCGCGGTTGGAGCGCGTCCAAAACCAAGGACACTTTTCATGTCAAATCCCGTCATGGGGTTGAGCTTGTTTTCAAGAATGGACGCCTCCGCAAATTTCGGCACCCCAACGACGCATTCTCCACATTTCACTATGAGAACGGACGCGTCGTTGAAATCTCCCGCGCGGGAACGCGCCAATTCCATGCCGAACACAAACCCAATTTGCTTATTTTTCACACGCGGCACAAACAGGGAAAGATGATCCGCCATGAGTTGTCATTGGCACGAATGGAGGAGGATGGGAAGCATCTTGTCCGGCTTTCCGGGATATGCAGGAATGGTGTTTTAAGAAAAACATTTGTTTACAAGAATGAGACGCCGGGAACCGCGCGCATGGAGCTTAAGGCACAACCGGTTATTTTTGAGGAATTGATGGAAAAATACCGAAAGAACAACCCCGACGATTTTGATGACGAAATCGCGGCGAAGATTCCCGCCTTGGATCGCATTTTTTCGTGGGACATAAAAACGGGCCATGCAAAACTGTGGAGAATTGGATAACTGAGAAATCCCCCGAGACATGGAACGGGGAAGCCGTGCGAATTTTACGGGCATCCCCCGAGACGTGGAGCGATGATGCCCGGCGAATTCAGAAATATCTCAAGGAGGGGTGTAAAACCGGAACTTTTCCCCTTGGCACTCCGCCTCTTCCGCCCCGAAAGGACAACTGTCAAAGGCCCCTTTATTTATGCGAAAAATGTTTTTCTTTTCGGGAAATCACAACCCAACCATCCGCAATCTGCCATGAATCGTCTGGAATTCATCAAAACTGTAAAATGGAGACACAAACAACACGGCAAAAAATAACGCACTCCCAAGATCATGAAAAACACATCGTTAATCTTTTATTTCTCCTTTGCCTTGGTCACCGACGCTTTCGTTGGGGGCCGCGAAGGAGGAGCGTGCAAAGTTCTACGACGAATGCGAAAAACTTTTTGGAAAGGAAATCATGGCGGCGCTTCCAAAGGATATTCATGAGGCGCTTCCAGACGAAATCATTAAAGTTTTTCTTTCCGCGAAAGGGGAGAATCAAACCAGGGATTGATTCACGTTTTTGAGCCGATGGGATTCTGGGTGGCGGACCAGAAAGTCTACGTCAAGATCATCCTGACCGACGAGAATGGGAAACCGGTCGTGAGTGCTCCCGTGCGTCTGACTCAGACGAGGACTTTTGAAAGTTCGACGTCGCTTCCCGATCATGGGGAATTCAAGTAATACAAAATCAAAAAACACGGATGCGACCGGGAGTGTGCGATATGACGGCATCCCCTGTTTTTGTTTTTCCGGCTTGCGGGTGGACTTTTCATCCACGGAGAACTCCCAACGCCAAACCTTCTGGTCGAGGTGCGCGCCAGCGGATTTCAAGATGAGTCGAAACCAATTTCCAACGTGGATAGAAAAACAATCGCCCTAGCGGCAAGCACGATTTTTATGATGTTGAAGGCGCGCGAAAAACTGCCTGCGGAGGAGAGGGAAAAATCCTTCAAGATGGCAAGGACGATCCATATTCCCGTGGAAAACCCCACCGACATGATCACGGTGAGAATCAAGCTTGGGAAGAAATCGCCGGCACCCCAGGAGTCGGCTGAAACTCAACATCTTCACCTGCGATAAAAATGGAGGAATTGATTTTCAATCCAGTCATGAAACGCACTCCTCCCGCGTCAATTTCAGCGCACTTTCCAGATCTCCGCCTCATCATCTCCTCGAGGCGCAAGGTCTTCATTATCCCTGTCTCTGTTTTGTGGGCATGAGTGCGTGGCTTTTCGTGAAATGCGGTGCTTGCTGGCAGTGGACGATTTGCCGGGGGACTTGTCCGTGGGAAGTCGCCCAGGCTGATGGGACTTTCCGTCTTCCGGATCGCTCCCGCCGCCATTCCGAGGAGCACCTGAAGAGTTCGCTTTGTTTCCGCGACAAACTGAGGCGGGGCGGCCGCGATGCCGGTTTGGGCGGATCGTCCCCGGATCGTTCGGAGGATGGAGGTGCTTTTGAAAATATCGCGCGCCCTGGGCGGCGCGGTGTCGTCGTTTCTTGATGACGCCGTTTTCTTCGTGCAGGACCACGAGAAGCGGGCTGACGCCGGGGGCGTTTTTTGTGAATTTCTCCGGCATTTGGCGCGCATATGGATGCTTGTGTCGCCGGATGCGCTTGTTTTCCTGCCTTGGGATGCAGCAAGACGGCCCCGCCATTGACGCCCGCGCCCCCCATTCGCCTGAGGATGGCCGCCCCGCCCCGGAGAGGCAGGTGAACCGGGCGCCGTGGTGGTTGTGGTGCGTGTTGTTCCCAATGGCGCTGTTTGTGCGCCTGTGGCTGGCGACGTTGCGCATCCAGGCCGAGCCGGCGCAACTTGCGTTGTGGGATTCGCAGGCGGGAAGGGGGCGTCTGTTCCTGTTCTGGCATAACCGGCTCGTGCTGAGTCCAGCCTTGAAGCGCCGTTTCGTGCCGGGCCAGGTTGTCAACGGTCTCATCAGCGCCAGCCGTGATGGCGCGTGGCTCACCGTGTTTTTTGAGTTGCTGGGCATTCGCGTCATTCGTGGCTCAAGTTCGTGGCGCGGCCCGGCGGCGCTGCTCGAAATCAAGCGACGTCTCGCGCTTGGCGAGGATGCCGGCATCACGCCTGACGGTCCGCGCGGGCCGTGCTATGCTTGGAAGGGTGGCGGGGTGCGGCTTGCCTTGAGGACCGGGCACCCGCTTTTTCTTGTCGGTCTGCGCTTTCATTGCGCCCGCCGCCTTGCCTCGTGGGATGGCCTTTACATTCCCGTGCCGTTTTCGCGTGTGGAGCTGCGTCTGGATTACCTCGCGGAGGATGATCCGTTGCGCATGACGCTCTCCGAGGAGGATCTCTCCGAAAACTTGCGCCGCCGCCTTGAGGCCCTCACCGATGATTCCGGGATGGCCTGGACGCCCCGGGTGCGTCGTGGCAGCCGTCCGGATTCTGTTTCCGGGACGAAATGACCGCCTGCGCGGGCCGTTCATGCGGGGTCCCCGACGTTTTCCTGCAAGCGTCGGTGGGGGGCTTCTTCCCCCTCTTTCCTGCGCGAATCCGTGTTGACCGTGGGAGTGTCGCCGGTAAGTTGGCGGCGTTTTCCAGTGGAGGCGCTCATGCGGTGTTTTTCGATGCCTGCCGCACATTTTTTTCTCCGACACGCTCATCGCGAGAAGTCTCCTCATCCAGCCTTTTTCTTATACCTCCCATGTCCAAACCAGACCTCGCAGCTATTGATTCCCGCTTGTCCAAGCAGGTGACTGCCGCCGAAAACGCCTACAAAGGCGGCAATGCGCAATATGCCGCCGAAATCGCCCAGAGCGTGCTTGTCCGTGTTCCCGAGGCGGCCGATGTCCGCGCCCTCATGCACAAGGCGCAGCGGGCGGTTCATGGCGCCCCGAAAAAGAGCTTTTTTGGGGGATTCGCGGGCCTTTCCGGGATTTTCAGCGCCAAGGCCGTCGCCGCGAACCCCCGGCAGGCCATTGAGAACGCCGAGAAGAACCTGGCAAAAAATCCGTATGACATCGCCGCCCTGCGCATGCTGGCCGCCGCCGCCGAGAAGCTTGAATGGTTTGAGACCGTCGCGCTTGCCCATGCCGAGCTTGCCGCCCTTGAACCCAAGGACCCTTCCCACCCTGTCGCCCAGGCCAACGCCCTTTTCAGGGCCAAGGAGCTTGATGAGGCCCTGCGCGTGACGGATGAGGCCCTCCAGCGTTTTCCGGGCAATGGCGACCTTCAGGAACTTGCCCGCCGCACTTCCGTCGCAAAAACCGTTGAGAAAGGAAAATGGGACGAGGGGTCCGACTTCAAATCGAAAACCAAGGATCTTGCCGGCGCCGCAAAGACGGAGGCCGGTGCCCGCCTTGTGCAGGACGCCGAGGAGGCCGTCAAGATTGCCGCCGAGCTTGAGGTCAAAATCGCCGCGGACCCCCAGAACGTGGATCTTTATCGCGAGGCTGTCCGCAATTACCACGCAGCGGGGAATCTTGAGAAAGCCATCGAGACCCTTGACCGCGCGCGTCAAACCAACCTTGGCCGGGCCGATGCCGCCCTCGAAAAGCTCCAAAATGAGTACACGATGGAGCTGAACGACAAGTACGTGGAGGCTTATGCCGAACGCGCCAAAAACGATCCCGGCAATGCCCAGTTCCAGGCCGAATACGAGCAGGCAAAAACCTCCGCGCGCGACTACCGCCTCTCCATCTACCAATCCCTCGTCGATCGTTATCCGAATGACTACGGCTATCGGTACAACCTCGGCGTGCTCCTCCTTGAGGCAGGCCGCAACGGCGAGGCCATCCAGCAGCTTCAGATTGCGCAGCGCAACCCGAAGAGCCGCCAGAACGCCATGCTCAACCTTGCCCGCGCTTTCACCCGGGGCAACAAGTTCGACCTTGCCGTTGAGCAGCTCATCGTGGCCAAGGGAGAGATCCAGGTGATGACCGACATCAAAAAGGAAATCATCTACGAATTGGGCAGCGCCTATGAAAAGCTCGGTAAAAAGAAGGAGGCCGCGGACGAATTCAAGGCCCTCTACATGTCCGACGCCACCTACAAGGATGTCGCCCAGAAAATCGAGGCCGCATACCAGTAAGCGCGATGCCAGCCGATTCCGTGCCACATTACCACTATTTCACGGGGGATGATGAATTTCTCGTGAACCAGGGCGCGCAGGATTGCTTTGACGAGCTTTCCAAGGGCGCCGAGGGCGATCTGGCCCGGGAGGTCATTGATGCCACCTGCGGCAATGTCGAGGACGCCGAGGCCGCCCTTGAGTCCTTCACCCAGTCCGTTCGCACGGTGCCCATGTTCGGCGGAAAACGCTATGTCTGGTTGCGCGGCCTGAATTGGCTCGCCGACTCCGTGCTCGGACGATCCGAAGGCGGGCAGGAATGCGCCAGGCGCCTGAACGAAGTTCTCGCCAACCACGTGGACCCCGCCGTCACGGTGGTCGTCATCAGCGCCATTCCCGTCAACGGGGTGCGCAGGGAGGCCAAGGAGCTCGCAAAAAACGGGAAGACGACGGTGACCAAGGTGGCCGCGAAGAATCCGTTCAAAAAGGAGCCTCTCAACGAGACCATTGCCTCCGCCCTTGAGGCCGAGGCCACGCGCCTCAACGTGCGAATCCGCGCCACGGTGCTTGACGACCTTTACGAACGGACGGGCCGCAACACCCGCCTCGCCGTCGAGGAGATTCGCAAAATCGCCTGCTACCTCGGCCCGGAGGGGGGCGAAATCACCACCCCGATACTGCAAAGGCTCGTTCCCGTCTCCGGCGATGGCGATTTTTTTGAACCCGTGGACGCCTTCTATTCCGGCAATCTCGAGTGGGCGCTGGAATCCATCCAGCGATTTTTTTTCTTTAACAAGCCAGCCGCCTGCCGCGGCCTGCTGGTCAACCTCCAGCGCCGCAACCGGCAGATCTTCCAACTCAAAGCCCTTGCCGAGGCCGGCGCCCTTGGCCCCAATCCACGCAGCCTCAATGCCGAGGCCCTTGCCCGCGCGGCGGAGAAGTACGGACGCGCCTTTGGCGGGGGGCCGGGCGAGAAATCCGAGCTGAACATTTTTACGCAACACCCGTTCGCGCTCTCAAAACTCCTTCCCGCCACCACCCGTTTCACCCTGCGCGCCCTTTCCGAAATCCAGCTCGCCTACGTCGAGATTTTTTCCTCCCTCATGGATCCGGCCTACCGGGATGACCCCGCCCCGCTCTTTCGCGACCTTTTCACCCGCACGCTCGCCCCGCTGAAACGGTAGCCTTTCCCCCTTTCCCCGGCGCGCCATTCGCGCCCGCCGCGCTTGCCACAGGGCCGCCTCCCCGGCATGTTCGCAGGCACATATGACAAAGGCTTATATCCTCCTCGGGCCGGCAGGCGGTGGACGTCGGAAAATCCTTGCCGACCTCCTCCTCCACGGCCCCCTTGATCCTGTCTCTGCCAAGGCTCGCGTCTATCTTTCCGGCGAATTTGACGCCCCGGCGCGCTCGGCGTTCTCGGCCGCATCCGGGGGCGCGCCCACCCTCGCCTGGAATGTCGCCGACGGGAATCTTTTTATCGAAAATCCGGAAAATGCCCCGGAAAACGTCTTTCTTGTCACGGACGGGCGTGGAAGTCCGGTTGATCAGATGGAAATCCTCGCCGCCCTCCTGAAGCGCCTCGGGTGGGAAGTCGCCCGTGTCCTCACCGTTGTCCCATGCGCGTTCGCGATGGCCCGCCCCGGGCTTGCCGATTGGTTCGGCGCCTGTCTGCATTTCAGCGATGTCGCCTTGCTCACCCACCGCGAGGGTGTCCCCAATGCCTGGGTGCGCGATTTTGTCGAAGCCTTGAAAGACGCTGGAAACCCATGCCTCGTCGAATACGACAAAAAGGACGGACTCGAGAATCCGGCCAGGATTCTTTATCCGGAAGCCCGCCGCCTTTCGCACCTTTTTGACGATGACGATCCGCTTGACGACATGGTTTTTGACGAAGACAACCTGCCCACCGAGCCTTTTGACCTTGTCAACAAGCCTGACCGTTATTTCGAACGTCTTCCCTCTGGTGCCCGCGCCATCACGCTGCCTGATATCCGGGAATTTTTGGGCTGATCGCCTGGTGGAATCTTTGCGCCGCGCTGCCGTTGGGCGTGTGCTGGCCGCTCCATTCGTCGCCCATCTTTTTTGTTCCGTGCGAGTGGCGGAATTGTATGTTTCGCGCCCCTTTTGTTCACCAACCAGACATGGCAAAAATCCTCCTCACCACCACATCCTTCCAAGACACGCCCGGTCCGCACCTTGAACGCCTCGCCGCGTCGGGGCACGAAGTTGTCCGTGAACGCGGCCCGCTTCCGGAATCCAGAATGCTTGAGCTTGCGGGGCAGTTTGATGCCTTCCTTTGCGGCGATGACGCCATCACGAGGAAGGTCATCGAAAAATCCCTTCCGCGCCTCAAGATCATCGCCAAATACGGCATTGGTTTGGACAAGATTGATGTGGCCTGTGCCACCGAAAACAAGATCCCCGTCACTTTCACTCCTGGAGTCAATCATACCACGGTCGCCGAGCACGCCTTTGGCCTCCTCCTCACCCTCGTCAAGGAACTTGATTTCCATATCGCCGAGACCAAGGCGGGGCGCTGGGCGCGGCGAACAGGCCATGAAATCGCCGGGAAGACGCTGGGCATTGTCGGCTTGGGGCGCATTGGCAAGGAAATGGCCATTCGCGCCGCCGCCTTCGGGATGGAGTGCATCGGTTTTGACACTTACTGGGATTCGGAATTTGCCCGGAAAAAGGCCCATAAAGTCAAACGAATCCGCAAACTCGAGACGCTGCTTGCCCGTGCCGACATTGTCACACTGCACACGAATCTCAATGACGAGACGCGCGGCATGATCAACAAGCTCCGGCTCCGCAAAATGAAGCCTAGCGCCATTCTCATCAATTGCGGACGTGGCGAACTCGTCGAGACCGACTCCTTGGCCTCGGCGCTAAATTCCGGGAGAATCGGTGGTTACGGCGCGGATGTGCTGGATGAGGAACCCCCCCCGGCCAACCATCCTTTGCTCCACGCTCCGCATTGTGTCATCACTCCGCACATTGGCTCGCGCACCCACGAAAGCGTCCAGCGCCAGGCGGGCATGGCCCTCGAGAATCTCCTCCTCTTTCTTGATGGCAAGGCCCCCCTTGCCCAGGCCAATAAATTCTGAGATGCCGTCCTCCCCCTTTTTTTTCGCTACGGAGAAAAAAAGGGGGGAGGCGGATGTTCCATTCAAGCTGGCGCGCCGACATGCATGTCGGCTGAAAGGCTGACAGCAATTGGGGAAAGGGGAACAGGTTTGTTGTGTCCGTGCGCGGCGTGGACGTTTTCCGTCACTGCTGTTTCCCGCTTGGCGGAGAGGTGCGTCACCGGGTGTGGGTTCGGTTGCATTCACGCAGGTGGCAATGGGTTGCGGAAAACGAACGCCTTGCGGCGTCCCCGCCGTCTTTTCCGGGGCGTGAGAGGGTTCACTCACCGGGCGTTTCCGCCTTCCCTTGACGGTTGGAGGCGCGGGAGCGGCTTTCCCTGTGCGGAATCACCATTTTTTCCACGGAGCCTTCCCCGAGTTCCAGAGCGCCTCAAGGGAGAGTTTTTCGCGCAGGGTGTCCATTGGCTGCCAAAAACCGGTGTGTTTGTAGGCGGCGAGCTGATTGTCGCGCGCAAGTGTTTCCATGGGATCCTGTTCCCAAACGGTGGAATCGCCTTCAATGCGATTGAGCACGGAGGGATTGAGCACGAAAAAGCCGCCATTGATCCATGCGCCCTCACCCTGCGGTTTCTCCTGGAATTTTTCCACAAGAGGCCCGTTCATCCGCAGGACGCCGAAACGAACGGGGGGTTGCACGGCGGTCAATGTCGCCTCGCGCCCCTGCTGCCGGTGAAAGGCGATGAGCGCGGAGATGTCCACATCGGAAACCCCATCGCCGTAGGTCAGGCAAAAGGGTTCGGTTGGGTCGAGGAATTCGCGCACACGGCGCAGGCGCCCGCCTGTCATCGTCGTCTCGCCGGTGTCCACGACGGTCACGCGCCATGGCTCGGCATTGCGCGAGTGGACGTTCATGGTGTTTGCCGCGAGGTCAAAAGTGACGTCCGAATTGTGCAGGAAATAATTCGCGAAGTACTCCTTGATAAGGTAGCCCTTGTAGCCCGCGCAGATGATGAAGTCATGGATGCCGTGGGCGGAGTAGATTTTCATGATGTGCCAGAGAATGGGGTTTCCCCCAATCTCCACCATCGGTTTGGGGCGAACCACGGTTTCCTCGCTCAGGCGCGTCCCGAGGCCGCCCGCTAAGATGACAGTCTTCATTGGCGCGCACGGTTTTCAGCCGGGCGGCATCTGTCAACGCGGAAGGCATGGGAAAGGCCTCCGGCGGCCCCGCATCCACCCGCCGTGCCCCCGGGCGGGACGGCCTCCGGGCGCGGGTTTCGTCTTGCCAGTGTCTCTGCGGACAACGCAATGTGGGGCGCAGTGAATGCCGTTTTAGGAACACTTTTGGAGTTCATCGTCATCTTTTCTCTTGTTTTGGCCAACGGGTTTTTCGTGGCGGCGGAGTTCGCGCTTGTGAAAGTGCGCATCTCGCAATTGCAGCCCCTTCGCGGCGAGGGGGGGGATTGGCGGGCAAGATTCGCAATCAAGGCCACGCAGCACTTGGACGCCGTGCTTTCGGCGACACAGCTTGGCATCACGCTGGCGAGTCTTGCGCTTGGCTGGGTTGGCGAGCCGTTTCTGGCCAAGCGCCTTGGCCCGCTTTTTGAATACGCCGGGGTGGATGACCCGACGTTGCGGGCGTCCGCCTCGTTTGCCATCGCATTCTCGGTCATCACGTTTTTCCACATCGTGCTTGGCGAGCTTGCCCCGAAATCGCTTGCCATACAGCGGGCGCCAAAGGTCGCCCTGTTTACGGCGCCGCCGCTGCTCATATTCCACAAACTGTTCTATCCGTTCATTTTTGTCCTCAATGGGGCGGCCAATGGGATGTTGCGGTTCATCGGCCTCGGCCCGGCGGAGGAGCATGACGCGCACAGCATCACGACGGGCGAATTGGAGTTCGTGCTGAAACACGACCCGGATCACTCCCCCGCCGCCTTGTTCACCAATCGCATCATGGTGCAAACGATGCGCGCCCGGCGGACGACCGCCCGCCAGATCATGATCCCGGCCTCGAGGGTGAAGGTGCTGCGCCTTGGCGCCGCCGTCGGCGAGAATCTCAAAATCGCCCGGGAATCCCTGCGAAGCCGCTATCCAGTGTGCGCGCCCAACGGCGAGGTTTGCGGCCTGCTGCTTGTCAGGGAATGGCTCTGGCAGATCCAGACGCTCGGCGAAAATTGCGATTTCGAGCCGCTCGTCCGCGATATCATCACCTTTCCATCCAATGCCACGGTGCCCGAGATGATTGAGAAATTCCGTAGCGCGCGCAGCCACATGGCGGTGGTGGCGGATGATGCCGGAAAATTCGCGGGAATCGTGACCTTTGAGGATGTCCTGGAGGAGATCATTGGCGACATCCGCGACGAGTTGGATCGCGGAAGGCGGCTTGTCTTTGCCATCAACCGCCAGCAGGACGTTGTCGAGGTGAATGGCGAAATCCAGATGCGCGACCTTGAGAGCGAGACGGGTTGGAATTTTGGCGCCGGCCCGCTTGAGACGGTCGAGAGCTGGCTGCTGCGACACGTCAACGTTTTTCCGCGAATCGGGGAAGGTACCTATATCGGGGAATGGCACGTCACCGTGCTCGAGACGGACGGCACGGATATCCTGCGTGCCCGCATCGCGCTGCGCGCGAAGGAAGGGGATGCCGCCGGCGGGGATGGCAATGCGTGAGCGGGGGCCTCGCGCGGGGGCATAACTCCATGGCTTTTCCGCACTAAGCGCACCCAGGCGCCGGGTCTGGATGTTCGCGCGCAAGTGTCTTGACTTGGGCGGGCTTGTGGCCTCATTGCGCCCTGTTCTTGTCCTACCATGCGCACCCCCAAGCTTTTTCCCCACGATAAAATTGATCCCGCCCCGGTGACCGATCTCGCATTCCTATCTCCCCCCCCCCGGCGCGGCGGTTTCTCGCTTGTGCTGGCGCTGGTGATCATGGGGATGATGGTCGTGCTGGTGGCCTGCCTTGTGAGCTTCATCGGGATCGAGATGCAGCTGACCACGCTC
>JAIRPL010000010.1 GCA_031256995.1 Puniceicoccales bacterium
TTCGACACATTCTCGAAACGCAGGAAAGCCGGCGCGTTGGCATCCGCCGAGGCAAACTTCACCCCGCCCAGATAGCTGGTCCCCGAAGGCACGAAAACCCGCGCCCCCGCCCCCAGCTCCAACCGCGTGTTGCCAAGAGAACCGTTCGTCGTGACCGTCGCCGGCGTGACCGTGTGCGCGGTGGCCTCCTTGAGCTTCAAATCCAGATTCTGCAGCAAAATGCGCGCATTGTACGCCTGCACATTATTCTCGAATTTCAGCTCATGGCGCATCACGGGCGAGGAAGTGCTTGGGTTGTCCGCTTTCACCCCTTCCGCCTTCAAATCCACATCGATCAACCCCCGGCCAAAATTCTGGTGGACGCGGTCGACGACCTCCTTGTCGTAGGCCGTGCCGGCGGCGTTCAGTCCAAAGTGGGTGATGTTGACGGTTGGGGTGACGGCGGTGAGGACGTTGTCGATGGTGTAGCTGCCGTATAGCGCGGTTCCGGTGATGGGGGTTGTGGTGGCTGTGTCGACATGTTTGAGGGTTGGCCGGATCTTGAGTGTCGCGATGGAGAGGAGCTGGTCATTGGCGTCCGTCACGCCGTCGTTGACGGTGATGGGGCCGGTGCCGAGGTCGAAGGATGATTTCCATTGGGCGTTTTTGGCGGGGTCGAGCGAGCCGTTGGTTCCAGGCTCGACGGAGGACAGGAAGAGGGTGCCCTCGTCGACGCGCGTGCCCCCGGTGTGGGTGTTGTGGGTGGACAGGAATTCGGGGCTGCCGGAGCTGCTCTTTTCATTTTCCAGGACATAGGTCCCCGCGCCACTTTTGATGAGCTGGGCGGAGCCGGTGATGTGATTGTCCAGGCGGAACACGGCGGCGGCGTTGGCTTCGGCGGTGTTCAGCAATGGATTTTCCGCGTAGATGTGGAGGGAGGCGCCCGTGGCGCTTATCGCGGAGAGCTGTTCGTTCTGGTCGAGGACGCGCAAGGTGCCGTGGCCGCCAAGGCCACCCCGGTTGGCGATGGAGAAGTTTGTCGCCTTGATGAAGGATGTTGTCGGGGTCGAGGCATTGGAGCTCTCCACAAGGATTTTGCCAAGGTTGCTGACAATGAGGTTCTTCGAGCGTAATTCACTGCCGTCGCCCAGTGTCACGGCGGCGTTGCTGGAGACGACAAACTCGCCTGTGGTGGCGCTGCCGTACTTGGCAACACTGCCGTTGGCGGCCCGGAGGCGGAAAAAGCCGCCCTCGACCTTTGTGCTGATGTTGATCGGGGTGTCGTGTTCGTAGAAAATCACCTCCCCGAGGCCGCTTTTTGTCAGCTTGTTGCCTGATGCCGTGGTGCTGGCCTCGATTGGGTCGAAAAAATCGATTTTGCTGCCAGCGTCGGTCTGGAGGTTGAGGGTGCTGTCTTTAGCTAAATATACGGCGTTGGCCTTGCCCGATCCCTTTTCTGGGAGCCAGTTTCCCGTGTTATTGGAGAAAGTCGCGTCATGGCGGTTTCCTTTGAAGAGAATATCGCCGCCGACGACGGATTTCAGGGTAAGGATGTTATTGGTGGTGGTGGTGTTATTCAGGTATATCGCCCCACCGAAAGTTTTTGCATAGTTGTCCTCAAAGGTCGCCGGGCCTGTGATGGTGAACGTGGTGATGGCTGTTCCCTGGTAATAGATTGCCCCGCCATAACCGCTGGTGCCAACGGAATGGGCGAAGTTATCCCTGAAAATGGCGCCCTTGTTGATGAACAGGGAATAATACGCGGTCGCTGCGGAGTGTTGGGAATAGAGTGAGATGGCGCCACCGATGGCGTCGTTGCTTTTGTTGAGCGCGCTTGTTTCGGGGTGTTCGGAAACGGCCTTGTTGCCGATGAACTTGGCGAAAGCGTTGAAGGTCAGGATGGCTCTGCCCGAGTAGTCGCCGATATTGATGGCGCCGCCACGGTGTTTGCCTCCTGTTGTGGTTGTCGGGTGGTAATATGAGATGGCGCTGTTGTAGAGAAAATCCGTTGTTCCGTTGAAGGTGACATTCACTCCTGTCGCGTCGTTGCCACCCCCACCCCAGATATTTATTGCCCCGCCGAATCTTTTAGCTGTGTTGCTCTCAAAAACGATGTGGGATCCCACCGTGCTAGTGAGAGAGGGATGTCTGGTGTCGTCTAACCCGTATACGGAAATGACTCCACCATAAGAATTTGAGCTGTTTTCTTTAAAGTTTAGTTTTCCCGAGAGATTGACTGTGGCGTTCGTTGCTTCCATATTAAGCACGCCGCTCCTCGCGGAGGTCCCCCCACCAATATTGGCCCCAGCAGCATTGCCATAATCAGCAAGAGCGATATTTGCGTTAGCGAGAAACGTGGCGCCCTTGGCTCCGCCGTCGATGTTTAAGACTGCATTGTTGTTCGTGATATTGAAGACTGGGGATCGGGTTCCGCTGTTGTGTTGGACGTTGCGGATAACTGACCCGGAAAGATCCATGTTGGTGGTGCCAGCATTCGTTATATAGAAAAGTGGATAGGTAGATGAATTGCTGCCGATAAATTCGATGTCGTGGAGAATGAGGGTGTGGGTACCCCCACCAAGCCACAGCAAATAATTGGTGCCCAAGTTGATATTTTTATTTTGTCCCTCGATTGAGAGAGTCCCCGCGCTTGTCCAGTCTTTGTAGGAGGTTTTCCATTCCGTCAAAACATCGTCGAGAACGAGGTACTGGCTACCCCCATTGATGTCCACACTTCCGGGGATTGAGGTAGTCCTGTTGAGGTAATCATAAATATTTTTTCCTCCTGAGAGGTGCGTGGGCTCGTTTTCTGTGCCCGCATGAAGCAGGCAGGGGGTGGCGGCTAAGAAGAGGAAGCTTCCGCGACCAAGGGGGCTGAGGAATTGACCGGCGGCGGCCAACAGGCGCCTCAAGAGAGGGGTTCGGCGGGTGGAGGGCGTTGCAGCTTGGATGTCCAATGTGGAATTCATGACTGTCTATTCGATTTACGGATGAAACGAGTGTTCAGTTTGTGTGATAGTTGTAGAGTGCCAAAATTTTTGCTTACAAAAACGTTTCGACGAAGCTCGGGTCCATTTTTCGGGAAAATGGATGAAAGTCGTCCCCGCCATGTTTGTGCGACCGGGCACTTTCGGAGAGGGGTGAAACGAAAAAACGGACAAGACTCAGCCGCCGGACGCGGCGGCTCCGGATTTTGCCTTGAATTTCAAGGCCAGCCTTGGGCGCCCAAGGCAGAATGCGGCATCCCTCGGGTTTGTTGCGGTTACCCCCCCCCCCCCCCCTAGTAAACTAGTAAAGGCAATTTGTGCTTGGGTGTTCTGTTCGAGGAAGTGTCTTTTTTTCTGTGGTTCTTGATTCGTCACAAAATTCATAGTTTCATTGCAATGAGCACGTTTTGTGGATTTATTGCAAGATAATTTTCATTTATTGCAAAAGTATTGTTCTAAATTAGAAAAGAACAAAAAGAATGGACAGAATGGGAAGCGCGCACGCAGCTCGGGCGTACCGCTTCGCCGAAGGGGTCCCAGGCGGCGCTCTCGTGCGGCATTGGAGGGAGGCGCGAGTAGCGAAAACGGCCTGATGGCGCGCAAGGCGGCGGGCTGCCTCCCCTCGAGACATCCCATTCCGGTGGTCCTTCGGACGGTTCGGCGAACCGTCCCTACCTTTTTGCGCGGTTGGCCCTTTCCGAGGGATCCCAAGGCGCCTCGTGCGCCCGGTTTGGTTCACGGGGTTTTTCCTGCGGTTTACTGGATTGCCAGCGAATAACTTACGGAGGTTTTGAGGAAAAGAATGCCACGACGGGCCTCCGGGCGCGAGGCGTCGGGCGCAAGGCGGCGGGAATTCGCCACGCTATCCGAAAGGACACGATGCGCAGGGCTGTGCCGGTTTCCCCGCTTTTCACGTCCGGCCCATGTTGCAGGCGTTGGGGGCAAGGGAGGCGGGCGTGACGCGCGGGGCGCGCGCACACGAGGCGAAGGCGCCGGTGCGTGGCCCGCGCCAGCCCGGCGGCGGATGATCCCGTTCCGGGGTCATTTCTGATCCCTTTTCGAGGGATTTGGGGGGTTCTCAAAACATTTCATGTTTGATGAACGGTTGTTTTGTTTTCCGGGACATTGTACCGGTTCAGGGCGCGGCGCGGCTTGGGTCCTGTTGCCGGAGGGCAGGGCGGGGCGAGGCTGGCAACAAAGAGGCAAAGACGCGGTTTCAACAGGGGCATGCCAACACCTCCCAAGTTCAACCGCCCCGGGGTGCGCAGGAGTGCGCCGCCACCGCCGCGCGTTGTCCGTCCCTCTTCCACGGTCCCCGTCCCACGCGGGAGCAGCGGCATGGCGTGGATATTGGCCACTTTTGCCGTTGTTTTTGTCGCGGGCGCCGGTGTCTATTTCCAGGCGCGCCGTGAGGCTCCCGCCGTGGTTGGCGAGGATGCCCCGGAATCCAAGCCCGCCTTTGTGCTCCGCGAGATCGTCGAGAATGAGGAGAAGGACGACGCCCCGGTGTACGACCCCAACAGCAGGAGGCTCAGCGGCGATGATTTTCGTTTTCTGCCCGAACCCGGCGATGAGCTTGAGGATCGGACCCCGCCCCCCCCGGCGCCGGTCGCGGGCAAGGATGCCCCAAGCGCGGAACCCGCTGTGGTGGAGAAAGTTGACGCGAAGGTGCGCCGGAGCTTCATCGCGCACACGACTCGCGGGGTGAGCGGGGTCCCCGCGGACCGCGTGGTGGATGTCTTGTGCCTGTTCACCACGAACTACAAGAACCGTTACGGGGGAGGGGACTCCAGGAAGATCATCAAGCGCATTGAGGAGATGTTTCGGGAGTCCAACCAAATTTATCAGAAACAGAACGGCAAGACGGTGGCTGTGCGCATGGTTGGCGTCGTGGAGACGGATTACCTTGATTCCTATCTGACGGTGGATCTTGCGAATCTCAACCAAGGGAAGATGAAGAGTGTCGCGGGGACGCCGTCGCATGAATTGCGCAACAGGCTTGGGGCGGACATGGTGGCGCTTTTTGGCACGAAGGGCGGCGGGGGCGTCTCGAGCGGGAATCCGTTTTTCATCGTGAAGCGCGGGCACGGGATTTTTACCCACGAGTGCCAGCATGCCTTTGGCTGGGGGCACGGGGAGCAGCTTCCCAACGGAGGAGGGGACGATGTGACCAAGCTCGGGAGGACGGCCCCGGGGCGTTCGGCGTGGATGCCCAAAAAGGTGGAGGACGGGAAAATCTGGTTTGAGTACCGGAGCCGGTGAGGCGCGCGCGGCCGCCACGGGGCAGGGCCTCGCCCTTTCCGCGAGGGGCGGCCGGCAAGGCAAGGGCCGGCTGGGCGTGCCGGGGCGCCTCCCCGCTTGACACGCCGCCCTTGTTGAATTCTCCCTCCCCGCCAGCCTTGCCCCGCATGAAGCCTGAAACTTTCCGGAAATTTCCCGAGCCTGCCGCCTTTCGTCCCGGGCTTGTTTCGTTTGAGGGTGATCTGGCGCCCGTGCGCGATGTCATTGCCGACATTGCCGCCGCTGGCGGGCGCGCCCTTTTGGTTGGCGGTTGTGTTCGCGATGCCCTTCTCGGGCACGCCTCCAAGGACATGGACATCGAGGTGCACAATCTTTCCGCCGACGCGCTCCGCCCGGTCCTTGCCCGGCGCCACTCCATCATCACGGTCGGCCAGTCCTTTGGTGTTTTCAAGCTGCGTGGCCTTGACGTGGATGTCTCGCTTCCGCGCCGGGAGTCCAAAAATGGCGTCGGGCATCGAGGTTTTGCCGTCTGGGGGGATCCGCGCATGAGTTTGCGCGAGGCCGCCTCCCGCCGTGATTTCACCATCAACGCCGTTTACTGGGATCCCGCCACGGGCGCCCTTCTTGACCCCTGCGGAGGCTTGCGGGATCTTGAATCGCGCATTTTGCGTCACACATCCCCCTCCTTTGCCGATGATCCCTTGCGCGTCCTGCGCGCCATGCAATTCCTTGCCCGCTTTCAGTTTTCGCCGGCCCCGGAGACCGTTGCCCTGTGCCGCTCCATTGACCCGGAAAACCTGCCAGCCGAGCGCATTTTTGAGGAATGGCTGAAACTCATCCTCAAAGGGGAGAAACCCTCCCTTGGGCTTGGTTTTTTGCGAGAATGCGGCTGGGTGCGCCATTATCCGGAGCTGGAGGCCCTCATTGGCGTCCCCCAGGACCCGGAATGGCATCCCGAGGGCGATGTCTGGGCGCATACCGCCTTTTGCCTGGATGCCTTTGCCGCGCGGCGCATGGGGGACCGCGTCGAGGACACGGTCGTCGGCCTGGCGGTTCTCTGCCATGACTTTGGGAAAGCCCTCACGACCCGTCGCGAGAGTGACGGCCGCTGGCATGCCTATGGCCACGAGATGGCGGGGGTGGCGCCCGCCCGCGCATTCATTGAGCGCATGACCCGCCAGCGCGACATCGTTGAATCCGTGCTGCCGCTTGTGGAGTGCCACATGCGGCCCCTTGAGCTTTGGCGCGCCAATGCCGGCAATGGCGCCATCCGGCGCCTCGCGCGGAAAGTCGGGCGCATAGACCGCCTCATCCGTGTCGATGAGGCCGACCGCAACGGGCGCCCGCCGCTTTCGCCCGGGCCGTCGCCCCAGGGCGCCTGGCTTGCCGGGAAGGCCGCCCAGTTGCAGGTGCAGGCCTCGGTGCCGTCCCCCATCCTGAAGGGGCGCCATCTTATCGCCCGGGGCATCGAGCCTTCGCCGCGTTTCCGGGAGATCCTTGACCAGGCCTTTGAGGCCCAGCTTGACGGGGAGATCACCGACCTGGATTCCGCCCTCTCGTGGCTTGCGCGCCAGGGTGTCTGACCGCCGGCGCGGCACCGGCCGGGGGCGAAGGGGAATGGTGCGGGTTTGACTTGACGCGGCGGGCGGACATTTTGCGCGCCGACAACCCTGTCCCGCAGAAAAGTTTTTTCACGACCCAAGACATGTCCCTTCCGCAGAAAAAGACCGACTCCCGCAAAGGGGATGACCGCAACCTCGTGCTTGTCGACCAAGACTTTGGCCAGCCCGACTTTGAGGACAGGATGTTCCTGTTCTGGGTTCGCAACAAGGCCCTGATATTGGGGGTCGCCGGGGTGGCCATCGTCGCGAGTGTCGGCGCGATCATCTTCAAGGCGGTCGCGCGGCACCGCCTTGAGACGCTGCAGAACGCCTACACCACCGCCGTGGCGGCCGGGAAACCGGAGGCCCTGCTTGCCTTTTCCAGGGAGAACGCCGGGCAGCCCCTCGCCCGTGTCGCCGCCATTGAGGCGGGTGACAAATATTTTGGCGAAAAAAAATACGATGAGGCCGCCAAGGCCTATGCGATCGCGGGCGGTTCCGCCGGAGCCGGGGCGGGGGAGAATGTCTCCGCCGTCTTTTCCGGGCGCGCCGCCCTTGGCGCCGCGTTTTCCGAGTTGTACGCCCTGCGCAAGGACGCCGCCACGAAGGCCTTTGTGGCGATCCAGAACACCCCGGCCCATCCCGCGGGCGTCCGCGGGCAGGCCCTGCTGAGCCTGGCCATCCTTGCCGTCGAGGCGGATGACCTTGCCGCCGCCCGCAAGTGGCTCGATACGATGGACCGCACCCTTCCCGCGAATGACCCGTGGCTGATGGCCCGCGCAAGCCTTCTTGAGCAGGTTCCGGCCCTGACCGTCCAGGCGCAACCTCCGGCCGTGGCGGCCGCGGATGCGGGAAAACCGGTCCCCGCCGTGCCGCAGGCAGCCCCGCCGTCGCCCGCCAAGGAGTGATTTTGCCCGCGCCCCCCGTACCGCCATGCCCGCGTCCGCCTCCACATCCGCCTCCCCCGGTGCTGGTGTGACCGTGCCCGGCCTGGATGCGCCGCCCGTCATCGAGGCTGTGAACTTGTGCAAAACCTATGGGGGTGTGACCGCCATAGAGAACCTGAGCCTGCGAGTCGGGCGCGGGGAGATTGTCGGGTTTCTTGGTCCGAATGGCGCGGGCAAGAGCACCACGATGCGCATCCTTTCCGGGTTGATGCCCGCCACATCCGGCGCGGCGTTCATCTCGGGAATCCCCGTGGCATGGAAGCCGGAGAGCGCCAAGATGCACCTCGGGTACATGCCGGAGAACAACCCATTGCCCGAGGACCTGCGCGTGGTCGAGTACCTGCGCTGGCGCGCCAAGCTCAAGGGGGTGCCGTGGCGGCGTGTGAACGCCGAGGTGGATGGCGCGATGGAGCGTTGCGACCTTGTCCGCAAAACCCGCGGCCGTCTTGTCGGCACGCTTTCCAAGGGGTTCCGCCAGCGCGTGGGCATCGCGGACGCCCTGCTGGGCGGGCCGGATGTCATCATTCTCGACGAGCCGACCATCGGTCTCGACCCGCACCAGATTCTCTCCATCCGACGCCTGATAAAGAATCTGGGCGGGCGCGTCGCCGTGCTCATATCCAGCCACATCCTGCCGGAGATCGAGCAGATGTGCGACCGCGTCATCATCGTCAACCAGGGCCGTGTTGTCGCCAGCGGCACGACTGCGGCCTTGCGGGCCGAGTTCATCCCGCGCGCCAAATTCACCCTTGCGGCGGCTGTGACTGGTGCGGCGCTGGAGGCCTTGCTGCTCCCCCGGGAGCCGGCGGCGTCCGTCGAAGGCACCGGCAGGCCGGGGCCCGATGGCGTCCGCCGTTTCACCATCGGGCTTCCTTCGTGCTCGGCGCTTGCCGACGGGTTGCTGGCGTTTCTTTGGGGTGCGTTTCCCGGCAAAATCCTTGAATTTCACGCCACGCCGCCTGATTTGGAGGAAATTTTCATTGAGGCGACGCACCGATGCTGGGAGGACGAGACGAAGTCCCGAAAGTGACCTTTGCCCGCCGCGTCATTTCCAACATCCGCACCCAAGCCACCCATCCGACGCCTCCCCCCCCCCCGCCATGCGCACCTTTCGAGTCCTGCTTGCCCACGAGCTTCACCTTCTTGCCATCACCGCCTCCACGTATATCGCCGCCGCGGTGTTTCTTGGCCTCACGGGTTTCCTTTATTGGTTTTCCCTGCACCAGGCCACCGATCCCTCGGTCAACGGCGGGCCGACGCCTGTGCAGAGCTGGTTTGGCGTTTTTTGGGTGCCTGCGCTGGTGATCATTCCGCAAATCACCATGCGTGCTTTTGCGGGGGAAAGCCGTTCCGGGATGCTCGGCGCGTTGTTTTCGACGCCCGTCCGCCCCTTTCAGGTTGTTTGCGCCAAATTTGTCGCCGCCTATTTTTTTCACATGCTCCTGTGGGTGCTGGCGCTGCTTTTCCCGCTCATGGCGTATTGGCTGCTTCCGGGCGCCCAGCACTCCGCTGACGGCCTTCTTCCGCTTCCCACATTGCTTGGTGGTTTCGTCTTTGTGGCGACGAGCGGCTCGTTGTACGTCGCCACGGGGCTTCTGGCCAGCAGCCTCACCCGCAGCACGCTTGTGGCCGCCCTGCTTTGCATTTGCGCCCTTCTCCTGCTGCTCACCGCGGGCAGTCTCCTCCAGCAGATAAACCCCGGCTTGCACGTGGCCACGGACTATGTCGCCGCCCGCGCCTCCTATCTGGACACATTCCGGCACCTTGACCTCTTTCTGCGGGGCATTGTGGACACCCGGCCGCTCTTCCTTTTTGGCTCCGGCACCATGCTCGCCCTCGGTCTCGCCACGCTTTTCGTCAAAAACAAGGCCTGACGGCGTCCCGGCGCCTCATCGACACCGCCCCTCCCAACCCATTCCCGTTCACGCAACATGGATTTTTCCGATTTCAAGATCGCCCGACGCTGGGGGTTCCTCAATCGCCTCCTGCAAATCGTCCTCGCCATCCTGCTCGCGGTCAGCCTCAACTATCTGGTCTCCCGTTCCGGTGCGCACCGTCGCTACGGGCTTGCCCTGTCGCAAGCCCGCGTCCTTTCCCTCGAGACACGCCGGCAGCTTGAGCACATGGCGCGCTCGGCCCCGGCCTCCGAGTCCGCCACTCCGTGGATAACCATTTACCTCACGCTTTCCCAGCAGAGCGCCGCGGATTCCGGGGTGGAGGAGCGCCTTGTCCCGGAGCTTCTCCGGCAAACCCAGAATCTGCTTGGCGACTTGCAATTTGCCGCCGCCCAGGGCGGGCGCGAGAACTGGCTCAAGGTCGAGCAGACGGACACCCTCCGGCAGGCGGGGGTTTTTGCCGGGCTTCAACGCCGCCATCCGGGCATAGACCAGCGCAGCGCCATCGTCATCTTGTGCCGGGAGCGCGGAAAGGAGCGCTGCCGCGTGCTTTCCATCCGTGACCTGCTCGTGGCGGATGCCTCCGGGGCCGGGCGGGATCCGATGTTCAACGGGGAGGAGGCCCTTGCGTCCGCCCTTCACGGCATCACGGGGGAGCGCCCTCCCGTGTTCTACTTCGTCGGCGGGCATGGTGGGATGTCCCCGGATGACAATGGCCCGGACGGCCTTGCCAGTCTCGAGACCAAGCTTCGCGTGCGGAACATAGACACCCGCCAGCTCGACCTTTCCCGCGTCAATGAGGTGCCTGCCGATGCCGACCTGCTGTTGATCGCCGCCCCGCGCACGCCCCTGGCGGCCACGGAGGTCGAGAAACTCCGGCGCCACCTTCGCGACCGGCACGGGCGAGCCATCGTCCTTGTCAATCCCGGGGACCGCCTTGGCCCGTTGGACGATCTGTTGTACGAGTACTCCATCACCGTTCCGGACGCGCTGATTCATGATGCCTCCACCACCGCGAAGGATGCCCCGGGCAACCTGCTCACCCATATTTATCCCGTTCCGCACGAGCTTGCGCGCGTCACCGGCCGGCAGCATCTGGCTTTTGCCAAGGCGCGCCCTGTGCGCAAAAACCTTTTTCGAGAAGAGGAGGCCACGCTTGTTGTCACCGAGCTTGCGGGCACGGATGCCAATCCGCCCGGCGAGGTCCTCACCTGGGGCGAGACCAATTACGCCAACCGCCCGTTTTCCTTTGATCCTGTGCGCGACTTGGAGGCACCGCTTCCCGTCGCCGTTGTCGCCGAGCGCTCTTTTGGCCTGCGCATGAATCTCCCGTCCTCCGGGAGCCGTCTTCTGGTGCTTGGTTCGGGAGACATCGCCTCCAACGCCCGGATCGGCCTTTACGGAAACGACTTTTTCCTGCTGAACGCCATCAATTGGATGCTTGATCGCAACCAATACCTTGGCATTCCGCCGCGCCGCATTTCCGGGTTCCGGCTTGCCGCCACGAATGCCGATCTTTCCCGTGTCGCCTATTGGTTTGCCCTTCTGCCCCTTGGCGCGCTGTTGCTCGGTTTTCTCGTTTTCCTTTGGCGCCGCAACACGTGATTCCGGCGCGCGCAAAATGCGGGATTGGGCGATGCCGGCCTTCCTCTTGGCGTGATGTTCCGGTTTTTTGGGCGGGGAGACTTGGCGCCGCCACCTCACAAAGGGTTTGGCGATATGGGAAAAGACTGGGAATGGCCGGAAAAGGGCGGGAAAAGGATGGAGGTGGGAACGTTCAAAACGTTCAAAAAAACCTCCGGCGCCGCTTCTTTTCCATGCATTTGCCCCTTCCTTCGGAACAACCCGATTGCCTCCCTGTCGACGCTTTCAATATCGCTCCGGGGGGCAGGCGTCGCTCTGGGGACAGGCCTCCACAAGGGTCCTCATCCATCGCCCCTGCCATCTTGTTTTGGGACCAGACAGGCACGCTTGGGGTGTGTTGAATTTCACTTTCGTCGATGATTTTTCGTGATTTTCCAAATTCTCGTGGAATATTTTTTTGACAGCGGCAAGAGTTCTTGACAAATCGGGTTCGTTTACTTTTTCAGTCCGCCATGACGACGAAGATTTCGGAAGGATTGGGGGGGGGGGGGGGGGGGGGGGGGGGGGGGGGGGGGGGGGGGGGGCGGGGGGGGGGGGGGGGGGGGGGGGGGGGGGGGGGGGG
>JAIRPL010000026.1 GCA_031256995.1 Puniceicoccales bacterium
AGTTTATCCACCTGATCCCACAATTCCTCACTCACTTCCCATGGTTTGGTTCGGCTCATGCCGCTTCTTCTCCTTTTTCCCTCAGCGCATGTCAATACTTATTTAGGGATAAGCTCTAAAACCGGGGCCGGGCGCATGCCGTGACTTCACATTTCGGAGCGATCCGCTTTCACCTTTTGCTTGCGCCACCAACCTTGACTCCGGTGGACATTTCCAATGTCGCGCGCAGGCGTGCCTTGCGCACCTTTTTTCAATACAAAGATCGCGGCATTTCTATTCCCGATATGTCATGTCCGCCAACCCAAGATCGGAAAGGGGCATAAAGCGAACATCCCGGGAAATCTCTTTCAAAAACACGGAAAAATCACGAATTCACACCTTTTTCCGCGATTTGGAAGGCTTGGGATTCGTTTTTTTGGGCGCAACCTCGCCCTTCTTGACTGATTTGGACGATTTTCCCGCCTTGAACGGTTTGGCGGCAGAAACATTGTTTGAGGACGCAATGGATGAGACTCCCGCCCCCAGCCCTCCCGCGCTGGAGTCAACCACGGCGGCAGGCCCCTTTTTTTCGGGCTTCGCGATTTTTTGCGCAATGGACTTTGCCGCGCGCGGTTTTGCCCTACCCGGGGCGTCCTTGGATTCGTCCCATCCGGCAAGCTCGTCGTGTTCGGCCGGAACGTCCTGCCCGCCGCGCCGCTCCTTTTCGGCGAGCGTTTTTTCATTAAAGTTCTTCATCCGAAGCACTTTCTGGACTGTGCTGGCAAAGCGGACGGCGTCCGCATGCAGGCGGCGTGTATCCTCGCGCGGGGTGAAGGGCGCGCGCAGGCATTCAAGAAAGTCCCCGGTTTCATTCTTAAAATCATCGCGACTGTCGCCTTGCGCCTTGCCGAGGATGCCGGCCTCGACAAGGGCATAAACGACGGCGCCGACATCCTCCGCGCCATTCAATCCCCACTGGCGCATGAGGGTCGCGGCAAGCGGCCCAAACTGCTCCATCGCATGCTCAACCACGCCCTCCACAATCTCGTGCGCCGTGACATTTCCGGCTTCCGTGTGGCGCCTCCGCCCAGGGTTTTCACTGAGTTTTTTCACAGAATATTCCAACCCCTCATGCACGAAGAAATAGGCCGCCCGGGCATAGCGGCTGTCTTTTTCCAGAAGTTTTTCGACGATTTCAGAAAATTTTTCGATATCCATGGTGCCAAGGTTTCATTCCACGAGCCATCGGGAAAGGGATTAAAAAAATGTGCCACAGCCTAGTCGTATATCGGGCCGCGCGGGCGCGATCCCAAAAACGCATACCACGCGATCACGCAATAGGAGACGATGGGGACAACCAGCGCCGGGGCGACGGCCTTCGCCCCATGCGGCAGCTGCGCCCATTGCGATCCCCAGATCACACCCATCACCGCCGAAAGCACCGCGCCGCCAATCAGGCTCATCACCAGGATTGAGGCGCCAAGCTTGGCGTTTGGCCCCAAACCCTTCATGCCAGACGCAAAATTCGTGGGATACATCAGCGACATGAACAACGTCGTCGCGACCAAGGCAAAGATGCCGACCGGCAAAGGTTCGTCGAGAAGCCCGAATGGCAGCGAAACCGCCCAGCCATGCAACGGCGAGCCATACCGCACCGCCGCCCATTTTGACCCAAGGATCGCCACGGAGACGAGCGTGATGTTGATGCAGGCATATGCGCCCATGAGTCGCTGCGGCCGCACAAATTTCATCAAATAGGTTGAAAGAAAGCGCCCCACCATGAACACAACCATGTTGACGACAAGGATGGCGCCGGCCTGCTTCTCGCCAAGCCCCGTGTTATCCTTCACATAATTGATCAAAAAGCTCCAGGTCCCGAGTTGCGCGCCGAGATAGAAAAACTGCGAGACAATGGCCCCCCACCAATGCGGGTAGCGCAACAGACCTCGAAACGAACCCTTTGGCGCGCCAGGATCGGAGGAGCCTTTCGCTGGCGCGGCAATCTCCGGAAACGGTGCGCGCCACATCACCAGCGCCATGAGCACAACAAGCGCGCCAAGCGTGACATAGGTGGGAAACACGCGAAGATTCTCCGCCTCGACAAATGCCTCGTAAGCCGTTGCACCACGGCCATTTCCGGCTGATCGCCACCGGGCAAGCTCCTCCGGCGTGCGCTCCCTGCCAAAGAATTGCCCCCAAGCCGTCAGTTCGGCATCCAATTTGTCCCCGATGGGCACGGGCACCGCCTCAATTTTTTTCGAAGGATCCCCCACCGGGCTTAAATTTTTTGTGCCAAGCCTCGGGTGTTCCTTGAAAAACTCCTCCGTGAAATAGGCTTTGGCATTGGCCGCGCCCCCGGAAGCCTGCACAGCTTGGTAAACCTCGACCGCGGGAGTGTTTTTCCAAATGGCGACAGTGTGATCCTTCGGCTCGATGCCGGAGAAAATAAACACCGTGCCGAGCGCGGCAGCCGTGATGCCGCCAATGGGGTTGAAAGACTGAGCGAGATTGAGCCTGCGCTCCGAAGTATCCTTGTGACCGAGGTTTACGACAAAACTGTTCGCCCCGATCTCAAGAAACGCGCACCCGCCGGCCATGACAAAGATGCCTCCGAGAAAAATCGAGAATTCCCGCGAATGCGCCGCCGGGTAAAACAAAAAGCAACCGGCGGCAAACAGCACAAGCCCCGCAAGAATCCCGTTTTTGTAGCCCCAGCGCTGCATGAACAAGCCGGCCGGAATCGCCAGAAAGAAATAGCCGGTTTTCAGGGCGAACGGCAAAAACCCCGTCTGCCCCTCCGACAACTCAAGCGATTTGATGAACTGCTTGATAAGCACATCGTTGAACGTGTTTGGAAACGCCCACAGGAAAAACAGTGACGTGACCATGACAAACGTCAGCAGAAAACCCCGCGCAATGAGCGGCGTTCTCCCGCCCGGGACTGCGGACGTGGGTTGCCCCGCCACAGGGGCGGCGGCATCGGCGGAAATCGGTTTGGTTTCGGTGTGCATGAGTCGTAGGCGGGTGCAACAGGCGCGCGGCACCATCAAAAGGGGCGCAAGCATTCTCGCGCGGCAACCCCGCCTGCGGCAAGAAATAAGAGGAGACACACGCCCCCTCGCCGCCCCTCCTCCATCCGGGCAAAAACATCGGAGTGATAATCGGAAATTGACATCCCGCGACCGACGAAAGTTACGCTGTGGTTGTCCTCGAAGAGGATGAGGGCCGGGCCGGTGTCATCCTCTGGCAACGGCGCCTTTGTTCAGCAACCAACCAATATTGTCATCATGAAAAAATTCATTCCGCTATTCGCGCTTCCCACTGCCGCCATCCTTCTTGGGGGAGGCTGTCAGGCCACAAATCAAGCCGGCCATAGTGCAGGCATCAAGGCCACCACCGCCGTTATTTTCCAGCCTGACGTCGAAGTCGGCAAAAAGGTCTCCGGCGAGGCCACCGTCACCGAGATCCTCGGGTTCATCCAAATCGGCGCCGACAAACAAGCCAACGGAGTGAACTACGGCCTGCAAGGCGCCGGGGCGACCAGCATCATCTCCTCCATCTTCGGGGAGGGCGGCATCGACAAGGCCAAGGCCGCCGCCGCCTATGTGGCCATCACCTCCAACCCCAACACCGACCTCCTCGTCGCCCCCACCTATATCGTGAGCACCGAGGATTTTGTCGTTTTCAAACGGCATACCGCCAGGGTCTCCGCGCTCCAAGGCACCATCAGGAAGGTGCGTCAGGAAAAGTTTGACGGAAAAAACATCAACACGCTCCAGTTCTAACCACCGGCGCCATGCCGCCCAAAACAACAGGGAGGCCCCGCAAAGGCCTCCCTGCTTGTTTTTCCGAGGGCCGGTGGTTTCATTCACACCTCACAGCCTATTCCCACCCAGCATGGACAAACTCTCCGAAATCATGGCTTGGAAAGCCCGTGAAATCGCCCCCCGCCTGCGTCCCGTTCGCGACTCCGAACTGGCCCGCCTTGGGCAAATTCACCGTGAAGGGGCATCCTTTTCCGACGCCCTCCACCATCCAGGGCGCCTATCCATCATTGCGGAGATCAAACGCGCCTCCCCAAGCGCCGGAACCATCAAGGCTGGCGTGGACGCCACCGAACAAGCCCGCAAACACACCAACGCCGGCGCGGACGCCCTAAGCGTGCTCACCGATGAGAAATTCTTCTCCGGCCGCATTGAGGATCTCTGGGACGTCGTGGATTTCCAGAACCGCCACCGCCGCCACCTGCCCTGCCTTCGCAAAGACTTCATGATCGACCCCATCCAGATCGTCGAGGCCGCCGAGGCCGGCGCGCGTTGCATCCTCGTCATCATCCGGGCCTTGTCCGACGAACAAATCAAACGCCTGCAAGCCGCCGCCATGCTCGCCAGTCTGGACGTGCTCTTCGAGGTGCATACCGCCGGCGAGCTGGAACGGGCACTGCGTTTTTCCCCGCGCATTCTCGGAGTCAACAACCGCAATCTCTCCACCTTCCAAACCGACCTCTCCTTCTGCGAGCAATATCTCCCGCAAATCCCATCCGGAATCATCAAAGTCGCCGAAAGCGGCATCAAAACCCCCGCCGACGCCCTTCGCATGAAAAACGCGGGGGCGGACGCCCTCCTCGTCGGAGAATCACTCATGCGCGCCGACGATGAGAATTGCCTCCTCCAACAACTCCGTTGCGAGGCGCCGTAATGCCCCCCCGGTTGGGCGCCATCCACCTTTTCCCACTCGACTCATCGTCCCACCTCACACAATTTTTGCCCCCATGCAAACACCCACCCTTCTTGCGGCCACATTCGCCGCGCTCGCCGCATTCGCCACCCCCCACCACACCTTCGCGGCCGCCGACCGCACCGCCGAAAGCTCCGAAACCGCCGCCGAGACGGACAACCGCCTCACCGCGGAAGAGCAGGCCGCGGGCTGGAAACTCCTCTGGAACGGCAAAGACTCCACGGGCTGGCGCAGTGTTCGTGGCAAAAAGTTCCCCAAGTCCGGATGGGAAATGAAAAACGGCATCCTCACCATACTTGCCCAAAGCAAGGCCGGCGACATCATCACCGAAAAACGCTACACCAGCTTTGAGCTGACCCTTGATTTTCTCATCACCCCCAAGGCCAACAGCGGCATCAAGTATTTCGCGCAAACGGGCCTCAACAGCCAGATGGGCATCGGGCTTGAATACCAAATCCTTGACGACAAACTCAACCCGGACGCCAAAAAGAACAAGGGGACCCACACCCTCGCGGCACTTTACGACCTGATCGCCCCGCCAGCCGACAAACCCTCGGTTTCCCCCGGATCCTGGCACAACGCCCGCCTCGTCGTGAACGGCGGCAAAGTCGAACACTATCTGGATGGCGTGAAGACCGTCGAATATGACCGCCACTCGGACGCCTTCCGCGCCCTCGTTCAAAAAAGCAAGTACAAGAATTACAAACAGTTCGGCGAATGGCCTGACGGGCACATCCTTCTTCAGGACCACAACGACCGCGTCTCCTTCAAAAATATCAAGCTCCGGGAAATCGGAAAGTAGGCCGCGACGCGCCATCACGGCCGCGTCGTGAAAAACCACGCCGCAAAAACCGCGCGCGGCACGCGCCTGCCACCCTGCGCCGCGCGCGATTTCCCTTTTCACCCCATCCGCCATCGCGGCTGTTTGCATGGGGGCACCATTCCGGGATGATTTTCCGGCGGGTTTCCCTTTCGCCTTGTCCACAATCCCGGCTGTCATTGCAGCCGGGATTGTGATTTTTGGGGTTCGTCCACCTCTTGCCATGAAAAAGTCGCATGACAAGTTGTCTTAAGCCTTTGACAGATGGGTAACATAGTGTAAAAGTGATAAAGAAAATTGACGATAAATGAATAAGACAAAGGAGGAAAGCCATGCCGTCTTGGCACAACCGGGATTGATTTTCAAGTTTCCGCGCAATCTTCGGGGGGGGGGGGGGGGGGGGGGGCGGGGCCTGGCAATGGGGGGGGTCGTGGGGGTTTTCATTTTCCTTAAAAAACTTTTTTTTGTCAAAAGGGGGGGTGGGGTTTTTTGGGATTTGGGG
>JAIRPL010000056.1 GCA_031256995.1 Puniceicoccales bacterium
TGCGCAAGGGCAATTCATACGTTTCTATGAGGCAAGATATGTTTCAAACTTAGAAAAGAACGGGGGGCAATGGACGGGTGATATCCATGGCCAGCGGGCGGGAGGTCTGGATGCCAGGAATTTCCTGCCCATTCCCAAAGTGTGTTTCATGGCGATGGGATTGCAAAATGATGTTTTCGACCCGGAAAATGGAAGAACGGTTGAATATGTGACATCCCCCAGGAGCCTAAATGGAAAATGGATGGGCACTTGGAATTGTTTTACCGAGCATGGATGGGGAGAGCTTTCCGAGGAGGCATTGAAGGCTCGCGCCTGGGAATCCATTGGGAAAAGTTTCCTGGGCTTTTCAAAGGATCCCTTGTACGCGGCGCATTTTTTCATTCGGAAAATCGCTGTTGTCTGGAGCAGTTCGCTGCTCAATGGCATGTGTCAGCCCAAGGATGGAATCCCGTTATTTTGTGCTTATGATTCCGCGTGGGACCCTTCAAAAACCAAGGTCGCCGGAAGATTTTTCTTTGACAAGGACGGGCTTGGCCATTCCGGGATCAGGAATGTTTATGAAGGCTGGAAATTCATTGTTTTTCTGTTTTCCGCCGTTGGATTTTTCCTGCTTTTCCGCGACCGGAAATCCATCCCAAATCCGTTCGTCCCGCTTCTTGCGATAATTCCACTTTGCGGATTCTTCTTTTATCTATTTTGGGAGGCTTTGCCTCGTTACGCCATCCCGATGCTTCTGCCTTTGGCGATTGTCGCGGCTTATGGAATCGCACGCTGCTCGGAAGCCGATCCCCGCAAGGCGATTTCCCGGATTTTCTCACGGCGCCACCGGAAATGACCATTGAAGGCAAAAATTCTTGCCGCTGAAAAGACGTCACGCACATCCGGCATCCTACCCTTCCGAGCCTCACACCGGACAGGGCATTCCCGCCAAAAACCGCCGCAGGCGCCCCGGTAAGTCACCCCGGCCATTTGCGACAAATTGAACCGGCGATGCGCCAAAATCCCGCGCCGATAGCGCGTGGACACGCGGGATTTCACACGCAAGCCATCTTTTCGCGCCAAAGCGTTCCGAGGTTTCTTATTGCCCGGCCAACGGGTTTTGCAAACTTCGCGCCCCATTTCATCCGAACCGCCGCCATGTCCGCCACACGCCCTCCACGCCGTCCGCGCAAGCTCATGCCAAAGGACTTTGAGCGCCCGTTCGCCACAACCCCCGAGGAGGCCAAGCGTTTGCGCTCGGAGGCCCTCAACAGCGCCTTCATGCGCATCCCGTATTTCAAGGTCGAGGCCGCGCGCGACCTCCTCGATCTCGGGTTCACGCAACCCTACCAGCTGGCGGGCCGCGCGCCGGATGCCCTGTATGACGATTTGCGCAAACGCAAGCCGGACACCCCCCTCGAACGCCGCGCGCAGTTCCGCATGGCCGTCTATTTCGCCGAAAACCCGGAACCCGACCAAGCCCGCCTCCACCCCTCTGCCTGGGCCTGAAAGGCATCCCGCCGCCCCTCCGCCACAGACGCCGCCCAAAACTTTTTTCAGAACCGCCAAATGACACCACAGCAGGAAATCTCCCGCCGCCGCACCTTCGCCATCATCTCGCACCCGGACGCGGGAAAAACCACCCTCACCGAAAAGCTCCTCCTCTACGGCGGCGCCCTCACCCTTGCCGGGGCCGTCAAAAGCCGCAAGAACCAGCAGGCCACCACCTCCGACTTCATGGAGCTTGAAAAGCAGCGCGGCATCTCCGTCTCATCCACCGTCCTGCAATTTGAGTACCGCGATTGCGCCGTGAACCTCCTCGACACGCCCGGCCACCGCGATTTCTCGGAGGACACCTACCGCGTCCTGACCGCCGTCGATGCCGCCGTGATGGTGCTGGACGCCGCGCGCGGCATTCAAGAGCAGACACTGAAGCTCTTCCAAGTATGCCGCCGCCGGGGGATCCCCATCTTCACTTTCGTCAACAAATGCGACCGGCCCGGGAAGAATCCGGTCGAACTGCTCGACGAGATTGAGAAAACACTCGATCTCCCGACCTGCCCGGTCACATGGCCCATCGGGGAAGGCACCGGCTTTCACGGCGTTTACGACCGCCTCAAGAAACAGGCGCACTGGTTTGAACGCACCACGGGCGGCGCGCGCCAGGCGCCCGTCACCACAGGCGCGCTCGACGCCCCGTCCATCCGCGACGCCATGCCCGCCGCGACATATTCCCGCCTGTGCGAGGATGTGGAGCTGCTGGACATGGCCGGCACCGCTTTCGACCCATCGGCCATTCTCGCCGGCAGGCAAACCCCGGTTTACTTCGGCAGCGCCATCCACAACTTCGGCGTGCAACTTCTCCTCGACGGATTCCTCGATTACGCGCCCCTGCCAGGCCCGCGCACAGCCGGAAACCGGATCGTCCACCCTGACGACGCCCCTTTCTCGGCCTTCATCTTCAAGATCCAGGCAAACATGGACCCCAGGCACCGCGACCGCCTGGCCTTCCTGCGCATCTGCTCCGGGAGGTTCACGCGAGACATGCAGGTCACACACTGCCAAAGCGGGAAAAAGGTGCGTCTCGCCTTCTCGCACCAGCTTTTCGGGCAGGAACGGGAAACCGTCAACGAGGCATGGCCCGGTGACGTGCTCGGCGTCACAGGCCTCCCGGATTTCGGCATCGGCGACACGCTTTCCGAGGACCCGGGCATCGTCTTTGACGCCATCCCGCCTTTCGCGCCAGAGTGCTTCGCCCTCCTGCACAGCACGGACACCGGGAGTTTCAAACGCTTCCGGGCGGGCCTTGACCAGCTGCTTCAGGAAAAAGTTGTCCAGCGCTTCACCCCCGCCGACGGTGGCTCCGTCCCGTTGCTTGGCGCCGTCGGCCCCCTGCAATTTGATGTCGTCGCCCACCGGCTCCAGTCGGAATACAACGCCTCAATCCGGCTCGAAAACGCCCCGTGGACCGTCGCCCGCTGGGTGGACACCAGGGTGCCCCGCGAAACCTTCGACACGCTTTTCCTTGGCGGCGCCAAGCTTGTGCTCGACTCGCGCGAACGCCTGGTCCTGCTGTTTGCCAGCGACTGGAACGCGGATTATTTCCAAAGGGAAAACCCGTCCATCCCGCTTTATCCAACGCCGGACCTGCTCCCCGCGGCGGAGGTTGTTCCCTGAGGGCGCTCAGGGGTTGTCCGTGTCATAGAATTTTTTGCCTGCCGCGATGGCGCGCCGGCTGGCAAGCTCGCGGGCGCGCGCGTCGTCATACCGCCCCTGGCGCCAGGCATCCAGCGGGCACATCTGGAATTGCGCCAGGCCGTTGTCGCCATTTTCACGAACACGCGCCGCCCCTTTTTGGACAATGGCCAGCGCCAGGGCATATTTGTCAGGGGCGGACGACTTGAGTTCCGCCAGCGCGGGACTTTTTTCCGGCTCCGAAAAATTGAGCGCCAGGACGGCGCGCAGATTCACGGCGTCCCGGTTGGAAGGCTTGCCGGGCGCCTCCTTCCACATCGGGTCATCCACGAAAAAGTCGCCATTCCGCCCTGAGTGCCACGCGGAGATTTTTTTGCCAAGGAGCTTCTCAAGCCTGGAGGTCTCCTCCCTTGTGAGCGGGCTTCGTCCGTAATCATTGCGGGGATACGAAGTCGCATAACTGGGGTAGTAGGGGGCGTTAAGGTCAATCCAGGAGACGACACGGTGGAAGGCCTCCGGATCGTCCTTTTCCAGCATGACGCCGCCGTGGCGTTTGCGCAGGAACGCCGTCAGCGCGCTGACCGACGAACCCCACGCGCGTGGCTGGAGGATGCGGGCAGGGCCGGCGCCAATGGGGCGGATGTAACGCTTGGCCCAAAGCTCGCCATAGGACGGATTGAAAATCTGCCCGGGAGCGCCGGAAAGGTTCAGCCTCCGCCCGGCCGGCTTCCCGGGGTTGTGGCAGGAGACGCAGTGGCGGTCAAAAACCGGCTGCACATCCCTTAAATAACTGAACTCCGGCGGCAAATCGTCCCCCGCCCCTGCGGCCGTTTCCGGAACACCAGGCGAGGACGGCGTGGCGCGTGAAACCGCCGTGCCACCGACGGTTTTTCCCGGAAGACCGGGCCAGGCCACGGGTTTGTCAGGCTGGCGTCTCAGAAGCGCCATCGCTGTCTGCTTGGCCGAGACGGGGGCGGACGCGAGGCGATCGTCATGGCAGCCGACGCAGCCGTTTTGCTCGCCGGGTTGCACGATGGCGCCGCTGCGCATGGTTTGCACCATGAGTCCGTCCTTGTCCAGCAGCTGGAAATAGAGAAATTTTTCAGCCGGGACCTCAAAATACGCCGAGCCATCAGGATTCACGGGCACGGTGCCAATGATGCGCTTTGCCATGAATTCGTCCCATGTCATCGCGGGCGAGACACTGCCCTGCGCATTCCAGGCGGGGAGGGTCCAAAAACGTTTCTCGGGCGTCTCGACAATGCGCAGGTACTTCACGGAGCCGCGCGAGACCCCCTGCATGTGCGTGCCGTTATAAACATCGAGCACGTAAAACGTCCCTGTGTTCACGGACGGTTCATGGCTGCGACGCGCAGGCAGCACGGGTGGACGCGCGCGGGCGGCCAGCGGCGTGGCGTCATAGGCCCCCAGGCGTTCCTCGGCGTAGAGCAAGGTCTCGCTCCCCGTCTCCATGTCCAGCAGGAAGATCCCCGTGCGGTCCGATCCGGGAGAGAGCTGGCGCGAGCACAGCAAATGGCGGGAATCAAGCGGCTGCGGATCCTCATATTTCAACGAAAGGCCGCGCATGTTGTCCGTCCCGTAAGCACGCGCGGGCGCGCGCCGGTCGCTTTCCCAGACGCGGTCCCGGGCCGCCTCGGGCCAGATCCGCACAACGGGCGCGGGGCCGTCGATACCAAGACGGCGGTCGAGGATCGCAAGCGCGCCCCACGGGCGGTCATGCGTCGAGGTGAAAATGGCGGCCACGCGTTCGGTGCCCGGAACGGGACGCCCGTCAATGACGCCGCCGGGCGCGGGCGTGTTGTTCCCCCAATAAATGGCGTGGTTGGTGCCGTCGGGGTTGCAAGTCCACAGGCCCTGCGCGTCGCCATAGTTGCGGTCCACATATTCCCAGCGGTCGTAAAGGACGCGCCCGTCGGGAAGCAGCGTGCCATGTCCGTCAAAAAGAGGATTTTTGCTGATTTGGTGAATATTCGCGCCATCAGGCTCCATGCGGTAGAGGTTGGCCATGATGTGGCGGTTGCATCCGCAGTATTTTGGTTCCCGCGTGGACGAAAAACCAATGTGGCCGTCCGCCAGATAGAACGGATCGAGGTCATCAACATCCTTGAGGGAGGTCAGCTGGCGCAGTCCGGTGCCATCAGCGTTGATCTCGTAGACATGGTAACTGTCATCCCGGGCACGGCGCATCGAGAAAAGGATCCGCCCGCCATCCCACGAGACCTCGGGGTCGCGCACCACTCCGTCCTTCACCTCAAGGAGGGTGACAACCGTGCCCTTCTTGAAATCCACAACCTTGAGGGCGCCGCCGGGGTTGTAACGCCCGTTGTTAAACTCGTTTTTGGCCGAAGGGAAGAAGGTCTCGGTGTTATGATGGCCTTTCGCGTACTGGTTCCGGGTGACGAAAACAAAGGGCTGCGCGACGACGGAGGCGGGAAGCTTCCCGATCTCAACCTGGATGCCCGCCGCCCCTTTTTCCACGCGGGTTTCAGCCAGGGCCATCACGTGGGCGGAAATCTGCACGGCGAGCGCGAGCAGGGTGATCGAAAACATTTTTGGCGGCTTCATCGCAAGACAGGTGTGATCGTGAGACAAGAGGTGTGAACGAAGGTTGCCAAGGCGCGAAATGAGCAACTTCGGGGCCATGATCGCATGTCCCCCAAGGCGGCGCATCCCTCGGGCCTTTCCGGATTTCCGCAGGAAACGGCACGCGCCCTGCGGCAGAATTCGAAAAGGGAGGCGAGTTTTCGGGTTGAGGCAGGGCGGGCGCACGGCAGTTTGCAGCCATGAGATTCCAACGTTGTTTCGTGCTGGCGGCCCTCATCGGAGCCGGGGCCGGCCAGCCCTCCCTTTTCCATCGCGCCAAGGCGGATGCCGCCACGCCGGCGGCACAGTCAGTGGCCACGCCAAACGCCCCCGGCGCCGCCAAGGACGAAAAAGCGGCCGCCGGGGCGTCAACGGGGAAAATCGTGCTGGCCGGCTCGGATTTGCTCAAGGGAGACTGCGCCAGCGAATTGGAAAAGGCGGCTGCGAACACCGCGTTGAAACTCACGCTGGAGGGAAGCCTCATGGGCGAGAAATTCCTGCGCGACTCGCGCGCGACGGGTGCCTTGCTGTTTCTGCCGGAAAAAACAAAAGTGCGGGAAATCGCGGACGGACGCTGGATTGCCACGCCGCTGGCCTATCAGGCGATCGTCGTGGCTGTCGCGCGTGACAACAAGGTGGAACGGCTTGATCTTGGGATTCTCGCGCGGATTTTTGGGGTGCGGCAGGGCGAGAGCCTGCGCGGTTGGAGCGAGGTCGGCGGAAGTGGATTGAGCCTGCCCATCCATCCCATCGCCACCCGCTATGACGCCTCGGTCTCAACGCCGATGTTCCGCAACCGCGTGCTGCACGACCAGGATTTTCGCGGCAACACCTCCTTCTTCGGAAGCGACGCCGAAACGGCGGCCTACCTCGCCGGAAGCCCGGCCTCCATCGCCGTGCTCGCCACGCCGCCACAGGAGGCCGCGAACATCCGCATCGTCCCGCTGGCATCCGAGGCGATCTCCCCGAGCGCCTATCTGCCCACGGCGGAAAATCTGCAAACAGGCGACTACCCGCTCATGCTGCCGCTCTACCTTGTCATCCCGCGCGACTCGCTCAACACCATCCGCCCCCTCTTGCCCGCGCTGCTTGGGGATGGCTTCGCGGAGTCGCTGCAACGCAGGGGCTTCATTCCCGTCGAAAAAAAGATGCGCAAAAATTTTCAAGAGGCGCTTGACAAGATGCGTTAGCCGCCTATTGTCCGTTCTTGTTTTCAAGGTTTGTCACCTTAAAAGCGGGCGTAGCTCAATTGGCTAGAGTACCACCTTGCCAAGGTGGATGTTGACGGTTCGAATCCGTTCGCCCGCACCATTTTGAAAAAAATCCCCGGTCCTGTCGCAGGCCCGGGGATTTTTTCATGAACAAGCGCGAGCGCGGCGCGCGGAATGGCGGGCAATGCGCCCACCCGCGCGCGCAGCAGGCTCACAAAGCGAGCTGCGGACGTCCGGGCTGCGGCCAGTCAATGTGGAAAAACTCCCCGCGCTTCCTGTCGACGCGCTCATAGGTGTGCGCGCCAAAATAGTCGCGCTGCCCCTGCAACAAATTGGCGGGCAGCCGCTCGGCGCGGTAACCGTCATAATAAGCCAGCGCCGACGCGAACGTCGGGATGCTGATTCCGTTTTGCACGGCAAGGGCGACAACCTTGCGCCAGTTTGCCTGTGCCTTCTGGATGGTCTTGTTGAAGTATGGGTCAAGCAGGAGATTCGCGAGCTTGGGGTTCGCGGCATAGGCCTCCGTTATCTTCTGCAGGAAGGCGGCGCGGATGATGCACCCCCCGCGCCAGATCTGCGCGATTTTGCCAAAATCAAGCTTCCAGCCATATTCCTTCTGGGCCTCGCGCATAAGCTGGAACCCTTGCGCATAGGAACAGATTTTTGAACAGTAGAGCGCATCGTGGATGGCGGTGATGAGTTCGGCGGGCGCGCCCTCGTATTTCACGGGCTTGGGTCCCTTGAGGATTTTCGAGGCAGCGACACGCTCCTCCTTCACGGCGGAAAGGCAGCGCGCAAAGACGGATTCCGCGATGGTTGGCGCGGGGACGCCCATGTCCAAGGCATTGACAGAGGTCCACTTTCCCGTGCCTTTCTGGCCCGCCGTGTCAAGGATGACGTCCACGAGGGCCTTCTTGGTCTCAGGGTCCTTCTGCCCAAGGATGTCCGCCGTGATCTCGACGAGAAAGCTGTCGAGGGCGCCCTTGTTCCACTCGCCAAAAATGGCGGAAATCTCCCCCGCCTTCAACGCGAGCAAGCCTTTGAGCAGGGCGTACGCCTCGCAAATCATCTGCATGTCACCGTATTCGATGCCATTGTGAACCATCTTCACATAGTGCCCGGCCCCATTCTCGCCAATGTAGGTCGCGCAGGGGACACCGCCCTTGACAGGCCGGCCGGCGGCGGCGCCAAGAATGGGCTTGCCCGTGGCTTTGTCCACCTTGGCGGCGATGGCGTTCCATATCTTCTCCAGCTCCTTGTAGGTCGCCTTGTCCCCGCCAGGCATGAGCGCCGGGCCGAAACGCGCACCCTCCTCGCCACCCGAGACCCCGCTGCCAATGAAGCGCAGGGCCGGCTTGCGTGCCTTGAGTTCCTTCTCGCGGCGGATGGTGTCCACCCAGCGTGAGTTGCCGCCATCTATTATGATGTCCCCCTCGTCCAGGAGCGGGGCAAGGTTGTCGATGGATTCATCGGTGCCGGAACCGGCCTTCACCAAAAGGATGATTTTGCGCGGACGCGCGATGGAGGCGACAAAATCCGCCAGGCTTTCGTAACCATTGATGACACCGGGCGTGACCGGATTTTTTTCCACAAAGGCACGGGTCTTCTCAAAAGTGCGGTTGTACACCGAAACATTGAAGCCGTGGTCGGCAATGTTGAGGACGAGGTTCTGCCCCATCACGGCAAGGCCAACGAGGCCGATTTCAGAAATGCCCTTCTCGACGGGCGCATTCACGGCATTCACTGCGGCGGGTTCTTTTTGCGCGGCAGCTTTGCCGGCGGCTTTGGGAAGTTTCCTTGCGGACATGGCGGGGAGGGAAAAAACGGTGGTCTTGCGTTACGCGGTCGCAATTGCGAGGCGCCTGCGAGGGTCGCAGGGAAGCCCGCCGGGCCACGCAGGTCAAGAGCCAAGCTCACCCCTCTCGCCACAGGGCGGCACGGCGGCACGACGGCATGGCCCGCGCACCCCCTCTGACAAAAAAACATCAAAAAAAACTTGCGCTCGCCCCTCAACGCCTTTTCCTGCCCACCCCTCAAAAGCATTTCCATGAAAGCAACCATCATCACCCAAGGCCGACAGTTCACGGTCAAGGAAGGCGACATCTTGAAAGTCAATCTTTACCCTGACACCAAGGCGGGAGACACCATCACACTCGACCAGGTGGTGCTCTTAGGCGAGGGCGCGGGCGTGCGCATTGGGACACCCACGGTCTCCGGGGCGAGCGTTTCCGCAAAGATCCTTGAAAACAAACGCGGCGAGAAAATCCGCATTTTCAAGCATCGCCGCCGCAAGGGTTACGCCCGGCGCCGTGGCCATCGCCAGGAAATCTCGGTCATCAAAATCGAGTCCGTGAATGCCTGATGGCGCGAGGACGCGGCAAAACCCTCTTTTCATCAACAACACTTAGACACTTCCAGACATGGCAACAAAAAAAGGTGGCGGAACCTCCCGCAATGGGCGCGACTCCAATGCGCAACGCCTCGGCGTGAAACTCTACGGCGGACAAACCGCCACAGCAGGGAGCATCCTCATCCGCCAACGCGGAACCAAATTCCGCCCGGGTGACAATGTCGGCATTGGACGCGACCACACGCTCTTTGCCCTCAAGGACGGCATCGTCGAATGGGATGCGGCGCACCGGCGCGTGGCCATCAAGGCCTGAGATCATCCCCAAGAGCCTGCGCCTGCTCGCGCACACTCTCCCTCCTGTTCATGCGCCTTGTCAGGAGAGCCGAAGGAAAACGCCAATGGCCCACGAGGCCCGTTGGCGTTTTTTATTTTCCCCCACAGGCGGTCGGCGGCCACGTTCAAAAACCGCCCGCCCCTCATGGCATTCAGGCATTTTCTTTCGATGCCATGGCATGGCTGGCGTCCCTGTGGACAGAACAACACATCCGCCACGGTTCCGAAAAAGGGGTAAGGAGAAGAGATTTGAAACAGCCAAGTCCACATGGTCGCCGAAACTTTCCATTCCGCCAGATCCAGAATCGCCCAATTTGAAAGCGCCGGGCGGGGATGAAATGCCAGAGGCTGTGGACTGGATAAAATGGCAGGTGGCGCCGGGGATTCCAAACATCGCGAAACGTCACCGGGAATTCTTGGGACGCGGGGGGCGGGAGGGCGAGGATTTGGGGAAATCGGGGATGGTGGAAATTTGCGCGGACCAGGCGGGGTGGAGAGATTGGAAAACGGGGGCGCGTTGTTTGAGTTTCTCGAGGAAGCGCAGCGCGGTTTTTTTGTAGGCAGGATGGCGTTCGCATAGAAAACGATAATGCGAAAAAAAGGATTCCGCTATCTCGCGTCGCCCGGCGGAAAGTACTGGAGAAACAACCGCGCCTTTCGCGGGATGAGAATTGGAAAAATCCGCGGCGGAACCGGACGGCGCGGAGGTTCCGCGAGCCGGCGAGGATGCCGTCCTTGATGCGGAAGAACTTCGCGGGGCTGAACCAGAAATCGCGCCCCTTCCAACGCCATCATTTGCGTTGGAAAATGAATGCTTGGAATCGGCGATTTTTTCGCCGTTCCGCGAGGCGTCGCGAGACTCATCCTCCGCAGCGGAAAACAGGGATTCAAGGATAAGCTCCAATTCGGACAAAACGGCGGGGATTTGCGAAACCGGGACGCGCGGCAATCCGTCGTGGATTTTCCGGTGAACGTCGCCATGGACAAACGCCTTGCCGGCACTCTCATGAAGAACGCGGAAAGTTCGCGAAAACAGACGCGTCTGGGCATGGGTGGAAACGCGTGGATCCACTCCGGGAAAATGACGGAAAAAACGTCCGTGAAACGTGGCGCGAAAACGCCGCGAAAATGGATTTTGAAAAGACGCGTGCGTGGAATCAAAAAACGGGGTCGACAA
>JAIRPL010000075.1 GCA_031256995.1 Puniceicoccales bacterium
ACTTAAGCCTTGTCGTCCCTGTCCCAGTGAAATTGTGGTCCCCGGAAACGGATGAGGTCACAAGCGCCACACCCGACCAATCGGCATTCGCCCCGGAGAAAGTGACCGGCGCGGAGAGATGGAGGGTTCCGGTGAATCCGGTGGGGTTTGTGAAGGTGCGGCGGGCGGAGCCGGAGACCGTGAGGTTGCCGACGCCGGAGAGGGCGTTTCCAATGACAAGCTCGCTGGTCTCGCGGCCGGGGAAGTTCAGCGTGAAGCTGCCATTGGCGAGCTGGATGGCGTTGGCGAATGGGCCGGCATTGGCGTTGATGGTGGTGTTGCCCAGGACGGTGACGGTGCCGGAGCCAAGGGCGTTGACATGGCCAATGTTCACCGTGGTGCCGGTCTCGATGCGGGTGCCGCCGCTGAGGACGCCGTAACGGTTTTCGGTGTTGATCGTCACCGTGCCGCCGCCTTTGAGCACGACGGCAAGCTCGTCCCCCGCAATGGAGCCAGCGCCGTCAAAAATGTAATTCGCGCCGTTCGCGGTGTCCACCGTCATGGCGGCGGGCTTGAACTGGGCGCCGGCGGCAAGGGTCACCGTGCGCCGGTTGGCGGGGGCGGTGGAGTCGAAAAGGACGCTGTCATTCGCGACAAAGTCCGAGGGGGCGTCGACGGTGCCGCCGGAGATGATCCGCCAGTTTTGCGTGGAAAACGCCCAATTGGAGTCGACATCGCCCGTCCAGCGCAGGGAGTAGCTGCCGCCGACGGAGTTGACGTCGAGGGTGATGTCGTTGGCGTTTTTCAGGATGGAGAACGAGCCGCGGTAGGCGTTGGCATCAAGAATCTCAAAATTGGCCGAGCCAGAGAGATTCGAGAATCCCAGCAAAGGGTACAGCCCCAGCGCCATGCTTGGGCTGAAAATGCCGCCGATGTCAAAGTAGACGGTGCCACTTGGCGCGGCGAGGTTGGTGACGGGGACGGCGAAACCGTCGGTGGCGCGGTAGATGGAGCCGCCCTGAAGCGTCAAATTGGCGATCGAGCCGCCCGTGGCGCCGAAAACAGCCCCGGAAACGACATCGACGGAGCCACCTATCGCGCCGGAGGTGAGGAGGGTGCCGGAGTTGACGGCAAGCGTAACGTTGGAGGCTGTGGTCCCGGTGAAAGCGATCGCCGCCGTGTTGTTTTTCGAGAAGGTCCCCGTGCCATCGATGGCGCGGCTGAAGGTTTGCGTGACGCCAGGCTGGTCGGCGAGGTCGAGGACGAGGCTGCCGCCGCCGGAAAGTGTGATGGGGGAGGTGCCCGCAAGAATGCCCGTCGTGCCGCCGTTGCCGAGCTTGAGCGCGCCGGCGGAGATGCTGACCGGGCCGGTGAAGTCAGGGGTTCCGGTAAGGGCGAGCGTGCTCGCGCCTGCCTTTGTGAGCTTGCCCGAGCCGGAGAGCATGGCAAATGTGCGGACATCCCCCGCCGCGCCCGTCGTGGAAATCGTTCCGCCGGAGGCGCCGATGACCCAGGGTTTCGTGATGTTGCCGGAGATCTCAAGCGTGGCGTCGTTGTTGATCGTGTGCGTGCCCGAGCCGATATTCGCGTCCGCGCCGATGGAGAGGGTGCCCGCATTGACGTTGGTGCCGCCGGTGTAGGAATAGCCCGACCCCGTGAGCGTGAGCTTGCCCGCGCCCGTCTTGGTCAACCCGCCGCCCCCCGAAATCTGGCCGTTGTAGGTGACGGAGATGGGGGTGCCGGTGTCATCCGTCAACGCGGTGCCAACCTTGATGCTGGAATTGGAGTGCTCGACGGCGAAGGCCTTGGAGAAGGTCGCCCCGTCGGCGAGAAATTGGAGCGTGGGCGTGGCGCCGGCATTGAGACCGCTGGTGTTGGCGCCGATGGTGAGGCTATTGGAGCCAAGGTTTGCATCCTTGGTCACCGCAAGCGTCCCGGAATAGACGTAAATGCTTGAGGAGATGTTATTCTCACCCGTGAGCCGGACGATGCTGTTTGTGGGGACGGTGTTGTATCCTTCTTGCGAACCGATTTGAATATTCGCGTTCACCGTGGCCCCAAGCGTGGTACTCGTGAAAATTTTCAGACTGCCGGCACCGGTCACCGTGGCTCCATCTCCAAGAACCCCGTTATCGATGAGCGCCATGTCGCGGTTGTTCTGGGCGAGGTGGATGGTGCCGGTGTATTCCGAGGCGTCGCCGGCAATGTAGAGTTTGATGGTTTCGCTGCCGTTATGGACCGTGGCAATGCTGCCCGACCCAGTGATCTTGCTGCGAATGACAAGCCCCGCATCCGTGCGAATCCCCCACCGGTTGTCGCCCTCGCCGCTGCCAGCGGCGAGAATCGCGTACGCACCTTGGACGGCGGTGCCGGTGTCCAGCGTGCCGCCCTCAATCACCCATTGCCCGTTCCCTAGCCGGGTAAGTCCGCCAGCATAGTTGTCAGCAAGACCCGTGCCGACACCCCAAGTCCATCCCGTCTTGGTGCTGTCGAGATGAATGGTTTTCCCGGCGTCGATTGTGATCGTCCGTCGTGTAGAAGTTGCCGGCAGATAAATGCGGTCGCCATTGGCGTTCGGATCCGTGATCAGGGTGCTGTTCCAGTTGGTGTACTCATAATTGGCTCCAGTCCAGTTGCCATCTCCTGCCGCAGTCCATTCACGCTGGTAAAACCCCACGGTGAAGGGGGTGAAGGTGAGGCTGCCAGAGGAATAAGCGAACGTACCCGAAACCCTCGCCGTGTCGGTGGTCAGCGCGCTGAGAACTTCCGGCGTCAGCGCGCTTCCGGAATATCCAAAGACGGTGAACGGAGTTCCCGCCGTGAAGGCGGTCAGGGGAAGCTCCGAAAAACTGATTTTCACCGCGCCGGTCCCGCCAAAATTGAGGGTGGAGATTTGCGCCGAGGAGTAAGGGAGAGAATCGCCCAGAAGGCTGTAAATGGAGCCGTCGGCCAGGGTGAGCGAGTTGATTTGCGCGCCCGGGCCAAACCCGATGGACGCGCCCGATTGCACGGAAAATGAGATGCTGTTGGGGGCGCCAATGCCGGGACTGGTGACACGCAGGATGCCGCCTTGCGCGACAACCTGGCCGGTGCTGCCGGTAAGATTTCCCGACAACGTGAAGGGAGTGGCGACTTTCGCCGGGTTTATCGCCAGGACACCCCCGTTGGTGAAAGCAAAGTTTGCTGTCGACAACTCGCCGGTCAGCACGGTCATGCTATTGTTCACATGATAGGTGCCAAGGCCGCTGACAGACGGCAGGGCGATGGATTTGTTGGCGTGAAAATGGGAATTGGCGCCCTCAAGGACGAGCGAACCCGACGAATTCGTGAAATTCAGGTCGACCGCGCTCCCCACAGTCAGACTCGCCCCATTTTCCACCACGACCTTCGCGGCGTAAACGAGGTTGACCGCGCCGTCACCATTCAGGACGACATCGCCACTCTTCACCCACAATCCGCTGGCGGAGTGCGTCCCGGAAAGAGTGGGAGCGTCATTCCCATTGAAAACGGCGACCTGCCCCCCGGTGGAAGTCCCCCACGAGGTGGAGGTTCCGAAGGAGTCCTGAAATGAGTCGGAACTCGCGTCCCATGTGGAATTTCCAGCGCTCCAATTCAGGAAACTGCTCGTGATGTCATACACGACCTGCACGGCCGCAAGCGATCCGCGCGCAGCATTGTTTTTTCCCGACGCAATCTTGATCGTGCTTGCACCGTCGGGTAGAACGGAAACCTTCAAATAACTGCCGCCGATCCCCTCCGTCATTACCCCCCCATTTTCGAACGATGCTCGGCTCCAATTTGAACTTGTCTCCTCCGTTCCCTGCACCGTCGAATTTGTTCCGCCTTTGTACCAGGTTCCATTGACATAAACGGGGCGGCCGCTCGCAGGCGAAGGCATACTGTCCGAGGCGAGAATGACATACACGTCGAACGTCGACGCGGGCAACGAACCCAAGTTGGACAACATTACCGACGGCCCAATGTCACTCATCCCCCAAAAGTTGGTAATTCCCGGATCGTCCAAATACCCCCAAGTCAGCTGTCCGTTGGCGGTGTTCACGTCTGCACTGGAATGATGTATGCCGCCCGACTTCCATTCCACGCCAACACCCGTGAGAGACCCCGACCCGCCTTTCAGGTTCGCGATGGTTCCGTTAGCCAAAGCTCCCGGCACATTCCAATTCTCATGCGCCACCGGGACCGCTCCCGGCGAGCCGATGGTCAGCTCCTGCCCGCCAAAACTAATGCTTATGCTCTCCGTCTTGCTAAAATCGGACTCCACAGCGCCAGAGGCAAGCGGCGCGAACCCTGGTATGCCCCCCGTCGCGGCAACGACGACGGACGCCGCGGCGGCAAAAAGCGTGGCACGGGCAAAACGCGGGCGACGAAAGCGGAGCGGGGCACCCCCGGCGGCGGTGGCGGCGGAGGATTCAACGGAAACAGGAGCATTTTTCATCGGAAAGAAAGGCAGGTTGTCGTGAAAGTGGATGTGGCAGGAAAATCAAATGCGGTCTCTGGCTTCCCCTTTCGAAAAGGGGAAAGGGGCGAAAACGCCAACGAAATGCCGCACCCCGATGGGGACGCGGACGCGGGGGCGGGAAACAGAGGGAGGTGGCGGGTCGTTTTTCATGAAGAAGTACGCCAGAACGCTGTGTGTGGCAGGATGCAACAACGGGAAGGAAATGGGTGGTGACTGAGGGGAGGGTAGCTTACGTGCGGCCATGCTGCCTTCGGCAAAAATCTCCCGCAAGGAAAATTTGATTCGGAACATTCCGGTTTTTGTTGGCCTGTGACGCCATTCCCGGCCCGCAGGACGCGCCCCAAACACCGGCGCGGACATGATCCCGCACGCCAGTCACAAGCAAGTCACAATAATCGCCAAAAAGGGGGGCGGGGATGCCCGGAAAATCCGGATCGGGAAGTCATCGCGAAAACAGCCGCAAAACTTCACGCGGCGGATCTCCTCCCTGCCATTTTTCTCCCTTTCCGCCACTTGCAAAAGTGCCGGAGAAAAACGCGGGGTAATGCGGCGGCAAAACCGCCTCGCGCAAAACGGTGATGTCCCGCCGTGGCGCGAAGAAAACGAAGTGCGCAACGTGCCGCCGGCTGCGAAAACCTGCCTCCGCGGCGCAGGCAAAAAACCTCCCATCAAGGAAGGCCGCCTTGGATGTCAGGCAGAACATCACGCCATCCGCGCGCCGTCCCGGAAAAGGCGGCGGGAGACCGGCGCCGGCGGCGTCACCCGGCGAGACGGGCTTCTATCCCCTCGATGGGAAGCCCCTCGATCGCCACCATTTTTTCGCGCGAGGCGGCACCCGCGATGACGGTGACGGCGGATCGCGGAAGCGAAAGTTTTTTGGCCAAATATTCCTCGAGAGCCTTGTTGGCCTTGCCGTCCTCCGGCGGCGCCTGGATGCGCACTTTCCACGCGTCGCCAAGGCGTCCGGCAATCCCCGTTTCCGGGGAATTGGGCACCGCCTTGATCTTCAGGCGCACGGCCGTGGAGGGTTTTGCCCCGGCGCAAACCGCCGGAACCGCCTGCCCGTCCCGCGGCATCCGCCGTTGCGGCCATTTATCCTTGGGGGTTCGCATCCGAAAATTGCGTGCAAAATTCAGCCAAAAACGAAAAAACCGGCCGCCGGGCACAAAATGCGCCGGGGCGGCCGTTGTTTTTTCACATTTTCGCGCTATGCGACGCGCTCCACGACCAGCGGCTCGTCCTTGGGGCGCTTGGGCGCGAGGCGATAGGCATCGCGGAAGTAATGATAGGCGGCCTCCATGCGGGCCTCGTCGTTATAGTGAATCAAAATGAGCGGCTCGCCCTGTTTGACCTGGCGCCCGACTTTCTTTATCTCGGTGATGCCCACGGCGGGGTCATATTTTCCGTCCTTGCCCGTTGCAAGGATCTGCACACCGCGCGCGATCTTGCCCGCGTCAATCGTGTGGACATACCCGCGCTTGGGGGCGGGAAGCTTTTTGAGGTACTGGGCCTTGGGAAACTTCTCGACATTATCAAACCAATCCGTCTTCCCGCCCTGGGCCGCCACGATTTCCTTGAGTTTTTTGAGGGCCTGCCCGTCCTTGATGTGCTTCTCGACCATTTGTTTCGCGGAAAGCGTGGAACCGGCCACACCCGCGAGGCGCACAATCTCCATGCCGAGTTTCAGGACAAGCTCCTTGAGATCCTTCAACGGATCGGGCACGTTGTCCACCTCCTTGCGAATCTCAAGCCCTTCGCCGGAAAGCAGATGGACAACCTCGCGAAGTTCCAGCGCGGTCCCCACGGAATCGCCAATGGGCTGGTTGACATCCGTGACCAGGGCGACGCATTTGCGATTCATTCCGCGGGCGACACGGGTGATGACCCGCGCGAGCTGCTTGGCCTGCTCGCGGTCGCGGATGAAGGAGCCGTTGCCCCATTTCACGTCCACCACAAGCCCCTCGCTGCCCTCGGCGAGTTTCTTGGAAAGGATGCTGGCGGTGATGAGCGGCAGGCTGGGGATGGTGGCCGTCTGCTGGCGGAGCGCATACATCAGGTCATCCGCCGGGGCGATTTCCGCATTGGCCTCGACGATGCCGGCCCCCGCCTTCGCCAAAAGATTCTCATAGTCCGTGATGCCGTACTTGGTCTTCAAGCCGGGGACACTGCCAAGCTTGTTCGCCGAGGTGATGACAAAATCCTCATCCTTCACGGCCATGCCCGGCACGATCACCCCGCAGGAGGCCCCCAGCGCGGCAAGAATGATGGCCGTTTTGTCGCCAACCCCGCCGGTGGCCACCTTGGCCACCTTCGGATGGCGGATCTTGTCAAGATCCGCCGTCTCGCCGGAATACATCATCTCGTTGGCAAGCGCCGCCGTCTCCAGGGCGGACATTTGCTTGAAATAAATGGCCATCGCCAACGCCGCCTGCTGCGCCTCGGGCATCTCGCCATCCATGATGGAGTCCACAATCTGGCGAATTTCCTCGTTGTTGAATTCACCCCCGTCACGTTTTTTCTCCACGAGGTAGGCAAATGAGGGCTTCGATGCCTTTTTCGGATCCGGGGAGGTTTTGATTGAGGCCATATGCGTCTTATGTCTTTGGTGGGCTGGTTTTTATGTCAGGGAATAACCTTGCGCCACTCAACCCCCGGCCACAGGCTTGCGGCGGGCGTTTTCGCGGCAGTTCTGCAAGGTGACACCTTTTCCGTTAATGTCGAGTAAAAAAATGAAAAATAGGATCAACGCCTTCCCCCGGCCGCAAACCTCCCGCCCCACCGCCCGGCACCCCGGGGCGGGGACCCAAAAACGGTGTTTTCCACTCGTTTCACCCCTTTTTCTCCAAAATCCGTGCTTCCGGCGAACATGCCGGAGCCGGAATCATTTTCGTTTCCAAATCACGCATCCAGCCACTCCCTTTTTCCGGCGGCGACGAGGTTGAAACGAAGCGGCCTGCCCGCGGGCGCAAGCGCGTAAACACCCCCGGCGGCTTTCACAATGGCCAGCCCGGCGGCGACATCCCACAAATTCGTCCCGTCCTCAAGGTAGACATCCGCCCGGCCCGTCCCGACGTATGCCACGGCCAGCGCCGCGCTGCCGATCATCCGGATCTTCTTGAAACGCCCGGCCCGGCGCACAAAGGCGGCCAGCGCGGCGGGCGACATGTCGGCAGCCGCCGGAAAACCCGTCATCAGGCAGGCTTGCGAGGTCTCCGCAGCCCAGCGCGGCGTGACATCGACGCCGTTGATCGACACCCCGCCCCCCACACGTCCCGCGTAGACACGCCCGGACTGGAAGTCATGCACGACCCCGCACAACGGCTCGCGCCCGCGCATCAGGGCGAGGCTGACACACACGGCGGGCTGGTCGCGCAGGTAATTGTACGTACCATCCAACGGATCAAGCACCCAATAGGGGGCGTCACCCGAGTCGTAGAGGGCGGGATCCCCCCCCAGCTCCTCGCCGACGACAGGCAGGCCCGTTGGCGCAAGAATCCCGCGAATCTGGCGCTCGGCATCCACGTCGGCCTGCAATTTCACGTCCCGGTCGCTGAGGAGGTTCACGGTGCGATCCGCGCCGGCGCGAAGAACGGCGGCGGCGGCGGCGGCGGCGGCAAGCGCCTTTTCGTGCAGCAGGGGAATATCCAGGGACATGGGGCGCACGCTGCCGCTCCCACGCCACCATGGCAAGCAAGGGCGTTGCGCAATCCCGCCGGCGGCGTTTCCATTCGGGCGAGACAAAAAAATGCTGAGGAAATACGTCTGGTTGGTGCGCGCCTTCGGGGCGCGATGGGTGTTGTTCCGAATCCGCCATGCCCTGCGCATGCGGCTTGGCCTGCCGCGCCTTCTCGCCCCGCAAAAACCGTGGGACGCGATCCCCTCCGATTTCGACAAGAAGGACGGCGAAGGGACGCCCGTCTTCGCGCAAACCGTGGGAAACCACCTCAAATCCCTCCTTGCCGACACGCTGGCCCGCGCCCCCGCGACGGACGGAAGGGGCGCGGAACCATTTTCCGCAAGCCCGCCCGGCATGGAGTCCAGGGAGATTCTCGCCGGCAGCTTCCGCCTCTTTGGCTGGCACAGGCTCGACACCGGGGGCCTTCCCGACTGGCACCGCAATGCCCTCACCGGGGAGCGCGCCCCCGCCAGCGTGCACTGGAGCGCCCTTGGCGACTTCGCGTTCGGCGACATAAAAAACATCTGGGAACTGAGCCGCTGGCCGTGGGCCTTCCCGCTGGCCGCGGCCTGGCTGCGCACTGGCGACAACGCCTTTGCCGAGCGTTTCTGGGAACTTGCCGAAAACTGGATCGAGAACAACCCGCCCAACAGCGGCCCCAATTGGAAATGCGGGCAGGAGGCCTCATTCCGCCTCTTCGCCGCCGTCACGGCCCGCTTCGCGCTCGACGGCGCCCCCGCCACCACCCCGGGGAGGCTTGCCGCGTGGCGGCGCCTCGTCCATGCCACGGGGGAGCGCATCACCGCCAATCTCGACTACGCCCTGAGCCAGTCCAACAACCACGGCATAAGCGAGTGCGTCGGCCTGCTCACCGCAGGGCGCCTTGCCGGGGGCGTGCGCGGCGCGAAATGGACACGCCTTGCCCTGGCCAGGCTGCGCGGGCAGCTCGACGCCCTCGTCTATCCCGATGGCGGTTTCTCCCAGCACTCCGCGGTTTACCACCGCGTGCTCCTCCATGACCTCGCCTGGGGGATGATTTTCGCGGCGGGCATCCCCGGAAACGGCGGCGGCGCGGAAGGCGCCAGCCCGCCCGTCTGGCTGCAATCCGCCCTTGCCCGCGCCACCAGCTTCCTCGACGCCATCACTTCCCCGGAAACCGGGATGGCGCACCTCCATGGCGCCAACGACGGGGCCAACATCCTCCCCATCCCGGCGGCCCCGTTCGCCGATTTTCGTCCCGCGATCCACCTCGCGCGGCGGGTCCTGCCGGGCGGGGGCGCCCCTGGGCGGGAAAATTCCCGGCGGCATTTCCCCGATTCCGGGATCCTCCTGCTCCGGCGCGGCCCGTTTTCCCTTTTGCTGCGCTGCCCGACCCGCTTCCGCCACCGGGCCACGCGCGACATGGGGCACATTTCGCTCCTTTGGGACGGCATCCCCCTCCTGCTCAACCCTGGCAGTTACTCCTACAACGCCACAGGCCGTTTTGCCGATGGTTTCTCGAGCGCGTTCACCCACAACACCGCCACCTGCGAAAACGCCGACCAGATGGAGAAACTCGGCCGCTTCCTCTACCTGCCATGGCCGACCGGCCGCTTCCGCCAGTCCGGCGAAAACACATACGAGTTTGCCAATCTCGCCTACGTCGCCCGTTTCGGCGCGACCCACACACGGCGCATCCATTTCCCGGATGAAAATCCCGCCGCCGGCAGCCCCGACGCCGCCAAAACAATCGTCATAGAGGACCGCTTTGAGTCCAAAATCCCGCGCCGCTGGCGCCTGCACTGGCTCTTGCATGACGACGGCAGCGGGCAAAAACCGCGCGCGCCGGATCTTCCTTCGCAAAAGGCCGATCCGAACGCCTTCTCTCTCGACATCGCCCTGCCCTCCCCGTCCACGCCGGGGCGGCTGCGCTTTTCCTGCCACATCCAGGGCGATTTCGCGCCGCCCCCCGAAATCACCACCGTGCGCGCCGCCCCGGACTCCGTCCGCGGCTGGTACTCCCCGCATTACCAGGAGGCCCGGCCAGCCCTTTCGCTCGCCATCGCCCTCCCGCCAACCCGCGACACCACCATTCGCACCCTTCTCACAATCCCGGGGGAAGTTCCGCAAGCGTAGGCGGACAGCCAGACACACACCCCGGCACACCCGACGACAACGCGCCCCCGCCCCGCCAGAGCGCGCGAAAATGGATCGTGGCGGACGGAAAATGGCGGCGTTCTCACGCAATCGGGTGGTTTCCCCAAAAAGCAGGCGAAAAAAGAATTGAAAACGGCATTTTCGCCATTCTTTTTCGGTTGAATGAAAGGCATGGGATATAGGATCCTGAACGCGATGGAAATGATGCCAGCCGCCTGTGTCCGGACCGTAAAAAGGTCGTCACATCCCCAGGAAAAAACAAGGCCGCTGGCGGGCGCGATCAAGAGCACGGCACCCTTCCATGAATCACCTCACAAGGGCGCGGCCTTGGAAATTTCATTTCCGGCACGCTCCCGGCACCGCGAGGTCCTCGCATCCTGGCAATGACCCCGCAAACACCGTCCCCACGGCACCCGGCACCCCCCTTTCCACGCGCCATGGCCGCCCTCGCGGCCGCCTGCGCCGTCCCTGCCATCCTGCCGGTGGCGCATGGGGCCGGCGAGGCGGAAAGGGTGGAAATCCTCACCCGCCACTATCTCGTGACACAATATTTTGCCCGCGAAGGCCTGGCGACAGGCGGCATGGCGCGCCCCCCCGGCGCGCGCGACGGATTGTGCCACGCCAACGCCGCCCTCGGCGTGGATGGCGGCTGGGATCCCCGCTGCGGCGGCAGCGCACGATTCCGCCACGCCACACGCCTCACGGCCGGATCGGCCTGGCGCGGCGCGGGAGATGCCGGAAGCGAGCATTCGTTTTCGGCAAGTCTTGGCGACACCTTCCTCTGGCGCACCAAACACCACACAGAATTATACATTTACGCGGACCTCGGGTACCAGCACGTCCGCCGGCGGGACCGCGCGCACGCCAGCGGCGCGGACACGGAGGATGAGCGCCGGAACCACCCCGGCAGCATGGACGCCCACATGCTCACCAGCCTCATGGACGCCGGAATCTCCCAAAGCATCCCGCTCCGCGGCACGCCGGCCCCGGGGTTCGAGGAGGAGGCATCCCTCGCCTGGCTCCGCCTTTCCGCCCGCTTCGGCAACGTCATGCAGTATGGTTACGCCGGAAAATTCGGCGCGCGCACCCTCTTTGTGAACACATTCGCATGGAGCGCGGGCGCCGAGTATCTCCTCCCCGAAACCACGCTCGCCGGGCACCCCGCCCGCCTTGCCCCATTCCTGGCGCTCACGGGGATCCACGACGACGGAAACCGAGCCTTTTCCGGCGACGGACGCTTTTTTCAAGCCGGGCTTCGCGCCACCCTCTCCGCCCCCGGCAAGTCCGAACCCGCGCCCCCGCCGCAGGACGCCACCGCCATCCGGCAGGTTCCCCGCCTCACCCTTTCCCTCTCCTGCATCTGGGGCGAAAACCTCAGCGGCTGGCAATTGGGCACGGGGATCACCTTTTAGCGCCGCTGGCAAGCCCCCCCGCCGCCACGCCCACTTTCCGTTCGACTGCGCGGCCGGGCGGCATTTCCTGCCCAAAAAACATGAGCAACACCGCGCCATTGTGTTCACGGCACATCCTCGCCTGCGTCTGGGATTTCGACAAAACCCTCATTCCCGGCTACATGCAGGCCCCGCTTTTCAAGGCCTACGGTGTCAATGAGACCGCCTTTTGGGAGGAGGTGAACCGCCTCCCCGAGCTTTACGCCCGCAAGGGAATCCACGTTTCCAAGGACACCGTCTATCTCAACCACCTGCTCAGCTACGTCAAAAACGGCCCCCTGCGCGGGCTTTCCAACAAACGCCTGCGCGAGCTGGGCGCGGAGATCAACTTCTTCCCGGGCCTCCCGGAGTTTTTTGGCCTGCTGCGCGAGCATGCCGCCAAGGTCGGCGAATCCCTCAAGCTCGAGGTCGTCCTGGAGCACTACATCATCAGCACAGGCCTGGCCGAGATGGTGCGCGGCAGCAGGATCGCAAGCCATGTCGAGGGGGTCTTCGGGTGCGAGTTCATCGAGCAGCCACTGCCTCCAGGCTACGCCCGGCAGGAGGAGCTTTCCCTGTCCGACCCGGGCGAGATCAGCCAGATCGGCGTCATGGTGGACAACACCATCAAGACGCGCTTCATTTTTGAGATCAACAAGGGCACGAACAAAAACCCCGGGATTGACGTGAACGCCGTCATCACCGCCACCGACCGCCGCATCCCCTTTGAGAACATGATTTACATCGCCGACGGCCCCAGCGACGTCCCCGTCTTCTCCCTGGTTCGCAAAAACGGCGGCGTGGCCTACGCCGTCTACGACGAGACCAGCGAGGCCGAGTTCCGCCAGAGCGACCAGCTGCAGGCCGCCGGGCGCGTCCATGGCTACGGCCCCAGCGACTATCGCCAGGATGCCTTCACCCCGCGCTGGCTGCGCAAGCACATCGAGGACATGATCCAAGGCATCGCGCGCGGGCAGGAATTCGCGCGCAACACCCGCCTCGGCACGCCCCCGCGCCACCTTCGCGACGATGACGAGACCCTCGCCCGCCGCCATGCGCCAAGAACCGAGCAGACCTCCCTGTTTTGACCGCCAACGCCCCGGAAGTCCGCCCGCTCCCGCCCATCCACCCTGACCTCCAAGGAAGCCGCGCCATGCCCGACACCCTGTTCTACTTTTTCGCCGCCTTCACCCTTGCCTCCGCCCTGCTTGTCGTCGCCTGCCGCAACCCCGTCAACAGCGCGATGGCCATGCTGGCCGCCCTCGCCGGCGTCGCCGCGAACTTCTTCCTGCTCCAAGCCCCGTTCCTGGGCGTGCTCCAGATCCTCATTTACGCCGGCGCCGTCATGGTGCTGTTTGCCTTCGTCATCAGCCTTCTGGATGTCCGGAAAATGGCGGCGCGCAAATTTTCCATCCGCGCGACGGGGGCCGGGATCGTCGTCCTGGTTCTCCTCGGCGCCGCCTTTGCCTGGCTCATATGGACGCCCGGCCACCTCCCCGCCCCCGCCCCCAAGCCCGCCTTGCTGGAAATCCCCAGGGACTCCGTGCCAGCCGCCGCGCACATCCCCTACGCCACCGGCGCAAAATCCTACGGAAGGCTTCTTTTCGGAAAATACATCCTGCCCACGCTCACCACCGCCTTCCTGCTGCTTTGCGCCATGGTCGGCGTCTTCCTGCTCACAGGGAAAAAATCGGACAAGCCCGACGCCAACGAATGAACCTTTCGCAAACCCAAAACCCCAAAACCCTTCTCCCCGCCCTGCGCATCGGCTGTGCCGCCGCCCGCGCCAACCTGGTCCCTGGATTGATCCTGCAGGCCGCGGCCGCCTTCCTGCTCCTCTCCTATTACAACAGCCCCACCCTGCGCGACACGCTGCATGGCGTGGAAAACCTCAAAATGCGATGGGGGCCGCTCTACACATTCCTCTCCGCGGCAACATTTTGCGGCTTGCTCCCGTGGCTTTTCAGGATCGCCCTTCCGGGCCTTTGCCCGAGGCGCCCCTGGGCGGAGCTTCTCTTCGGGCTTCTCTACTGGGGCGCCATTTGCCAGGTCACCGACCAGTTTTACCAATTCCAAGCCTGGCTTTGGGGCGAGCTTGTCTGCGGGAGCCGCGACGCCAACCACCCCTGGGTCATCGCCGTCAAGACCGCCTGCGACATGCTGCTCTTCACCCCGGCCATCGCGGCGCCCTGCAATGCCATTTCCCACCTCTGGAAGGATCGTGACTTCTCCTTTTCAAAAACACGCCAGGCCCTGCGCGGGCATTGGTACCGTGACATTGTCATGCCCAGCCTCGTCCCAAACTGGGTGATCTGGACCCCCGGCATCGCCCTCACCTACGCCCTCCCGCAACCCCTCCAGCTCCCAATGGCCAACCTCATCGGCTGTTTCTGGGCCTTGCTGTGCATCACCATCGCCTCCAAGACCCAGACGCGGAATCCGGCGGTTTGACGCGCCCCCCCCCTTCCAGCCCTCCACAAAAAAGAAAAAGAACGAAATGGAAGAAACACCCGAAATCACCATCGTCATGCCCTGCCTCAACGAGGCGCAAACGCTCCAAAGCTGCATCCTGGAATCGCTGAAAGCATTTGAGGACAACCATTTGCGCGGGGAAATCATCGTGGCGGACAATGGCAGCACGGACGGATCGCCCGGGATCGCCGCCGCCGCCGGCGCGCGTGTCATCCACGTCACCGCAAGGGGTTACGGCAGCGCGCTTCGGGCGGGCATTGAGGCCGCCCGCGCCCCGTTCATCCTGATGGGGGACGCCGATTGCAGCTATGACTTCGGCCATGTGAACCATTTTGCCGCGAAACTCCGCGAAGGCTTTGACCTCGTGATGGGGAACCGCTTCCTCGGCGGGATCGCCCCCGGCGCCATGCCCTGGAAAAACCGCCACATCGGCAACCCCGTCCTCTCCGCCATCGGACGCATCCTTTTCAGGGTGCCCTGTCGCGATTTTCACTGCGGGCTGCGCGCCTTCACCAAACGCGCCTACCAAGAGATGGGGCTGCGCACAACGGGCATGGAATTTGCCTCCGAAATGGTCATCCGCGCCACATTGCTGGGAATGAGAATCACGGAAATCCCGACCGTGCTGCGCAAGGACGGACGCGACCGCCCGCCGCACCTGCGCCCGTGGCGCGATGGCTGGCGGCACCTCCGCTTCATGCTTCTTTACAGCCCGCGCTGGCTGTTTTTATACCCCGGGGCGGCGCTCATGCTCGTGGGATTTGGCGTCGGCGGCCGTCTCCTTTTCGGAAACTGGCAGATCGGGGGGGGCGAACTCGGCGTCCATACCCTGTTTTTCTGCGCCGCCGCGATACTCATGGGCTTCCAATCCATCCTTTTCTCATGGATGACCAAGGTTTTCGCGACCCAGAATGGTTTGCTGCCATCGGGCGCCGCCTTTGAGCGCGCCACCCGGATCCTCTCCTTGGAAAAAGGCCTGCTGGCCGGGGCGCTCGTTTTCATGTCCGGCCTGTTGCTTTCCGCCGCAGCCCTGGCTTCGTGGGGCGGCACCGGCTTTGGCGAACTTTCGCCGGAAAACACCCTCCGCATCGTCATTCCAGGTGGCACACTGCTCGCCCTCGGCGTCCAGATCATCCTCGGCAGCTTCTTTTTGAGTGTCCTGAATTTGAAAATCGCCAAATAGCGCCCGCCTCCCGCCACCAGAAGCCAGACAGACACGCGCCACCGCATCCGCAGGCGCAGGCGCGGGCAAGGGCACAGGCAAGGGCGCGGAATGGGAAAACCGGTTTTTCACTTAACCGGTTTTTTACTTCCTGCCCTTCACCTCTCACTTTTCACCTCCCTCTTCCCGCCCCGGGTCCGACACGTCGCAATTTCGTTAAATTTTTATGTAATTATTTAGTAAATATTATTTGCATTTGTGAAACAATTCTCGTTTGATTCGAGTGTTTTATGAAACCTTCACTCCACAAAGAGCAAACGAATCAACATTTTCACAAACGGAACATAAGTGTTCTTAATAGTACTGCGGCGCCCGTCGGGGGGGGGGGGGGGGGGGGGGCGAAATGTGTAAAAAAAATTTTTGAAAAATTAAATCCCCCGGGGCCCCCAGGGGGAGAAAAAAGGGGGGCCCAAGGGGGGGGGGGACAA
>JAIRPL010000052.1 GCA_031256995.1 Puniceicoccales bacterium
CGGAGAAAAAACCTCCGCCCACGGCAACCCTGGTTTCTGGGCATCAGACTTTGGATAAGCGTTCGTGGCGGGCTGGACGGAAGAGGGGGTGCGGGTTGTGGAAGCCGTGGATTGGCTGGGGGAAGGAGACGCGGTGGATGGCCCTATCGCGATCCCGGAGGCAGGCGCCACTGCTGCCGCCGTACCGGACCCTGGCGAGGAGGAAGCGGGGGTTGCCATGTTTTACCTTGGGTGGGGTGGGCTGATTTTTTGTGAATCCGGGGAAATTTCCAATCCAATGAAAACCCGTTCACGAGCGCCCTTCTACCCCTCGCATTTCCCAATGCAAGCGATTTTTTCAGAAAAATTCAGCGATTTTTCAGAGGCCCCCGGACGCTCAAAAATCGGGCTCCGAGCCATTTCCCACCATGCCTCGGTTCCCTCCCATGGCTGGCGTCCGTCACACATGGGGAGGTGCCGAAAATCCATCGCCCGAAAACCGCGGAAGCATGCCGCCGCTCCCGCAGGGGCTTTCCCTTGTGCCATCGTCCTTGTGAGGTTCGGTGGGAAGAGTGGCGAATGGGTGCTTGACTTGAATGCCGGTTTTCGCAGTGTGCGCGCTGTTTTCACGCGCTGACCGATGGTGTAATGGTAGCACAAAGGATTTTGGTTCCTTTTGTCCAAGTTCGAATCTTGGTCGGTCAACCATCTTGGAAATGCCTTTCGCGCGTTGTCTCGCGAAATGGCGGGCGTGGTTTGCCCGCGGATCAGACGGCGGGCTTGAGCTGGCGGCGCCATGCGGCGGCGCAGAGATGGAGCACCGCCATGCGGACGGCGATGCCGTTGCGGACTTGCTGGAGGATGGCGGAGCGGGCGCCGTCGGCGATTTCGCTTTCAACCTCGACGCCCCGGTTGATCGGCCCCGGATGCATGACAATCGCCCCGGGCTTGAGCCAGGATTCGCGCTCCCGGTTCAGGCCGAAGACCTTGGTGTATTCCCCGAGCGAGGGGAAGTGCGTCGTCGTCTGCCGCTCGTGCTGGATGCGAAGGAGCATGACGGCATCGGCCTCGCGCAAGGCTTTCTCGGTCTCGTGGGCGACGTGGACACCCTCCGCTGCGTAGGCTTTTTCGAGGACGTCCGGGACGAGGGTTGTGGGGCCGGCAAGGGTGATCTGGACGCCGAGCTTGGAGAGGCAGTGGATGTTGGAGCGGGCGACGCGGGAAAAGAGGATGTCGCCCAGTATGGTGACCTTGCGCCCCTTGAGGGAGCGTTCGGGGCCGGAGCCGAAGTGTTCGCGCAGCGTGTAGGCGTCGAGCAGGGCTTGCGTGGGGTGGGCGTGGGCGCCGTCCCCGGCGTTGACGATGGGGATGTCCAGCTTGTCCGCAAGGTATCTGGCCGCGCCGGCGGCCTTGTGGCGGATGATGATCATGTCCGCGTTGAGGGCGCGGACGTTCATGGCGGTGTCGCGGAGGGTCTCGCCCTTGACGAGGCTGGAGGCGTCGCTGTCCAGCGAGATGACGTCCGCGCCGAGGCGTTTTGCGGAGACCTCGAAGGCCGTCCGTGTGCGCGTGCTTGGCTCAAGGAACAAGTTGACGACGGTGTGGCCGTGAAGGGAGGCCAGTTTTTCCCGGCTTCCGAGGGAGGGTTTGAAGATGTCGGCCTGCCGAAAGACGGTGGTGATTTCCTCCGCGGAGATGTGCTCTATCCCGGTGAGGTTTTTGCTGTGCCATGCGTCCTCCGGCTTGGAGGCATTGTCTTTTGGGGAAGGTTGCATGTTGAGGAGGAAAATGCGGAGTTTTTTCAGGCGCTTTTTCCGCCGAGAAGGTGGTGGATCTTGGCGGAGAGGGCGAGCGGAATGGCACCGGGCGTCGCGGCGTTTTCGGCGATGACGCGCACAAGGGCGCTGCCCACGACGACGCCATCGGCGCAGGCACCGGCCTTGGCGATGTGCTCCGGGGTGGAGATGCCGAATCCGGCGACGACCGGCAGCGGGGTGTGGCGTTTGATGGCGGCGATTTTTTCCGCGAGATTGGCGGCAAGTTCCCGGCGTTCCCCTGTGACGCCCTCTTGGGAGACGTAATAGATGAAACCGGTGGCGCGCGCGGCGATCTCCCGGATCCGGGCCTCGGGCGTGGTCGGGGCGACAATGTAGATGTTGGCGATGCCTTGGGCGCGGCATGCGGAGTCGAGCGGCGCGGCTTCCTCGGGGGGGAGGTCGAGGGTCAGGATGCCGTCCACGCCCGCCTCGCGGCAGTCCCGCGCGAAGGCCTCAAGGCCGCGTGCGAGCACGAGATTGTAGTAGGTGTAGAGCACGACGGGGGTACGCGGGAATTTTTTGCGAAGGTCCGAGGCGAGTTTGAAGAGTCTCCCGCGGTTCATGCCTGCCGCGAGGGCGCGTTGCGCGGCGAGTTGGTTGGTCTCGCCGTCGGCCAGCGGGTCGGAAAACGGGACGCCGATCTCGAGGATGTCCACCCCGACTTCGAGGAGCGCGGCGGCGCATGCGGCGGATGTTTCCGGGGAGGGATCGCCTCCGCAGATGTAGGCGACAAGGGCGGCCCGGCCTTTTTTTTGCGCGCCAAGGAAGGCGTTTTTGATGCGGTCGGCGTGTGCTGGAGGTTCCATCGGTTTCCCCGCAGGCTCGCGCTGGCGCCGGTGCTTGGAAAGAAAATTTTGAGTGAAGGTGGGGGCGCGCCTGGCGGAGGCGGGGTGGTTTTGGGGTTGAGGGGCGTCGGGGGGCGGTGCAGGAAGGACGGGAAAACGCCTTGTTCACCATGACTGTCCTTCGCTTCCTTTGTCTGGCCGCCGCACTGAACGCGGCGCAACCCGCCTTTGCCGCCGCCGCCGATGCCCAGCCGCATCCCGCGCCGTCTGTTCCCGCCGCCGCGCCTTCCTCGCGGCAAGGGGCGAAGGTTGCCGCCATTTCCGCGCCATTTGTCATCCACACCGCGGACGGGCTTCCGGTGGAGGTCGAGCTTCTCGCCTGTTTCAAGGGGCAGGCGCAGCTGCGCAACACAGCCTCCGGGCGTGTGTTTCAGGCGGATTTGGCGAAGCTGGACAAGGAGGCGAGGAAGCTTGTCACGAGTGAAATGCGGCGGATCCAGGCAAAAATAGAGCAATTGCCCGCGGGTTTTGGGGTACGCCTTGAGAGCAACACGGGCGCCGCCCCGCGCGTCGTCTCCATACGGCCCGATCTCGCGCTTGAGGTTCAGGGCGCGTCCGGCGTTTCCGGCGCGGACAATGCTCCGCGTTCAATCCCCGGTTTTGGCGCGTGCGTGCGGTTTGCGGCGCAACTTCCCGCAGGCATTCCGGTGGACCTGCCAGTCCATGTGAAAATCATCTGGGCATATCAGGGGACGGGGGGCGGCAAGCCCGCTGGCGGCGGGAAGGGTGCGGTTTCGTCGCCGGGCAATGCTGGCGGCGCGGGCGGGATGGACAATGTCGAGACGGTGCGCGCGATCTTGGTGAACACGCCGGGGGAGTACCTTTCCAAGCCGGTCGGGAAGTCGCCGCGCCCACTTCGCGGTTTTGGCGTGGTCGTCATCAATGCCGCCAACGGAGCGGTTTTGTGGCGCGGCGGGGACGGCAGTGTGGTTCGGGATTACCTTGCGGCAAATCCCGACCTTGCGGCCGGGAAGTGAGCGTGGGGCGGGGCTTTACGTTCTGTTACCCCTTGCAATGAGATTGCCACGGGAGGGCGGAATGCCAAGCTGCCGCGCCTATCAAGCCCAAGTCTGCGATGCCCGACTTTCCCCAAAAAACACCATTGCCGGAGAGACCTGTCCACACATGGATCCAAAGTCTTCTCCTCGGCGTGAGCATTGGGACTGCGTTTGTGGGGGGGTGGTGGCTGGCGAGCGGCAGTTTCTGGCACAAGGATGGCGCGCCGGGCGCAAGTTCCCAGGGGGATGTGTCGCAGGGCTGGGAGGCGGATGATGTGCCGGTCGCCGCGTTTTCACTCCCCCGTGCCGCGCCTGATGCGTCCGCAGTCACGGTGAAAACTCCTCCGGAATCTGAAAAGGGCGGGGAAGCGCCGCCCCTGCCACGTCCGGAGCCTGACGCCGCGCTTCCGAAGGAAACGGGACACCCCGCCCCCGCGCCAGACCCTGTGAACAGACCGGGGCCGGCGGAGGTGGCGGTTGAGGATTCGCCAAAGCCGGCGCCTGAGGCGGATGCCGGGAAGGTTGTCCAGGCCCTGGCGCCGGAGAAGTCCGCGGCGGTGCGCGGTGTCACCCTTGAGGTTGTCACGGAGCCTGGCGCGAGTGTCTTTTTGCTGCCGGATGGGGCCTCGCCGCCGTCCTCCGCCTCCGGTTCCGCCACGCCTCGGCGTGTGCTGCTCGGCGTGGCGGATGCCCGGGGCAGGCTTTTTTCCACCCCATCCGCCGCGCTTTGCGGGGCTTCCGCCGTGCTTGCGTTTGAGCACCCCGAGCATGTCGCGCTCACGCTTCCACTGCCGCGGGCGGCTGCCGGCGCGACGATGGTCAAGGCCCCGCTGGCGTTGAAGCCGGGTTTGCTGGCCGTGCTGGCCACGCCCTCCTCCGCCGAGGTTTTTGTGGACGGGGTGTTGTGTGGCAATGGGATCATCACGCTTGCGGTGGCCCCGCGGGTGAACCATCGCGTCGAGATCCGCCTGACGGGCGTGGAGCCGTCGCGGCATGAGGTCGGGGTGGCGCCGGGCGCCACGCATTTCATCCGGGCCAACCTGGTTCCGCCGGCTCCCAAGGGCGGTGACATTCTTTTTCTCGGGACGATGCGCGCCCTTGCGTCGCGCGCGGACGTGACGGTGCTTGTGGACGGGCTGCCGGCGCGCGTCGTTGATGGGTTTGTGCGGGCGGTTCCGCCCGGGCGGCACAAGGTCACAATGCTTGGGCGGACCACCGCCAAGGGCGTGCGACCGGAGGTGCTTTGGGAGCGGGAGACCGTTGTGAACGCCGGGCTGGCGGTCAGTTTTGGCACTGGCGACGCCCCGGGCGCGCGTGTGGCCCCGATGCGCTCCGCCGGTCCTGAGGCGGTTTCCGGCACCCGGCTTCCCCCCCAAGCCGGCGAGTCGGTCCGTCTTTATGCCACGTTGATGGATGAGCGCGGGATGGGGGTCTCGCCAGCCAAGGCCCGTGTCACTTTTGATGGCGTGGAGCCTGCCGTCCTGAAGGACGGCGCGTTGTTGCTGCCCGTGAACCGCGAGGGAGTCCTGGAGGTGTCCGTCCCCGGTTATTCTGCCGAGTCGCGCACGCTGAGTTTTCCGGCATCCGGGGTCCGCTACATCTCGGTTGTGCTGCGGGTTGCCCCCAGGCCGGCGGCCGGGGAGTGGCACTCGGTGATCAAGGCTGTTTCCGCGCGGGATGGCGTGCTCATTCTTTCCAGCACCCCGGGGCGTTTGCTGGCCGCCGGGCAGACTGTCGCGCTTGTTCCGCGCTCGCCCGGCGCGGGTCTCCTGCGGCTCTCCGTCCTGCATGCCAGCGGTGGCAACGTTGTCTGCCAGGTGCTCCCGGGGCAATCCGGGAGCGAGCTTCCTGGTGAGGGGGCGGGGGTCACGGTCCGGTTTTTGAGTTCTGGCTCCCCGGCCTTGCCTTGAGATTGCGGTCTTGTCCGCCCTCCTTCTTTCCTCTTCCTCTTTTGTGAGTTTTCGAATCAAAATCCCTTTTACTCCAAAGCGTTCCCTGCCTTTCTTTCACAACATAATCAACCACCCGTCTCCATCCTCTGTTTTCTAATGAAAAACCGTCTCCACCCGTTTCCCAACATGCGCTTTTCCAAGCCGGCCTTGTTTGCCGCCGCATCCTTGCTCGTGCCTGCCGTCCTCTCCGCGAACATGGATCCCCCCCTGAGTCTGGCCGGCAATTACTTTTTCACCAACGAGCCGGACAGTTATCGTGCCTATGGAAGCTCGCTCAACACGCCGGCCACCTCGTCCTTCAACATTGTGGATGCCAAGTCCGGTTCGGCAATCGCGGGGCCGGGGGGCAACTCCGTGCTCCCGAATCCCGTCGGCTCGGCGATGATCGTGGTGGACAAAGGGGTCACGCTGAAGCTGGACTCCGGTTATTCCTCCACTTTCAGCGGAATGTTTTTTGGCGAGGGGAACATTGTGAAAAATGGGACCGGCTCCCTGCAGTACAGTGGCGCCACGATGGCAAACACGTATACATTCTCCCTGCTGGACACCACGCACCCAAGTTATGGGTACTTTGCCAATGCCTCGGCGGGGGCGGTGTACGCCTATGAGATGGATCCGCGGGGTGTCATGTTCTCCGATTATAATGTGTATGGCGGAGGCGGGGCTGGTGGAACCAGCTCGGCATACGCGTTGCGCGATTTTACGAATGTCCCGGACAACTACTGGGAAGTTTATGTGCCAAACCTGGGTGGCACCGATTATGTGAGCTATCTTCAGGGGGGGCCGATGGGGCCTCTTTCCATGCGATTCCGGGTGGACCATAAATTTGGGCCGTTCATCGCAAACCCCACCTCCGCCATCTCCCCGCAGAACCTCGATCTGGTGCGCCTTTACTACAACGACATTGAGTCGGCGCGTGTCTATTCCCAGTATGGCGGGAACCAGCTTGGCAATGAGCCTTATGCGAAATTGCTCACGAACACAGGCTTGTTCCGGATCAAGTATTCCGATGATCCCAGCAGCCCGGAATATTTGAAAAACTGGCGCCTCGATCCATCGTCCGACGCGACGCAAGGCGACAACTATGTCCCCCCCTATCATTTTTTCCGCCAACAAAATGCGGACGGCAGCTATTCCTACATGCCATTGGAAAACTGGAGGTATCCAGTCGGGACCGTCTTCTACAACATGACGGATTCCTACAACACGAATGACGCGGATAGCTACATCGGCCCGTCCCTCGCCTTTGGCGGGCTTTCCGGGACGGTGACAATCAACGCCGGCGAGCTTGACATGCGCGGATATCTCAACCACTGGCGCGAGTTTCCGCTGGCGATAGGCGTGACAGCCGGGTGGAGCTATGACGCGGCGCAGTTTGGGGCGACGAAGCCCATGATGGTTGGCGCGAGAAACTGGGTGCTCAGCGGCAGCGCGAAGCTCTCGTTCCGCAACACGGACATGAACACCACGAATGCCACCCTCACGCTGATTCCTCCCTATGATGGCACGGACACGCCCGCACACCCGGACCCGCACACCCCCAACATTGTCGCGCTTAATTTTGTCCACAATCTTCAGACGGGGCAGAAATCCGCCGAGACGCTTGTCTACACCACGCAAACCGCCGGATGGGAAGTGCGCATCGACCCTGCCTCCGGGCTTCCGGTGGATGCCAGGGTCCAGGAGATCCTGGATGCCGGGCAGTCCATCACCCTGCAGGATGTGGCCAGCATCGGCAGTGTCGGACGACCGTTCATCTACGATTGGGTGACGCACAACGAGGAGCACACGGTTGACATTTATTCCAACGACCAGCCCAACACCGAATTGGAGGTGGGAACCAATGCCACCGGGCACCGCATCATCATTCATCAAGATATTTATTGGGACGGCTCCATTGGCATCATCTCCGGTTCCGGCCGCGCCTACAAAACAGGGCCGGGGTCCCTCACAATTCTAAACAAGGCCCGGCTTGACGGCTCCATCTTTGTCGCGGGGGGGCAGCTCATCCTTGACTCCATGGCTCCCGCCAGCGGCACGGGTGCCGAGCTCCTGCTGGGCGTGGACAGCGTGAATCTTGTCGGCACCGACGGCTCGCGCGGCGAGTACATGACGGCGGACCTGCGAAAAACCCTCTCTCCCCCGCCCGATTGGCAATGGTGGCTTTACGAGTACAAGCAGGCGTATGTTCCCGATCGCGACACCGGGACAAACCTGGAGACTTGGCTGGCGAGTGTCGAAATCCCGGCGCGTGATGCCAATAACGACGTCATCTACAAGACGGACCCCGACACAGGCTTGGTGCTTCTTGACCCGGTGACGGGAGATCCCGTCCCGCAGATGGTTGAGAAACGGTATTCCATCCAAAAGACGGTGGATAAATATGCGCAATTGGTCATCAAGCAGGATCAGACCATTCACAACCTGCAGGCCCTTTTTGCGGAAAAATCCGGGGCGGCGACAGTCGAGGCCGCCATACAAGCCGCCCTGAAGGCGAACCCGACCGAGCCTTACATCGCGGGACAGGCTTACGGGACGAACATCCGCATCGACAATTTCAAGCTGTCCCTGCAGCAGGATTTGGACGGCATTTACCGTGGGAGCATAAACGGCGATTGGAAATCCCTGCCACGGGACAACGAGATCTCCGGGATGCTCTCCAATGGCATCATCCTCAATAGCAGCCCGGTCACGTCCCCCACGGGCGAAAGGGTATGGAGCGACCAGTCCCGGCGCAACGTCGTGGCCTCTTTCCACACGTACGAGAATGCCCTGGTGCTTCTGGAGCAGAAGATTGCGCGCTACAAGGAGGTCACAGGAAACAACTCCGCCCCCTATTATGACGACCTGAAAGCCGTGCTGGAAAAGCTCGGCGCGGACGCCTACGGAAACCCCGCGCAACAGGCCCTTCTGCGGCGGTTGGACCCGAATTCCGCCTATTCCTTCCAGCTCGCCCAGATTGTCATGGACGCCCTCCCCAGCGGCGTCCCCGGCGTGAACATCACCCGGATCAATGACCTGATGCAAGTTGCGACAAAGCTGCTGGGGTTCACGCGCGACGAATACATCCAGTTCACCCTTGGCTCGGAAACGTCGCGAGTGACGGATTTTTATGAGTTCCTCCTTGATGCGGATAATGGAAACACCGCGCTTGAGGCCCTTCTCGGCCGGGACCAGATCCCGGAAGGCGAGCGAGTGACCTTGGTGAATGAGGTGATGAAAGGCGTCTTCGGGCTGTCCCGGGGAAGGACGGACCTGGAGGCCGCGAAAGACCTGCTCCGCGAAGGCATCTCCCTTGTGGGCAAAAACATGGAACAAGGAAACTCCGCCCGCTACCAGGCCATCCTCAATGCCCTCAACCGTGGCGACGTGGCAGGCGCCTCGCGTCTGTTTGTCGCCGCGGGAGTCTTGGAAAAGAAGGGTGCGGGCACCCTGGCCCTGTTGGTGGAGGCGGCGAACATCAGCGAACTGCGCATCGCCGAGGGGGTGGTGCTGGGCAACGTGCAGGCTTTTGGCTATTCCACGGTGAAGATGAGCGGGGGTGAGCTTCGAGTCCTGCAAAACAACTCCGGCACACTCAATGCCACGATCGAGGGCGAGCCGGGGTCGCTGCTGATTTTCACAACCGTCGGTCACATCACCAATGCCAGCGGACAGCAGATGCTCGTTGGCGCGGATGCCGCCGGGACGGCCTTCATCCGCCAGCCGCAAACCAATTTCCGCGGGGACGTGATCATCGAGGAAGGCGTCACCGTGCAGCTCGGCGCATCCGTGGATCTGGATGGGGTCGAGCAGCCGGAGCGGCTCAATGAATCCTTCTCCAACGCCAACTCTTTTGTGCTTCGCGGGGGCAACTCGCAGCGCGAGACCACGCTGGCGATCAACGGCTCCGACCAGAAGATCCGCAACCTTTCCGGGGACAAGTGCGCCAGCATCCGCCTCGGCACGGGCGTTCTCGTGCTTGTGCAGGAATATGACCAGAACTTTGCCGGAAAAATTTACGGCGAGGGATCCATTGTCAAGGAGGGCAACGGCGCGTTTGCCCTCAGCGGCGTGAGCGATTTCTACGGCACCGCCATCGTGCGCGCCGGAGGCCTTTCCCTGAATGCCGAAAACTCCCTCGCCCGGGCCGCCGCGCTCATTCTCAAAGGCGGGGCGAAGGTGTCCACCAACTCCTTCCCCCAGCGCATTGGGGCGCTCTTTGGCGAGGCGGGATCCATTCTCGACATCGGTTCTGGCGGCCTGACCGTGGGGGTTGGTGACGAGCGTCTCGCCCAGTTGCGCTATGACAACGACCACAGCGCCACGGGGATTCTGAACATGAATTATCTCGCCACGCGATACGTGGACGGTGACGGGGATGCCACGCCCATTGCCGGATTGAAGGAGCCGGGCGGCATCAACGATTTCATTTTCAAGGAGGGGGATCAGTCCAGCCGGGCCGCGCGGGGCACGACGGTCGGCTATCTCATGTCTCCGCTCGTGGATCTTTCCAATGCCGTTGACCTGGCTTTTTCCGGTGAAATCCAAGGCACGGGCGATCTTGTGAAAATCGGCGTGGAACGCCTCACCATTGACGGGAAGAATCCCAATTTCACCGGGGTGACGCGCCTTGACCAAGGTCTTCTGCGCGTCACGGCGGACAGCCTGAATTCCTCCAGCATTCTCATCAACACCAAGCCCAATTCCAGTGACTATCTTGAGCTTTATGCGGCAGCCTCAACCAGCGCTGCGCGCACGGGGCTGATCTCGGGGACGGGCGATTTGCATAAAATCGGTCAGGGCGAGGCCACGCTTGGCCCGATCTCCTACACAGGGAGCACCTTTGTCGACCAGGGGCGCCTGGTCGTCGCCGACATTTCCGGCCTGCCCGTTGCCGATGAGCGAAACAACCCCGGCGGCGGCATTCACGTCCGGAACACCGGCACCATTGTTTTCAGCTACGCCGGTTCCGCGCCCACGCGCTACGAAGGCCTTGTGAACGGGACTGGCGGCGTTGAAAAAACGGGCACCGGAAAGGTGACCCTTGCCGGAAACCTGAATTATGGGCACGTCGAGGCCCTGATCTCGGGCGCCCGCGAATTTTACTCCATCTCGGCCTCCCTTCCCACCGGTTCCATTGTCAACTCCGACGGCACCCTTTCCCTGTGTTTTCCGGAAGGATCGCGCCTGCTGGCGGATGGCTCGGTCGAAGTCGGGGGTTTTGGCGGCGAGATCTTCAAGCCGCGCAACGTCACCGGACTTTCCGAGGTCGAGGCCGTGACGGGGGTCTTTCTTGTCCAGGCCAAGCCTGATGGCTGTGTGATCCGCACGCGCGACGCGGATGGCAACCTTGTCATCATCCCGCTGCCCGCCGGTGTCACGGCCGCGCCCGCCGGCTCCCAATTGCGTGAGAACGGTGTGATTGTCCTGCCGGATGGCACCCGCCTTGGCACCCATGGCGGCGTCCTCAATGTCGGCAACTCCTGGTCTGACGTATGGTTGGACGGCCAGCGCATTGGAGGGTTCACTTATCTTTATGCCGCGGACGGCACGACGCCGCTTTACCAAGTCAAATACCAGCGCGCCAAGGACCCGGCGACCGGCGTTTGGTCGTGGGTCGTGGGCGACGATGGCCGGCGTGTCCCCGTGCTGGATGACGGTGGAAACCCCGTGTATGTGACGGACTCGCAGGGCGGGCGCCTGCAGGATTATGCCGTCGAGGTCGATCCCGTCACAGGGCTTCCCCTGCTTGACGCCAACGGCGACATGCTGCCGCTTCACACGGGCGTGACACTTCTTGTGGATCCGGAGGCCCTTTTGCTTGGCGAACGCATCAAGGATGGCGTCACGCAGCCATGGCTGTCGCAGGATGACCGTGTCGTCATCGCCTCCCCGGATGGCTCCCTGAGGGCCGTCTCCAATGGGGCGACAGTTGTCCGCGCCGGGGAGCTTGAGATTCAAGAACTTCCGCGCCTTGAGGGGACCGCGCCCGGTGAGCTTGAGGTGTTGCGGGATGCCACGCTCACCGTGAACCTTGTCACGGCGGCCGGGGGCGTCCCTCAGGGCCAGACCTTGGAATCCGTGCTGCGCGGCGACGGCACCTTCTGCAAGACAGGGGCGGGCACGCTCCTGCTGAATTCCCGCCAGCCACTTTTCACCGGGACTTTCAAAGTCTCCGGCGGCGCGGTCAACCTCGGCGCGGAAAACGCCTTGGACAACTCACGCGACGTTGTCCTGGAGTCGGGCGCGGTGCTCAACCTTGATGGCAGGACGCAGACCTTCCACTACCTTGCCGGGACGGTGGATTCCACGGTCAACGTCAATGGCTCAAGGCTGCTTTTTGAGGTGCCTGCCAACGAAGGCGAGGCGCGCCTCTACGAAGGGCGTTTTGCGGGCGGCGGCACCCTTGTCAAAACCGGCGCCGGCCGGCTTTCCTTGTGGCGGCCCGCGGATGCGGCGGATGGCGCGCCCAATGTTTTGGAAAACATCCGCGTGGAGGCCGGGTCCCTGCAAGCCTCCCCCACGGCGCTTGGCAACGCCAATGTCCATGTCGCCAATGGCTCGGAGTTGGATTTCTACACCAAGGCCGGCGAATATCAGGCCTATTCCGGCGCCCTTTCCGGCGTCGGGGTCATTGGCAAGGAGGGGGCGGGCACCGTCTGCCTTCAAGGGGATAAATCCTTGTTGGACATCCCGGAGGGGGCCACGCAGTTTCTTGTGCGCGAAGGGCGGCTCATTGTGGAAAATTCCCGCATCGCCCAGGAGGAGGGACGTGCTGCGGTGCCTGGCGCGCGCGTCAAGACCGGGGCCGTTTTCCAGCTCGACCTCAAGGCCGAGGAATACCTCACGCTTGGCGCGAACACCGTCGTGGACTATGCGGAGGGCGAGCACGGCAGTTTCGCCATTCATGGCCCCACCGGGACCGAGCTTACCATCAACGGAACGCCCTTGGGCTACACGGGCGTCACCGAGCTTGTCGGCGGTTTGAAGCTGACCTTTGACCTCGATCGCGACCTTTACGGGCAGGATGGCATTGCGACCCTTGTGGGCGGCCTGTCCGCGCCCAAGGCTGCGGAAGGCGAGGAGGCCCCCATCGTCAACCTCGGTGGAAGTCAGTCAAAAGTCGTTCTCGTGCAGAATCTTGAAGGAAATTTCTGGGGGGACTTTTCGGGTTATGCCCTCGGCGCGCTTGACGGAAGCCGGACCAACTACGGCCCGAGCAGCGCCGTCACAATCTCCGGACCGGAAAAGCTGATTTACAGAGGCGGGGATGGGCGCGGCATTCTTCCCGAAGGCAAATACGGGGAGCAGAACCATGCCCAGATCGGGCTTGGCGAACTGGATGTGTTCGGACGCGGAGTCGGGAACGTCACGGTTGACGGCGGGCGTTTCCAAGTCGGGGTGGAGAACTGCCACGCCATCGACGTCATCAACAACGGCATCCTTTATGTCGCCAATTATGGCACGGCGGACACGGCCTATCGCGGCCTGATCACAAACAGCAACCAGAGCGACTTCGGGCTGTGTTTTCTTGCGGGAGTGGAAGGTGCCGGGGCCATTTCCATCACGCCAGGGATTTTTGAGCAACTTTCCCGCTTTTTGCCACGCATGACGGCGGAGGCGGGTTCAAGGCTTGTGCTTGAGGCCTCGCCCGGCGCGGGTGAGGGTGCGCGGGATCTCAATACGTCTTTCCGCGTCGATGCCCTGGAGGTTGCTGCGGGAGCCACCCTTGAGGTGCGCGTCGCGCCCAACCCGCTCGCCCCGCTGGCAGCCCTTGAGTTGAACACCCCCGTCACAGGCGGGGGATCATTGCTGAAAACCGGAGAAGGACGCCTCTCCATCAACGCCGACCAGCCCTATGCGGGGGAGACGCGCGTCATGGGCGGCACCCTTGGCGGCAATTTCACCGTCACAGGCGACCTCGTGGTGGATGCCGGCGGCACGCTTGCGCCCGGAAATTCCATCGGCACGGTGGGCACGCTTGGCAACCTCGTCCTGAACGCGGGCGGCCTGCTCGACATTGAAATCGAAGGAACCAGCCGCGATCGCATCCTCGTCGGGGGCAAGATCGTGCTCAACGGCGGCACCATCCGTCTCACGGGACTGACGCGTGACATTGAACGCGGCGCCCTGCTTTCCATTGCCGAGAGCAGGACTTCCGGCGGCCGCCTGGGCCTCGAATACAATGCGATCCCCACCATTGAGAGTGGCTTGCTGGATGTGCCGAATTCCAATGAGAACTTTATTTTGCTTGGGCCGGGAATCGGAAAGGGGACGCCCTACGAAGGCCTTGTGGACAAACGGACGGGCGTCAATGCGGCGGACAGTCTTGCCGTGCTCGTGGCCCAGAAGGAGATTGCCAAGATCCCAGGGTTTGATGCCAGGCCCGGCATGGGCGCGTTTTATTCCGCGCTCGACTCCCTGGCCGTGCTGCCCGTGCCCCCCGTCTCGGAATCCACGGCGGACGAGGCCTTCCGTTCCTGGTATGACCGCAATCGCAGCGAACTCTCCGGACTCGGGCTGTTGCCGCGTGACCGCGCGTCCGCCCGCCTGGCGGAGATCGTGAGGGATCTTCGCGGCGGCCTGCCCGCCTCCGTGCGCCCGGACCGCAACGACCCCGGCTACAAGGCCGCTTATGACTGGTTGAAGGCCGCCTACCTGATTGGCTCGTACGTCAACACCACCTCCCTCGAGGAGCTTGGCGCCCTCGCCTCCAACCTTTCCCCGCTTGGTTTTGCCTCCCTGGCGGCGATGCCTGCGGCGTTCGCGAATTCCAGCGTGGACAACATTCGCGCCCGCGCCGAGCAGCGCCGTTATGACGCCGACGTTGTCAACGATTATGGCGCCTTCAGGCACCCATGGCAGATTTATTTCTCCGCCAATGCCACCATCCACCGCTCCGGCGGGGAAAGCGGCGCCACCCCCTATAACTTCAACAGCGAAGGCGCGAGTGTCGGCGCGGACGCCCGTTTTGGAAAAAGCTCCCTGCTTGGCGCGGTTGTTGAGTATGCCAACGGCTCCGCCAATCTCAAATCCGGTTCGGGCAGGAACCGCATGAATGCCGTCCGGGGCACCGCCTACGCCAGCACCATGCTCGATCAGAATGGCTGGTTTTATTTGGATGGCGGCGCATCCGCCGGGTATAACTCCTACAGCATGCGGCGCAATGTCGTCGGGGTGGCCGCCAACGGGGACACGGACGGCTGGTCGGCGGGGCTTTTTGCCAGCCTTGGCACGGGTTTTGTCCTATGCAAAGGCGAGAATGCCGAGGATTTTCAGTTCCATCTCACTCCGGCCATCACCCTTGAATACAATCACCATGCCGTCAATTCCTTCACCGAAGGGGCGAATGATGGCGGAGTGCCCGCCGTCGCCCTGCGCGTGAACGGTTTCGATCTCGACTCGATGCGCCTGAAAATCGGCACAGGATTCCAGTTCACCTGGGGCGAAAATGACTCCCGCTGGCGTGTGGCCTTGGATGTGTCCTATGCCCGGGAACTTTTGGACACGGACGCCGAGATTTCCTCGCGCTTTGCGCTCGACCCCTATGGAACCACGAGAAGCACCGTGAAATCGCGCGCCCTCCCGCAGGATTTTGTGCAGGCCGCCCCGTCTGTGACTTGGAATTTCACCGAACAGGCCTCCGTGTTTGCCTCCTACCGCTATGAGGCCAGTTTTGACGGCGACACCCGGCACAACCTCACCGCCGGCTTCCGTTATCGCTTCTAATCGCATCCGCCGCGACCCATCACGTCCATTCCTCCTTTCCTTTCTTTCCTTTCCCCATGAAATCCACCCAAAAGTTTTTCGCAGCTGCCGCGTTTGCCCTGGCCGTTTCCGCCGGTGCGCACGGGGCGACACCCGCAAACATCTATCGTAACCTGGAAGGAAGCAACGATCTCTCTTTTTACGCGGGAAGCGAGAGCATCATCCAGCAGGACATCGCCACGACTTACACCGGGCGCTGGTTGTCCAATGGCATGACCAGCTATTACGACCTCTTTGAGCCGGATTTTTACACCCTAAAAAATCCTGATGACATTGGCATTATCCGCGTCAAGGGGGCGGGCGAGCTTGAGGTGCAGGCATGGAAGGCCGAGTTGACCACGACATCCTCCGGCAACGGGGGATTTTACACCGGGAGGGTCTTTTATGCCGGGCGCAAACCCACACGCATCAACGACCCGGGAACACCGGGTGCGGCATCCTACAGCTCATTCGCGGGAACGCTTGTCCTGGAGGATTCGATTTCATTGCGTGTTTCCGGTTATCTTAATCAATATTATCGAAATGACACCATTGAGATGAATAGTCCCGGGAACTTTCAGCTCGACTATCCCTCGGCGTCTCCAAAGCGCGTTGGCGCGGTTTATGGTGTCCAGCGCGTTGTGCTGAAGGACACCGCCAGAATTTCATTTCAAAATTCCCCGGCCAACATTGTGACCAATGGGTTTGATGACGTTGATACCGGCCCTTTCGCGGCCAGGCTCCGTTTCAACATCATTCAAAATGTGGAGTCTCCCGACAGCAGCCGCACTGAATTTCACACAGGGCCGGACGACACCTATCGCATTGTCCTGCACATGGATGGGCGTTATGTCCCCGTCGCGGATCCGAATGAGGCCGGGAGATACCTTCCCGGCGCCGAGGGTTCCTTTGGTTATCTGCGCGGGGACGGGCAGTTTATCAAGACAGGCGACGGAAATTTGCGCATCAAGAATGACGGCGATTTCATCGGTTCCGTCGCCCTTGATGGAGGCGTCACTTTTCTTGCCTCCACCGGTGGCGCGGCCCTCTTGTCCGCGCACACGGTCAACCTGGTCGGCAATGCCGACCCGCTGGGCGGTGTGATTCCCACCGCGCTCACGGGTGGCATCAGCTGGAAAGAAAACGATTATCGCACTTTCGCCATCGTTTCCCCGGCCGGCATGGGTTGGGGAGTCAGTGACCCGACGGTCCTCAGGCTTGTCCGGACGCCGGAATATATCAGTCAATTTGGGGGGGGGCAGCTTTCGCAAACGCATCATATCTCCTACGCCAGCTATTATTCCATTCTCTCGCTGGCGACGGACCAGACGATCCGTAATTTTCAGACCTATTTTCGTCGTGCCGAGGGAGTGGATGAGATTTTTTATTACGGAAATATGGGCACGGGGGCCGAAACCGCGGTTTTGCTTTGCTCCCAGGATCCCAACAATCCCAATGGGACCATAGACCGGAAGCTTACGGTCATCCAGGACCTCAACACCGACGGCCATTACACCGGCACCATTGTCGGCTCCACGTACTCTGTTTTTGAGAAACGCGGTCCGGGCGCGATCGCCCTTGTCGGTGGAAGCACAAGCCCGGAGTCCTTTTGCGGGACATTTGATGTTCAGGAGGGCAAACTTATCGCCAATGGACAATCGCTTGGCTCCGGTTATGTGAATGTCGGCGCGGGAGGAAATCTGGTCATTCTCCAGAATGATTCCGGCACCTTGCTTGCCCAGCTCCGCGCCAGCCAGCAGGGGGAGCTTCTTGTCACCCACCACGCCAATCTTACCAACGAAGCCGTCTCCAATATTCATATCGGCGATGATTACCAGGTTGGCGTCCTCCAAATATACCGTTCCCAGCCGGAATTTTCCGGAAACCTTGTCGTTGATGGCGGTGTGACCCTTCTTCTTTCCGCCCGTGATGGCGACACCATCGCCCCGAACGACGCCTTCGTCAACGCCAACTCCGTCACACTCACCCAAGGCACGACCCATGCCTCCGACTATTCAGGCGAAGGACGCCAGACCGTGCTTTCCTTTGCCGATTCCAATCAGCGCGTTTCCAATTTTTCCGGCGATCCCAAGACGCGTCTCGAATTAGGGCGCGGCACGGTCACTTTGCGCCAGCGAAAAGACCTGTTTTATCCCGGGTCCATCCGCGGTGCCGGCAACGTCGTCACCATGACGGACAGCACGTTCACGCTCTCGGGTGAAAACACCTACTTTGGCGCCACGGTGCTCATGCCCATCACGGCCCCTGATTCGAACAATGGAGATTTGCGCACCGCCCGCCTTGTGCTCGGCGCGAAAGGCGGCGACGATATCAAGAACACCTCCGCAGCCATCCTGTTCGCCGGTTCGGAAATCATTAGCGCCGAGGTGGATGCCGACGGACAGCTCGTCCTGGATGCCGCGACGGGGCTTCCCCGTTACCAGCCCCAGCATTTCGGAATGCTCTTTGGCGAACCGGAACTTCGCGACCCGGTGAGCGGGAAAATCCTGGCCGCAGCCCCCAAAATCATCATGGGGACCGCCACCCTGACCATCGGAGTGGATGCCAGCCACCTTGACGCCCTTGCGCGGGAACTCTCCAACACCAATCCCGACGCGAACAGCCCCGTTGTGCGGGATATTCAGGCCGGATACTATTTCAACACAGTCTTGACCGGTGAAAAGGGGCCGATGCCAGCCAACCCGCAGGCTTCGGATTTCACCGTTGGCTCCTCCCGCTATTATCTCGAAACCGTCATCGCCCAGATGACCAGCGAGAAACAGGCGCGGCTTGACCCCGAGACCGGACGCCCGATCGTGGACCCGGTCACCGGCGCGTTCATTTGGGACGAAAAACCGGGGCGCGGCCTTTCCAATGCCGACAACCTCGAGTACGCCGGGCAAATTGTCGGCTCCGGCGACATTGTGAAAATTGGCGACCAACGCCTTATTTTCAGCGCCCAAAGTTTGGATTTCACGGGCGGGATTGATATTCGCGACGGCATTCTCCGGCTTAATTCCGACAGTTTCCCCAATGCCGCCTTCATCACGGTCGGCGCGGCGCTTGACGACGCCGGGCAAAATATTGTCCGCTATGCCGAGGCCGAGTTTTTCACGCCCGCCCCGCCCGCCGACATGCCGGGTTTGGTGCAGCATGTGGCCTCCGTCGTGTCGGGCGCCGGCAAAGTTTCCAAAGTCGGGCCTGGGGCGATGTCCCTTGATTCTTACGAGTACACCGGCGGCACTTACGTCAAGAACGGCACCCTCTTTTTACCCGTGCTGCCCGTGCTTGGGGATGTCCGCCTTGGGGGTATCGAGCTTCTTACCGGCGAAATCACGCGCGGCATCATCGGTTTTGACGTCAAGGATGGGCTGGATGTGACCTTCAAAAAATCCATCTACGAATATTCCCCGGAAGAGGGTGCCACAGGGGACGTCCGGAAGATCGGAGCCGGGCGCCTTGTTCTTGAGGGCCTGCTGGAAGAGGATCCCGGCTACGCGCTTGCGACGCGCTGGGCGGCGGGTGAAGCCGGGGTGAATCCCGGCCAGATCGCGATCCTGGAACCCTCCTATCGCCTTTCCTATTCCGGAAAAACCTTCGTTGACTCCGGAGAGCTTGTTTTTTCCGGGAAACGCTGGGTTTGGGAAAAAAATGAAACCACGGGGGAAAATCTCCGACCGCTCGTTTTCGCCAACATCCCTGTTTCCACCAGCGACTATGTTGTCTCGCGCGGGGCCACGCTGACTTTTGACGTGGATGCGATGTTCAACGACGTTCTTGCCCCGGCCCCCGCCATTGGCGGCGCGCTTTCGGGAGCCGGCGTTGTGCGCAAGAACGGTGGCGGCACGCTTGCCATTGCCGCGGAGCAGCCGGATTTCACCGGAGACATTTTTGTCAATGCCGGCAATCTGCGTTTTCGTGTGCCATTCGCGGTGGAAAACAGCGCCCTGCTCACCATTCAGGACGGCGCGAGCGTCTTTTTGGAGAACAATGACCAGATTTTCCAGAACCTTGCGGGCGGCGCCGGTGCCGTGCTCAGCCTTGGCTCGGCCAACCTCATCCTCAACACGAAGGTCGCCGAGCCGGTTGCCTACTCCGGCAACATAACCGGGCTTTCCTCCTCCACGCTCACCAAGAATGGGGCGGGGGTGCTGGTGTTGCGCGGCGACAATGTCGGCGATTTTCTTGGCAGGATCGTCATCACGAGCGGCGTCCTTGACACCACCACACGCGCGCTTGGCGACGCCACTTCGATTTCCGCCGATTTCAACGCCATTTTGCGTCTCTATTCTGAAAATCAGGGTGATTATCTCTATGCGCCCGTTGAGAATGCGGGTGTTGTTGAAAAGACAGGCCCGGGAACGATCCATCTGGCATGGGATTCCGCTCCGCGAAACGCCACGGGGCGTGAGATCCATGTCGCGCAAGGCACCCTCGTGCTCGACAGTGCCCGCACAAACAACAAGGTGCCTGTCGTTGTTGTGGACGCCGGCGCCGTCTTTCAGCTGAACCTCCAGCAGGATGCCTTCATCCACGGCGGCATTGAGATGCAAGGCACGACGTATGGCGGGGAAATCACCGGCGGCGGGGCTGTCACCATAGACGGGCAGGGGAGGGACCGCACTTTTGTGATGGACAAGGCCCCCGCTTACCAGGGAGTCACCCGCATCCAGAACAAGGCCATCCTTGATGTCTCGAACATCAGTGTTTTGGATGGCGGCATTGTTTCTGACGCCACCTCGCGCCTTCATTTTGGAGGGATTCCGCGCCTGTTCACCATCCGCCAGAGCGATACAGGCGATGCGTTCGAAGGCACTTTCACGGGCATGGCCAATCTTGAGATCACCGGGTCGGGCATTCTGCGCTATGCCGGCGGTTCGGCCACGGGGCATGCCGCTGGTGACCTCTCCTCCTACGCGGGTTCCATAACCGTGCGCGGTGGCAATTTGGAGATCTCCGTCGGCAACCGGAAACCCATCGCCCTCGCCGATGGCAATGAGGGGCAGGCAGGCTCGCTTTATGTGCGAGTCCCCGAGGCAGATTCCGGCGCGGCATATTCCGCCCCGCTTTCAGGCTCGGGCAATGTCGTGAAGGTCGGTCTTGGCGACTTCCACGCCAGCGGGATGAATTTCCTCTACGACCCCGCCTTCATCACCAAGACACTGGCTGTCGCCGAGGGGCGTATCATCCTTGACACCGTGAATCTCTCGCGGGTTGAAAAATTGGAGGTGCGCGACGGTTGCTCTGTCGTTTGGGCGCCCGACGAGGCAGCCGTTGGCGGAAGTCTCGTCCCATCCATTGGCGAAGGGACCCTTGCGGGCGGGCCGGGCGGGACTTTTGAGAAGATTGATTCCGGCGCGCTTCTCCTGCGCGACCAGCCCGATTTCAAGGGTGAGTTTCGTGTCCTCGACGGTGAATTGCGCGGCAATTTCAAGCTCGGCGGCAGCCTTTTGGTTTCAGGCTCCACCGCCTCCCTTTCCCCCGGCGAGTCCCCCGGTGTTGTCCAGGTTGAGGGCGCCTTTGTGCTTGAAAAAGACGCCACCCTGAAAATCGAGATCCAAGGATCCTTGAACGACAAAGTCATCTATGGCACCACCGCCCTTCTGGATGGCATCCTTGAGGTCTCCCTGCTCGGCGGCACGGAGCCTGTTCGCGGAACCCGTTTCAAATTTATTGAGAAGGCGGGCGAAAATGGCGCGACCCCGGGGCTTTCGCTCGGCGACAATCTCGCCTTGCGCGTGGGGACGTTTGATGGCTACGACGCCTCCAACCTCTACTTCACACTCTCCACGGACCCTGACACTGGCGCCCCCGTCGTCCTCGTCTCGCAAAAACACCTTGCCCGTGTTGCCGGATACACCCCCCACGAGGGGTTGCGCGGCTCGTTCCTTCCCGTGCTGGATGGTTTTTCCACCACGCACATCACCCCCGGCTCCCTTCGCAAGCCCGTGCTTGAGGGCGACTCGCGGGAGCAGCGCGAGGAATACAAGCGCCGCCTGACCGCTTGGGAAAAGGCCTCGGCCGTCGCGGCCATCGGCGGTGCGCTTAACAATGCCAAAGCCGGCGAACTCCCGGTGATTGTCAACAACCTCTCCCCGCTTGGCTACGGCTCGCTGGTCTCCATGCAGGCCTCCGCGCACGCCAGCGCCAATGCGCAGCTGCTCTCCCGGCTTGAGCAGCGCCGCTATGACGTCGGCCTCTTCCTCGTGGAGCATGAGGTGCAGTTTTACGCCATCGCCACCGGCACCCATGCCGATCTTGGCGGCACACAAACCTCCGGGGCGAATTATAATCACAACACCGCCGGGGCGGTCATCGGGGCGGATTACCAGTTCGCCTCCAGGACGACCGTCGGCATCGCCGCCGATTACGCCAATGGCAAGGCCTCTTTCCGGGATGGCGGCGGGGATGCCAGAATGGACGCCGCCCGCGCCACCGCCTACGCCTCCACGATCCTCGGAAATGACGGCTGGTTCCTTGCGGACGCCGGCCTTTCCGCTGGCTACGAAGGATTCGATGTGCGCCGCCATACCGTCACGGGCACCAACAAGGCCTCCCCTGAGGCGTGGAGCGTCGGGGCTTTCGTCAACTTTGGGACTGCGTTTGTGCTTCACAAGGATGCCGACAATGCCAATCGCTTTGATCTCACCCCCGCCATCGGGCTTGAATACAACCATTACGACATCTCCTCCGCCCACGAGACCGGCTCCCTCTCCAACCTCAATGTGACTGGTTTCAAGCAGGATTCCCTTCGTCTGAAAATCGGCACCGGGCTGAACTGGTTTATTTTCAACACCGCCTACGCCGCCGAATCCTCCTGGAAAGTCGGGCTGGATGTCCGGTTCACAAGCGAGATTCTTGGCACGGAAACCAAGCTCACCTCCTCCTTCGCCACGGCGGGTGGCGGGCGTTCGCGGACGACCTTGGACACCCTTCCCGCGCAGACGGCGCAAATCTCGCCCTCGCTTACTTGGAACATTGATGCCCGGAGCAGCGTTTTTGGCTCCTACCAGTTCGAATATGGGTTTGAGGGGCAGCAGTATCACTCGCTCAGCCTCGGCTTTCGTCACCGGTTTTAGAGCCGCCGGGGGCCGGGTTCTGCCCACGCCCTGGCACGTGGTTTTTTGCAGGCCTTCCCCCTTTTTTGCCTCGGGGGCCGGCTTGCGGGAAGGCCGGGTGTTTCCGGGGTTGGCGGGACGTCTTGTGACGTGGACGCCTCTTCCATGCTTGCGGCATGGCTTTTTTCATTCACTTTGTCCAAGAAATGAACGATTTGCCGGAAGTTTCTCCCGCGCGAAACATCCCGCGCCACACCGCCATCATCATGGACGGGAACGGGCGCTGGGCACGCCAGCGCGGTCTTCCGCGAGTCCTGGGGCATGAGCGTGGAGGCGAAAACCTCCTGCGCATCGTCGAGGCCGCCGGCGACCTTGGCATTGAGTTTTTGACGGTTTATGCCTTTTCCGTCGAAAATTGGCAGCGCCCCGATGAGGAAGTCTCCAGCTTGATGAGACTCCTTGAGAGCTACCTCTCCCGCCATGCCGAGACCCTCGTGAAGCGGCAGGTGCGTTTGCGTGTCATCGGGGACATTGACGCCCTTCCGGAACACGCCCGCCGGCCCTTGCTCGAGACCATTCAGGCCACGAAGTCGTTCACAGGGAAGAACCTCGTGCTTGCCCTCAATTATGGATCCCGCGCCGAGCTTGTCCGCGTCGCGCAGGGCATTGCCCGCGATGCCCGCAACGGGACGCTCGCCCCGGAGTCCCTGGATTGGGAAAACATTGCCGCCCGTCTTGACACGGCAGGCATCCCCGACCCCGACCTTGTCATTCGCACATCGGGCGAAATTCGCCTTAGCAATTTTCTCCTCCTGCAGGCCGCGTATGCCGAGTGGTACTTTTCGCCGGTGCTCTGGCCTGATTTTGACGCCGCCTGCCTTGCCGAGGCGGTTCGTGATTATTCCCGCCGCAACCGGCGTTTCGGAAAGGCTCCCGCCCTGCCTGCGCCCGCCCTGTAGCTTGCGCCGGCCGGGAGTCTTCATGCCTGCCGCAGGGGGGCGTGCGAAGCGGGGTCTTGTGGTGGTGATTTTGCGGTGAATGGCGGGGGCATGCGTCGTTTTTCGTGATTTTCCTTCCACGGGAGCGCAGGGATTCATTTCCTGCGGGGCCTTTTTTTCGATGTCTTCGCATAAAAACACCATTATTGGCGTGGCCTTGCTTGTCGTGGCGCTTGGGTTGGTAGCCCTTAACAACCATTCGCAGCGACCAGCCCAAAGTGAAATCCGGTCTGCTGGTTCGGATGCCGTGGCGCAGGGAAGTCTGCCAGCCGTGCCGTTTGCGCGGACAGAGCCGGCCGCCGGCGCCCAACCCGTCGCCCCGGCCCCCGTGGCGGGGCCTTCCTCCGCCGCCCCCTCCGCGCTCCCGGCCGGAACGGCGCATGCTCCGTCCAGGCCGGAAGACAAGACCATCACCCTTGGCAACGATTCCATCCGCCTCGCAATCTCCACGCGCACGGGCGGCCTGCGCAGTGTCGCCCTCCTGACGCATGCCGACACCTTGGAGCACCAGCGTGAACCTGAAAAATATCCCTATTTCTTCAACTCGACCTTCGCCCCTGTTCCCGCGCTTTCTTTGCGGCAGGACACGGGCAGTGCCACGCCAGAGTTGCTGGAGCCGGAATTTTCCGTTGTCGAGGCTCCCGCGCCGGACGCCCCCCCCGCCTCCGCTCCCGTGGCGCGCCGCGTGGTTCTGGCATCCTCGCCAAGCTTCTCCCCGGGGCTGTCCATCATACGCACGTATGAGATCCCTGTTCCCGATGCCGGCAAAAAGTCCGACCCGAATCTTGTGCGTGTCACAACCACCTTTGCCAACACGGGCACCACCCCGCTTGCGGCGCGTTATATCCGCCTTAACACCGGCACCCTGCCGCCCACGGGAGGCGACACTTACAACCAGTTTCTCAGTGTTTCCGCGTATGACGGCGATGAATTTCAGAAACGGATGCCCGCCGATTTTGCCGCTTCCGGCGGTTTTCTTGGCATGGGTGGCCACGGGGCGCGCGACTATGAACGGATTTCCCCGGCGGGAACGGCTCCGTGGAAATGGGTCGCGGTGACGAACCAGTATTTTGCCGGCATCTATCGTTTTGCCGCTCCCGAGCCGGGTGCCGCCTTTTTCCCGGCCACAGACCTGCACATCACACCAATTCGCGGGCGCGATCCACTGACGGGCGAGGAAAACATCCGCACGGCCACGGGTGACGTCGGTTTCAGCCTTCCCGCGCTTTCTCCCGGGCAAAAGGTTGTGCTTGCGGGCGACTATTATGTCGGCCCGCGCGAATACACACGCCTGGCCAAGCTTGGGCAGGGCGAGGAGAAGGCCGTGCAGTTCTCCAAGTATCTCTTCATCTCAATGGATTTCCTGTGCAAGGTCTTCACCGTTGTGCTGGACCTGCTGCACTCCATTTTTCCCGCGAGTTTCCCCTATTCCTGGGGGCTGGCCATCGTCCTGCTCACGCTCATCGTGAAGGCCCTGACCTGGCCGCTTGTCACCGCCCAGCAACGCAGCGCGGAAAAAATGCGCCGCTTCCAAGGCCCCATGAAGGCCATTCGCGAAAAATACAAGGATGACACCCGCCGGCAGCAGCAGGAGATGATGAAGCTCTATCAGGAGCACAAAATCAATCCTTTCGCCGGCTGCCTTCCCGTCCTGATCCAGATGCCCATCTTTATCGGGCTGTTTTTCACATTCCAGTCGCTCGCCCAGCTTCGTTTTCAGCCCTTTCTGTGGATAACGGATCTTTCCATGCCCGACCTGGTGCCGGGGCTGGAAAACTTCAGCATCCTCGGGGTTCACCTGCACCTGCTTCCGGTTTTCATGGGCGCGACAATGCTCCTGAACCTGCGCCTCTCCCCCATGCCCAACATGGAAGGGCAGCAAAAGGTGCTCATGTATGGCATCATGTTGTTCATCCCCGTCTTTTGTTACACGATGCCCGCCGCCCTCATGCTCTATTATTCCGTGCAAAACATCCTCACCATCGGCCAGACCTTTCACACCCGCCGCCGCATGAAACGCGAGGAAGCCGCGGAGCCTGCCAGCAAGGTCGTGCTCGACCTGCCAGGCCCGGCGAATTCCAAAAAAGGGAGGAAGCACGGGCGGGGGTGATTTCGCCCCTGGTCCGCCAGGCGGGAAAACGGGGGCAGGCCCGCCCCGGCATCCCTTGCCCCGCATCTCAATTCTTATGAACGGACAACCCCCGCCACCCGCCACCGCGCGCCACTCCCCCGCGTTGCGCGGGAATGCCGGGTGCGGGGTCCACGAGGGCGCGCCTGCCACGGCCATGCCCCAGGGCCTTTCCAACGCCGGGGCGGATGGCGGCACGCTCGCCTGCCTCTACCGCCTCGGCAATCTTGTCAACAGCACGGAGGACCCCGGCGAGGCCCTCGAGCTTTTGCTGGATGAGGTGGTGCGTGTTTTTGGCGCGAGCAGCGCGGCGGTCTCCCTGCTGAACCCCGACACCGGGGGCCTGCGCATTGAAGTCAGCCGCGGGCATGATGGCACGGCCCTGGGCTTTGAGCTGCCCCCGGGGCGCGGCATCACCGGCTGGGTTGCCATGCACAACCGCCCGCTTCTCGTCCCCGACACCGCCAAGGACCCGCGCTATGTCCACATCAAGCCGGGTGTCCGCTCCGAGCTTGCCGTGCCGATGGAGATCCGGGGAAACGTCATCGGCGTTGTCAATTGCGACAGCGACCGCCCTGGCGCCTTTTCAGAGGCCCATGCGCGTTTGCTTGCCCTCATCACCGCGGAGGCGGCGAAGATCGTCGGGCGCCTCTGGCTTTTGCGCCAGTTCAAGGCGCAGGCGGCGCAGCTTGAGACCATTGTCGCCGCGACGCATTCGCTCGTCCACGAGCGCGACCTGCCCGGCGTCTTTGGCGACCTTGCCCGCCACACCCGCGCGCTGGCCCAATGCCGTGCCACGGCGGTTTACGCGGTGGAGAATGACGGCGGCCGCATGCTGCGCCTGGCCGCCGTGGATGGCCCGCTTGCCCCGGCCCGCCTCACCCCCGTGCTTTCGCCGCTGGACACCGCGCTTGGCGTGCCTGCCACGCGCGCGCGGCAGGTCGAGATTCATAACGCCGGGCGCGGGGAGGATCACCTCTTCGAGCAGCTGGACGACACGATGGCGGCCGCCTCGATATTGGCGACGCCCGTCCACTATGACGGCGAGGTCTCCGGAGTCCTGCTTGTCATGCACGGCGGCCCCCACCGCTATAGCAACGACGAGAAACGGCTCGCCAGCACCATCGCCGCCATTGGCGCCTCCGCCGCCCAGAATGCCCGCCTCTACGCCCGTCTTTTTGCCAATGAGGAGGATTTGCGCCGCGGCGAGCGCCTCACCACCCTTGGCATGCTTGCCGCCGAGATCGCCCACGAGGTGCGCAACCCTCTTACCGTCATCAAGCTGCTTTTCGACACCCTCGGCCTGCGTTTTCCCGATGGCGACGCGCGCGGCGAGGACATTCGCGTGATACGCGAGAAACTCTCCCATCTGGAGACCGTCGTCGGCAGGGTGCTCGACTACGGACGCTTGCAGACGCAGACCTTCGCCCCGGTCGAACTTTCCACGGCCATTTTGGAGACACTGCAAATGATGCGCCTGAAGTTGGAGCAGTGCCGTGTCCGCGCCACGCTCGTCCGCGCGCCATGGGATGCCCCGGCCGCTTCTTCCGAGGCCCACGCCCCGCCTTCGGGCGCGGCTTTCGCCCCCGCATCAGGCCCCGTTCCCGCGCTGCCGCAGGCCTTTTGGCTGGAGGGCGACAAGGGGCAGGTGCAGCAGGTGCTTTTGAATCTTTTCCTCAATGCCATTCATGCCATGCCCGAGGGGGGCGAAATCCGCCTTGCCCTCGGTCGCGTCCCCGGCCCGCCCCCCCGCATCCGGTTGCTCGTCGCCGACACGGGCGGCGGCATTCCATCCGAGCTTCGCGCGCGGGCCTTCGACTCCTTCCTCACCGCCACAAAAGGTGGCACCGGCCTTGGCCTGGCCATCGTCAAACGGATCATGCGCAATCACCACGGAGACATCTCCCTTGAATCCACCTCCTCCTCCGGAACCACGTTTTCCCTCTGGTTTCCCGCCATTCCCGCGCCCCGCCATCCCGCCTGAGCCTGCCTCGCGGCGCTCCTTCGCATAACGACCTCACCCATTCCTACTGAACACGGCCACATGGCACTGCTTGCCCTACACGATGTAACCCTAAGCCACGGCGGCCCGAGGCTGCTCGATGGCGCCTCGTTCCAAATCGACCCAGGGGACCGCCTTGGCCTTGTCGGGCGCAATGGCGCGGGGAAGACCACGCTGATGCGGCTTTTGTCGGGGGAGATCGCCCCCGATTCCGGCGCGGTGGAGTCCTCGCGCGGCCTTCGTGTCGGAATCCTGCCGCAGGATGTGCCCGACGCCCTTGACGGCTCCGTGCGCGACATCGTCCTTGCGGGCGCGCGCGCCAATCCCGATGCCCATGCCCGCGCCGAGGCCGGCCTCGTGGCGGACCGCCTGCTCACCCGCATGGCGCTGCCGGAGGACGCGCCCTTCAACAGCCTCAGCGCGGGCATGAGGCGCCGCGTGCTGCTCGCGCGGGAGCTTGCCTGCGCGCCCGACCTGCTCCTTCTGGACGAGCCGACCAATCACCTTGACGTGGCTTCCATCGAGTTCCTGGAGGGCTTTCTGGCCTCGTGGCGCGGCGCCATCCTCGTCGTCTCGCACGACCGCCGTTTCATCCAGCGAGTCGCCACGGCCATTCTTGACCTCGACCGGGGGAAAATCACCCGTTGGGACTGCCCGTATGAGAAATTCCTCGAGCGCAAGGAGGCATGGCTGGAGGCCGAGGCGTCGGCCAATGCCGAGTTTGACAAGAAACTTGCGCGCGAGGAGGCGTGGCTGCGCCAGGGGGTCAAGGCCCGGCGCTGCCGCAATGAGGGCCGCGTCCGCGCCTTGCAAAAGCTGCGCGTGGAAAGGCGTTCGCGCCGTGACCAGGCAGGCCTGGTCCGGGCCGGGATCACGGCCGCCGGGCATGGGGGCGAGAAGGTGCTGGAGGCGGTCAATGTCTCCTTTTCCTGGCCTGGCCAGCCACCCCTCGTGCGCGATTTTTCCATGCGCCTGATGCGCGGCGACCGCATCGGGCTTCTTGGCCCGAATGGTTCCGGAAAGACCACCTTGCTGAAGCTGCTGCTTGGCGAGCTTGCCCCGGCCTCCGGGGTTGTGAAGCACGGCACAAATCTCGCCGTCGCCTACTACGACCAGCTGCGCGCGCAGCTCGACCCCGCCCGGACGGTTGCCGAAAACCTTTCCCCCGACTCCGATCACGTTTCCACGCCATCGGGCCGGCGGCACGTCATCACCTACCTTGGCGACTTTCTGTTCCCGCCTGACCGTGCGCGCTCGCCCGTCTCCATGCTCAGCGGCGGGGAGCGAAACCGTCTCTTGCTGGCAAAACTCCTGCTGAGGCCCGCCAACGTCCTCGTGCTCGACGAGCCGACGAACGATCTCGACATCGAGACCCTTGAATTGCTCGAGGAACTCGTCTCCGAGTTTCCGGGCACGGTGCTCCTCGTTTCCCATGACCGCGCCTTTTTGGACAATGTGACCACCAGTTATCTGGTGTTTGAGGGCGGCGGGGAGATCCGCGAATTCAATGGCGATTACGAATCCTGGCGCGACGCGCGTGAAGCCAGGGCGGCCGCCGATGCCAAGGCGGCGTCCGGCGTGGCGGCGCAACCCCCGGCGGGTTCCGGCGCGCCCGTGGCGGGAAAAAAGCTCTCGAACAAGGAGAAGGAGGAGCTTTCCGGGCTGCCCGCGCGCATCGAGGCCCTGGAGGCCGAGCATGCCGCCCTTGTGGAACGCCTGAATGATCCCGGGCTTTACCGCGACCCGGCCGCCGCAAAATTGGCGCATGAACGCCTGCCAGCCTTGGACGCGGAGATTCACCGTGCCTACAGCCGCTGGTCGGAGCTTGAGGAGCGCCCGTCATGATGCGGACGGCGCGGTTTTCCCACACAGTCTGCCGTTGGAAACAGGGTGGAAGGCGTTAAGAGGGGGCCATGTGTGGAAAAAATCCAGAGCCGGGTGCCCGGACGGGGGCTGACGCGGGCATCGCCGCCGGAAGCCGCGCCTGTGCCGCCACGGCGGACTGGGTGGCGATGGCGGGCGAACTCGCGGCCCTGGTCCCGCTCGCCCGCCTTGATCCGGAGGCCGCGCGGGAGTTGCGCCGTGCCGGGGCGGGGCAGGGGGGGGTCGCGGTCGCCTGCTCCGGTGGGGCGGATTCTGTCGCGACGGCACTGCTGACGTGGGGCCTGTTTCCCGCGTTGCGGGGACGGCTGACCCTGCTGCATTTCAACCACCGGACACGGGTGGAATGCGAGGTGGAGGCCAGGTTTGTGCACGGGCTGGCGCGGGGCCTTGGCGCGGGGTTTGTGGCAGGGGTGCGGGAGCCACACGGCGAGGGGGCGTTCCGTTTTGTTTCCGAAGACTGCGTCAGGAAAGTGGAGGGATGCCCGGGCGCGGGGGAGCCGGGGAATCCATGTCTGGATGCCGGCGAGGTGGCGCTCCGGGAGGCGCGATTGCGGTTTTTTCGGGCGGCCTGCGGGAGGTGCGGGGCGCGCTGGCTTGCGCAGGGGCACCATGCGGACGACGTATTGGAGAATGTCTTGATGCGCTTGGGGCGCGGGGCCGGGACGGCAGGCTTGGCGGCGCCGAGGCCCGTGCAGCGTTTTATGGCAGGCGCGCCGGAGGATCGCGGTGGCGCCGTGGAGGCGGATGCGGGAGGCAGGGGCGCGCCGGGGGTTGTTTTTGTGCGACCGCTGCTGGCGTTGCGCAAGGCGGAGATCCGTGCCGCATTGTCCGCCGCCGGCGCGTGCTGGCACGAGGACAATACCAATGCGCAGGATGCGCATTTGCGGAACCGCATCCGCCATCATGTCGCGCCCGTCTGGGAGCGGGTGCAGGAGCGGGATTCCGTGGCGGGGGTGCTGCGCTCGCGCCGCCTGCTTGATGAGGATGCCGCCGCGTTGGAGGCTTGGGCCGGGGATGCGTGGGCGGATATCGCCGGCGCGCGGGAGGTGGCGATCCTGCCGCGCTCCATTTCCGCGCTGGACTGGCGCCCGGCCGCGGGCCTTCCGGTTGCGATCCAGCGGCGGCTGGTGCGAAAGGCGCTGTGCCTGCTTGCGCCCGGCGCCATGCCGGGAGCCGGGGTGGTGGACTCTGTGGCCGGGGCGCTGGTTGCGGGTCGCGCGGGGCGCTGGAACGTGGCCGCGGGAGGGACGCTTGTCTTTGATGGCGTGACTTTGCGTGTGGATCGCCAGCATCCGGGTGATTCCAGTTTCGGCCCTTCGCGGATTTTCGCGCCGCTTGTGGCGGGCGGGGGACTTTTTTGGACGACGCCGGCGGCGGGAACGGCGGGCGGGGAAATGGCTTCCTTGCGCGAAGATCCGGATGGCGCGGGCGGGGATGCGCGCCTTGTGGCGGGTTGGTTGTCCCTGGAGCGCGTGGTTTTGAGTGGGACGGAATTTTCCAGGCTTTGCGCGGGACATTTTTCGCCGGACCGGCTTGCGTGTCTGGCGCTTGCCCCGGAGGGGGAGGGCGGTGGAGGCGCACCGGCAATGGGTTTCCCGCCGGCTGTTCCTTTCCGGGTGCGCCAGTGGCGGGCGGGGGATTCCTACCGTCCGTTGGGAGCCGCAGGGCGCCGGAAGTTGTCCGACATGTTTGGCGAGCGGGGAATCCCGGCTGCCGCGCGGCATGTTTTGCCGGTGGTTTGTGATGCCGTGACGGGCGGGATCCTTTGGGTGCCGGGTTTGCCGCCCGCGCACGCGTGGCGTTTGCGCACGTGCTCGCCGTGCTTTCGGTTGACTTGGAAACCGGCTTTTTCAACATCCCCGCGATCCGTAACCCTCGCCGAAACGCAGACGCGACAAATTTAATTCCATGAGCCAGAAGTCCGACAATGACCCAAAGAAACCGGGGCGCAAAGGCCCGCAAGAACGCATGAATGTGAAGCTCTTGTTCATCTGGCTCGGGGTTTGTCTCCTTATCACCGCGCTGATTTCGGCAGGGGGGGGTGGAAGCCGGGGGGAGGGCATTGTGAAGTCGGGTGAAGTGACGGTGTCCCAAGTGCTTGTCTGGGCGCGCGAAAGCAAGATTGCCTCGCTCTCCATTGAGCAGAATCCGGAGGGTGGGAGCAGTTTTTACAAACTTTCCGGCACCCTTCGCGAGGTGCACTCAAAAACAAACGAAGTCTCTGAAAAACAACAATTTAATGCCACGGGAATCTTGACGGCCCAGAACATCGATGAGCTGCGGGCAAAGCTTCCGCCCGCGCGCATCACGGAGAAGCCCGCCTCCACGCTTCTCAGTGTCATCCTTATCAACTCGCTTCCGACTTTGCTCATCGTTGGCGTCATCGTCTTTTTTGCCTTCCAGATCTACAAGGGGAGCAGCAAGGGCACGATGGGGTTCATCCGCAGCCGCGCCAAGCAGCTCAATCGCGAAAAGCAGAAAGTCACCTTCCAGGACGTGGCCGGGTGCGATGAGGCCAAGGAGGATGTGCAGGAGATTGTCGAATTTTTGCGTGATGCCAAAAAGTTTCAAAAAATCGGCGGGCGCATTCCGCGCGGCATCCTGCTTGTCGGCCCTCCGGGCACGGGCAAGACCCTGCTTGCGCGTGCCGTGGCCGGCGAGGCGGACGTCCCCTACTTCACCATCTCCGGCTCCGACTTTGTGGAAATGTTTGTCGGCGTCGGCGCGGCGCGCGTTCGCGACATGTTTGAGCAGGCGCGGAAAAATGCCCCCTGCATCATATTCATTGATGAAATAGACGCCGTGGGGCGCCAGCGCGGCGCCGGTCTTGGTGGCGGGCATGACGAGCGTGAGCAAACCTTGAACTCCCTGCTTGTTGAGATGGATGGTTTTGAGGGGCACGAGGGGGTGATCATCATGGCCGCGACAAATCGTCCGGATGTGCTGGACAGCGCCTTGTTGCGTCCGGGGCGTTTTGACCGCCAAGTCTACGTGGATCTGCCGGACATTCACGGACGCGAGGAAATCCTCCAAGTCCATGCCAAGAAGGTGAAGCTTTCCTCCTCGGTCGAACTCTTGCGCGTGGCCCGGTTCACGTCCGGTTTTTCGGGTGCCGACCTCGCGAACCTTCTCAACGAGGCCGCGCTGCTTGCGGCCCGCAAAGGGAAGAATGAAATCGAGCTTGTCGAGATCGAGGAGGCGCGCGACAAGATCTCCTTCGGACGTGAGCGCCGGCGGCTCATGGATGATGAGGACCGCCGCACCACCGCCTACCACGAAGCCGGCCACGCGATCGTCCAGTCCGTCGTCGATGACGGTCATCTTCCCCTCCACAAGGTCACCATCATTCCGCGCGGACGCGCCCTTGGCATGGCGATGTTCCTCCCCAAGAAGGACATCCTTGGCCAGTCGAAAAAACAGCTCCTTGCCCGTGTTTGCACGGCGATGGCGGGGCGCATCGGGGAGGAGACCGTCACCGGGGATTTCAGCAACGGCGCCTCCAGCGACATCAAGCAGGCCACGGCCATTGCCCGGCACATGGTTTGCGATTGGGGCATGAGCGAGCTTGGCCCCGTGGCGTTTGGGGATGAGCGCGACAATGTTTTCCTTGGGCGGGAGATCGGCCGTTCCCAAAATTATAGTGATGAGACAGCCCGTCGGATTGATGAGGCCATCCGGGAGATCATTGTCGCCCAATACAAACGCGCCCAGGAGATCCTCGCCATGCACGCAAACGCCCACAAGGTTGTGGCCGAGGCACTTCTGGAATATGAAACCCTTGACGCGGTGCACGTCGCCGAAGCCATAAAGAATGGCGTGATTTCCACCCCGGTCATCTACCACCCCATGACGAAGCGTCCCGACGCGGATCTTCCTTCCACGGCTGGTGGCCTCCCGCCCCGCGCGGAACCGCCACCCCTTGCGGGCATCCCATCCGCGGCGTAGGAGGCGGCCGGGGCGGGCGGATGTCCGCCCTCCTGCCTTTGTCTGGATGAGGTGTTTTTTCGGGCTGCAGAGGGCGGCGGCGTGCCTCGTTTGCCTGAGTTTTGCCAGTCAGGTCACACTTTGCCGGACCACAAAGCTCCCGTCGCCGCCTTTTTGAGGTTTGAGAGCAGACGGGCATTGAGGATCACCGCCGCAGAAAAAATGCCGCATGAGAGACCAAGCCAGATTGCCATGCCCTGCAGGTTTGTGAGACGCATGAGGAGGTACGCAACGGGAAGGCTCACGAGCCAGTAACAGACAAATGCCGACGCCGAGGCGAATTTCACGTCACTCATGCCCCGCAATGCCCCGCTGGCGACAACCTGCAGGCCGTCGCAGATGGAAAACAACGCCGCCGCGAACAGGAATTGGGACGCGAGCAGGAGGGTCTCCGGCGAGGATTTTTCCGCGGAAAGGTAGATGGCCGGGACCTCGTGGCGAAAAAGCAGGAGAAGCAAACCGTACAGCCCCATGACAAAACCGCCAAAAAGCACGGCCCCAAATGAGATGCGCCGCATGGCCGGGGCATCCCGCCGCCCATAGGCCTCTCCGACACGGATGCTCGCTCCCTGCGACAGTCCGGCGGGGAACATGAAGGCAAATGTCGCGAGACTGACCGTGATTTGGTGCGCCGCCAGATGTTTCTCGCCAAGCGATCCCATGAGGATTGCCGCGCAGGTGAACACCCCCACCTCGAAAGTCCATTGCACGGCGCTGGGAATGCCGAGGGAGAACAGGGCGCGAAACCAGCGCAGGCTCATCCCATCACGCCAGCGCGGACGCAGCCCGCCGGGGTGAATGGTGATGCCGATGAGGGAGACCGTGCGCGCGACAAAAGTGCCGATGCCCGCCCCGGCGAGGCCAAGCGCGGGCGCGCCATAGTTTCCGAACATCAAAACCCAGTTGAGTGCCGCATTGACGAGCACGCCAATGCCAAGCCACAGCAGCGCGATCCAGGGCTGGTTCTCTGCCTCGCGCTCGTTTTTCATGCATTGGAAAAGCATCGCCGGCACGGTTGCCCACCCCAGCCAAATCGCAAAATCACCCCCGGCGCTGACCACGGCGGGCGGTTGCCCAAACCAGCCCAGCGCGCCGGTGAGCACGGCGGCGTGAATGCCCGCGCCAACAAGCAGGCCGTAGGCGCCGCAGGCCATGAGGCCGTGCCGCAGTGCGGCGGGCGCGTCCTGCGGGCGCCCGGCCCCGCGCCCCTGGGCGATGAGCACCGAGACCGCCGAGGCGAGGCCAAAGCCGAAGATCACCGGCAGGATGACGGTGTTGCCCACAAACCCGGCCGCCGCAAGGGCCGTGTCGCCAAGCGCCCCAGCCATCATCGTGTCGAGAACGAACAGAATGCCACCCCCGGCCTGCCCAAGCATGATGGGCAGGGAGAGCCGGATGGTTTTCCGAAGCTCGGGAAGCAGGGACGAAAAAAACGCGACAGGGATGGCGATCGGCGACGGTTTCGGACTCACGGGACTGCGAGGAATGGCGGGTTGGACGGGCCGGGTCCGGACGGATTAGAACAGATGGCGCTCCGTGGTGACCATGGTGCCGCTCAGCAGGTCGTGCAGGGTTTGGCGGCGCGGGGTGACGAAGGACAGGAGAAAGGAGATGGAGAAAGTCGGGAGCACAAGGATTTTGGCAATGTTGCGAATCACCACGCGCCAGAGCAACGGGTGCCGGGGCGTGTCGTCGTTGTGCTCATCGAAATCCTTGTCGGTCACAACACGGATGCCCAGCGCCAGCTTTCCAAACGTCCCCCCCCACGGCGCCCACTCCATCAGGACAAAGTACAGGATGGAAATGGTGGACATGGCCACAAAATGCGCGTCGTTCAGGTCCTCAAGGCTTCCCGTGAAGGGGGTGCGGGGAAAATAGGGTTGCAGGAACAGGTTCACAATTTGTGAGACGGCGTTGAGCAACAACAGGTCGGCAATGGCCGCAAGGAGACGTTTCAGAGGATGGGAGATGTCCAAATTTTTCATTTTTCGAGTCTCGCGCACCCTATTCGCGAGGGAAATTTGTGCGAGCCAGAATGGTGAAAGGGTCACAAAAGTGGCATTCCGGGACGGGTGCGGTTTTCGCGCTTTCGTGGATGGTTTTTGGACGCGAATTTTTAAGGCGCATGCGGGGAAGATGTTGCAAGCCCGGGCGACTGGTTCGGCCTTTCCCACTTCAAGATCCGTGAAAATCTCATGAACATGGCGACATCCTGGGGCGCCGACCTTTTTCAGAATGTACACTGAACAACATGCGCCGCGCTCCGTCTATCCCGACAGGCGCTGTGAAGTGGTGGCCGTCTGTGTTTTTTGCCCCGATCTTTTCGCTCCAAGCGCATCATTGACATGCCCACGGGGCTTCCCGGAAGACTCATGGGCATGAGACGAGGGCGCGGAGGTCGGCAAGATTTTGACAGCTGGAAAGACGGTTGCGCAGGACGCGACTTCCGGGAAGCCCGTGCGTGAAGGCCTGCAATTTGGGGAGCAAGTGGCGGATGGAGGCGTTTGAGGCGCCAGCAAGAAGCGCCGCCGCATAATCGAGCATCGTTGAAAGACGTTCGGTCTGGGACGGTGGCGGGGGAATTGGCCGGCCATCAAGCGCGGCGCGCAAGGCGGAAAAGAGCCAGGGGTTGCCAAGCGCGGCCCGGCCGACCATGAGGGCGCGCACGCCGCTTTCGCGCAGGCGTTCAATGGCGGTCCCGGGGGCGTCAATGTCGCCGTTGCCTATGATGGGGATGCGGGTGCTGGCGACGGCGCGTGCGATTTCGCCCCAATCGGCCTCGCCGGAGTAGCCTTGCGCGCGGGTGCGTCCATGTATGGCAATGGCTTCCACGCCGGCATCCTCAAGACGGCGCACGATTTCCTGGGCGTTGATGGACTGGCGGTCCCAGCCGATTCGGATCTTGGCGGTGACGGGCGTGGTGGAGCCGATGGCCTGGACAACGCGCACGGCAATTTCTTGCAGGAGGGCTGGGAAGCGAAGGAGGCTGGACCCGGCATTTTGATCCGTGACGGCGCAGGCGGGGCAACCGAAGTTGAGGTCGATGAAATCGGGCCGGATCCGTTCCTGCACGAGAGTGGCGGCAAGCGCCATGAAATCGGGTTTGGCGCCAAAAATTTGCACGCCGGCGGGGCGCTGGTTTCCGGGGATGCGCAAGACCCTCCATGCGCTCTCGCCGCCGCGTACCAGGCCTTCGCATTGCGCAAATTCGGTGACGAGCACGCCGGCGCCATGCTGCTTGCAGAGGGCACGGAAGGCGTCATCCGTGAATCCCGCCATCGGGGCGAGATAAAGCGGCACGGGACTGCCTGGCGCGAACCAAGGGAGCATGGTGGCGGAGGCGCGCGGCGAGGGTTTCGCGGATGCGGTGTCGCGGCGCGCGCGGTTGCTCAAATCTCCTCGTTTATGGCGGCGGCGGACGGCGCCTCCGCAGGCGAGGCGGGGATGTTGCCGATGATGTCGCCGGAGTCGATGGAGGGGCTGGCCAAGGCGGAGCCACGCCGGACCCGGCGCATCCGCTCCATCTCGCGCTGTCCCTCAAGGGTGTAGCGCGTGTAGGGGATGGCCTGCAGGCGCGCGGCAGGGATGGGCTTCCGGGTCTGTTCGCAGATTCCGTAAGTGCCGCGCCTCATGCGCTCGATGGCCTCATTGATTTCGGCGAGGAGGGTTTGCTCTCCGGAGAGAAGGTTCAGCGCGAAATCGCGCTCAAAGGATTCGGCGCCCGCATCACCAAGGTGCTGCCCGTATCCGGAGGAGGCCTCGTCGGCGGCATCGGCGCGTTTGATGGCGTGCTCGGTGTGGATGGAGAGGCCTTGCTGGCAACGGGTGCGCAAGGCGGTGAGCTGTTTGTAATAACGGAGCCACTTTGCGGGGATTTGCCGCTCCTCGTAGTCGGCCGAGTCCGCGCCGAAGGGATTGAAGCCGAGCAGGTCCTCGACGGAGGCGGTCCCCACGTCCCGTGTGCTTTGCATCGCGGCGCGGGCCGCAAGCTCGGCCTCGTGGCGTTTGGCCGCGCTCATCGGCCGGGGCTTTTCGTCGCCCGGGACGTAGATGTTGAGTTTCACGCCTTGGTGCGTGCGGATGTACTCGCGGACGTCATCCATCGTGAAATGGATGAACGGACGGGGCGTGATGCGCGAGGAAGGCGCCGGCACCGGGGCCTTGACTTCGGGAAGCGGCTCCTCCGGCACGGATGGCGACGGGGATTTCGTGGCGCCCTTCGGTTTCTTTTCGGCGGCTTTTGGATCGGGCGTGGAGGCGGCGCCAGCCTTGGGGGCGTTATTCCGGCCTTTGGCGGCAGCGGGACTGGCGGGGGCGGAAACCGGGGGTGCCTCTGCGGCTTTTCCGGCATTCTTGGCGGCCTTCGCGGGCTTTTTGGGCGCAACTTCCCTGACATCCGCCTGCTTTTTTGCGGGAGATTTTGCGGCAGGTGCGGCCTTCGTCGCCGCAGGCTTCGCCGGGGCTTGTTTTTTCCCGGTAACAACCGGGGTGGAAGTCCGCTCCTTTGCGGATGCCGCCGGGGGCGATTTTGGCGGCCTTGCCTTGGCGGAGGGAGTTGCAGGCTTGGACTTGGCGGTGTCCTTTGCGCCCGCCACCACGACGGCGCCAGCTTTTTCGAGGACTTTTGCGCTTGGCCGTGGCGGGGCCATTTTGGGAGATGGATTGGGAACCGTCTTGGCGGGGGCCGCTTTCCGGGGCGGAGATTTCAAGGCGCTTTTCTTGCCCGCCGCAGGCGCGGTCTCAGGGGTTTTCGTGGCATTATCCTGGGGGGGGCGTTTTGCGGATGGACGGGCGGGAGAGCGCGCTGGCGCCGCGTTGGCAGGGGCCGGAGCGGCCTTGGCGGACTTTGGGAGAGCCTTCACTGCCTGGGTTGCGGAAGAAGATCGGGGGGCGATGGCAACCTTGCTTCCCGCGACCTTCCCGGTGACCGCAGCGGCATCCGACGTTTTCTTGGCAGGCACTGGCGGAACGTTGGGACGAGCTGTCTTTGCGGGGGTTTGACGGGGATTGCCGGCAGCTTTCTTCGTGCTCATTGATTCGTGTGGTTGAGGTTTCCTTTTACCCCTCCAAACTTCCCCGTTCCCCGCCCCCTCTTCAACAACAATTTGGGTTGCTGGCATGGGGTTACCGACATGTTCGCTCCCGGAATCAGGAGCCGGTGAATTGAGATTGGGAAGGGCGCCGCGCGCGGGATGCGCGGCCGGGCGGCCTTCATCTGCGCCTTGGCAAAGACACCGTGCGCCTGCCGCAACCGCCTTGGCGAGAACCCCATGCGCCTTCAAATCGAGAAAACGCGGCTGGATTGCGATGGACGACGCGCGCAACGCTGTGGCCGGCGGTCACCTGCCGAGGGTGAGGAGGAATTCGATGTTGGTCTTGGTTTTCTTGATGCGCTGGATGAGCTGCTCCATCGCATCCGCCGAGGGGATGCCTTTCATCGCGCGGCGCAGGGCGTAGATTTTTTGAATCTCGTCGGGGTGGTAAAGGAGTTCCTCCTTGCGGGTTCCGCTGCGCTCAAAGCTGATGGCCGGGAAGATTCGTTTGTTGGCAAGGTCGCGGTCGAGGTCCAGCTCCATGTTCCCCGTTCCCTTGAACTCCTCAAAAATGACCTCATCCATTTTGCTGCCGGTCTCGACAAGGGCCGTGCCAAGGATGGTCAACGAGCCGCCTCCCTCAATGTTCCGGGCGGAGCCAAAGAAGCGTTTGGGTTTGGAAAGCGCATTGGACTCAACGCCGCCGGAAAGGATTTTTCCGCTGCCGGGCTGAAGTGTGTTGTAGGCACGGGCGAGGCGGGTGATGGAATCGAGCAAAATGACGACGTGGCGCCCGGCCTCGACCATGCGCCGCGCACGCTCAATCACGATCTCCGCGGCATGGACGTGGCTCTCGGCGTTCTCGTCAAAGGTGGAGCTTACGATCTCGGCCTGCCTGACCTGCCGCTTGAAATCGGTGACTTCCTCCGGGCGCTCATCCACGAGCAGGATGATGAGATGGGCCTGCGGGGTGTTCTTGAGGACGGCATTGGCGATGCCCTGCAAAAGGACGGTTTTGCCCGTGCGGGGCGGGGCGACGATGAGGCCGCGCTGGCCAAGGCCGACGGGGCACAGGAGATCCACGCAGCGCATGGAAAGGTTGTCCCATGTGGCCGTGGCCTGGTCGGTCTCCAGAAAAATGCGCTGGGTGGGGTAATAGGGGGTGAGTTCGGAGAACGGGAGCCACTGGGCGGCAACCTCCGGCTCGTTGTCCATGACCTTGTCCACGCGCACGACAATGGGGGCGGTCTCGCCCTCGCGCGGCGCGGCGGCAAGGACTCGCACCTCATGCCCGCGCTGGAGGCCATGGCGTTTGATCAGCTGGCGCGGAATGAATGCGGAAAGCTCCTTCACGCGATAGTCGTCGTGAAGGTAGAGAAGGAGGCCGTTGCCATTTTCGAGGATCTCGACGGTCCCCGTGATGAAAATCGGGCGCTTGGCGGCAGGCGCCGCAGCGAGGATAAGGCCGAGCATCCCCCGGCGCGGTGGCGTGCGCTGCCAGACGCAGCCAAGGGATTTCGCAAACTGCGCGAGATCGTTGGCGCCAAGGGCGTATGCCGCGTTGAAGTCAAGTGGCTCCCCGGGCAATGCGGCGACGGCAAGCATGGCCTCGAGGCCGTCGGGCGTGTTGAGTGTCTCGTAGTCAAATGCCGCGCCGAGATTCACCGGGGCCTCGTCAACCGACTCGCCAAGGGTGATGTTGCCCCACTGGCGCCCCGGCTGGGGTTTTCCCGGCGGCAGCCTGCCCTTGGCATGTTTTTGCTGCGATTGCTGCTGGGGCGCGGGGCCGGAAAATGGCTGCGGCCTTCCCCTTCCATGCTGTTGCGACGGATTCGCTCCACCGCCGCCCTGCCGCGGCTGTTGCTGAAAAGATTTTTGGGGGGCGTTGCCGCCGTTTTGGGACTGCGATTGCTGGGGATGGCGGCCTGCCAATGGCGAAACAGGACCGGATGCCGGGACGCCAAAGGCCTGGCCTTCACCGCGCTCGGATTGCGACCGCGCATCCGGCCCGCGCGCGGGGACGGCCTGCGGAAAGGCATCTCCGGCGGGAGGAGACAGGGGCCGAGAAAACGACGTTCTGGCGGACACGCCAGCCTCCGGCGCGCCAACAGTCTCCGGCGCGTCAGGGGAAAACGAGAAACAGTCGCCATCTGAAATCCGGGCGAGGTCGGCGGCGGTGGCATGCTCGGCATCGTCTCCCGTGCCAGTCGCGGACAGCGCATCCGGCACAGGGGGCGAAAACCTGTCGGAGGAGGAGACCGGCGCGGGAACGGGCCGCTCCACAGCCTGGGATCTGACGTCGGAGCCTTCCGCCAAGGCCACCGGAGCGGCCAAGGTTGACGGAGCGGCAGGGGCCGTGCCGCGAAATTGCTCAATGATTTTTTGCGGATCAAACACAACGGCATCCCCCGCGCGCCGGTCGCTAGTGGTGTCAGAGGATCCGCTTTCCCCCGCGATCTCAAACACTGGAAGCCGGACAACCTCCGGCGGGGAAAGGCGGGCGGCGGCCGTGTCGAGAACCCCGGATTGCGCCTCGGGAGCTGGCGGCGAGGCGGACACCGCCGGGGATGCCGCGGAGACGGCGGGCATGGCGGGGACGTAAACGCTGGCGGAAGAAGGCGCAACACCCCCGGCAGGCCCCATCGCGGATTCCGCGTCGGAAGAACTGGCGTCCTCGCGATCGGGGCGCTCGATCCCATCCGCCGCGCCTCCCCCAAGTGTTGGATCGACCCGGACCTTGCGTGGACGCCCGCGTTTCCTCGGAGCTTGGGACGCAGAGACATCGGCGCTGCTGTCGGCGTACGGAATACCCATTGTGGTGTCGTCTGACATATGGTGAAAATTGACGGAAAGAGACGAGAAATGGCCCTCAGGCTTGCAGGGCTGGAAGATGCCCGCACAGGAAAAACAATCCCGCACGCCAAAGACTCTCTTCAAAGGACATGAGTCCGCAGGCATGCGGCTCTGCAAAACATTTTCCAAATGCCCGGCAGAGTCGCTGGCAAAACGCAGCGGAGGGAGCCAAGGCATCCAGCGCATGTCAATCCAGTTCGCCCGGAAAAAATCGCATCAAGGGGGGGGCTTGGAGGGTTCAAGCTGCCGCCGTGGAATCTGAAAAGCCCCCGTGCGCGGTGTCGCAAGAAAGGCGGAGGCGTCCGGGCAGACCGCTGCCGCCCCGTCCCTGTCGCGTGGCTGCGGGGTTGCGGCGATGCCCGGCGGGGCGAAATATCCGGACACTTTCCGCGAGGCATTGCAGCTTGGCGCGACAAAGGCCGATGTGGAAAGCATCGCCGCGACGGAGCATTTCCTTTCGGCGGTCGCCGATGCTTCCGGTCTTACGGTCCAGGCCATGGCAGGGCAGGGGACCATGGGACGTTTGAGGCGCTTGGGCGCATCCGCCGCGCCTGCCCGGAGAAGGATCGCGTTGCCGCTGGGTCTGCCGTGGTTGAGGCGGCCGGGGAGCTTCTTGGGCGCCGGCGAAAGGGTACACCCTTCGGACGGCCCCGTTGATGACGCGAATGGCCTTGGTGCCGTGCCGCCTGCCAGCCCGGGTGACGATGAAGTGGATTTGGGGCGGGATCCCGTGCCATGGATGATTCAGCCGGAGCTGCCGGGGCGGGCAAATGGCTGTGCCGTTCCGTCGCATGGTCTGGATGCCGGGGGTGCTGGATTCCGTCGCCGGTGAACTCGGAGTGGATCTTGCGGGGCTGGATTTCCCACTCGCTCCACCGGTTGTGCCGCCGCCAGCGCCAGTCGGGCTGGTTGACACCGCGCCGAGGACCCCGTCAGGTTCCCCGCAAAAAAACCATCCTTTTCGGACGTTTTTCGCGCCAGCCCGGGATGCGTGTTGCGCGCGAAGAATCTGGCGCCGCGCTGATCGAGGGATGATGGCTCTTGGTATGTTGCTTTCAGTCCGCGCCTTCACGCAAGGCGATGTGCGATGAAATGAAGTTACGGGGAAGAAAATGGAGTTGCGGGGAAGAAAAAAGTTTCAATCCGCGTCCTGCGTTTTTTACGAAAGGTGACGCCCTGTTCACGCCGGGATGGGGTGATTTTCTTATTGGGTTTCAAGTCGAGACTTGCGTTTGCGAACGAGGCTTTCCCTTTTGGGAAAGTCCTGAATTTCATGCAGTTTCAATCCGTGTTTTTTGAGTGCACAACTCTTTTGCATGGATGTTGTTCCGCAACCTCAGCGGCGGATGTTGTTGCAGGGAAGTTGGTTTCTTTGTTTCTGCCCCATCGCGCGCGGGATCTTCGTTTGGCGTGAAAGCGCCGGGAGCGGCTTGCAAGCAGTCATCCTGCCGAAAAACGGAGTTTCCTGTGCCCGCAGGCCCATTATCGCCACAAATTGCGACACGGGATTGTAAACTTGAAACGCAAAAGGCTGGCGCGCGGTCTCCGTATGCTTGCTTAAAAACACCGGTCCGCCATCTTGCAATTTTCACGACCGTTGTCTCAATTTTTTTACTTACAATCTTGTGGCGGCAGCACATGGGAAAGAGTAATCCGCATGGGTTTTCCGGGCGATGCGCGAAAGGATTTGACTCATCCATTTCGTGTCATTACAGAAGGCACTTCTTATGTTTATGCTTCCTCGTGTTCATCGCATGCGCGCGTGTGCCCGTGCCATTATGAGGTCCTGCCATGCGATCCCGTGTTTGTCGTAAAAATCCGGCATCTTTCCTTCTTTCCCTTGCGCCATGTTTTTGCAAACCATCCGCCGTTACGCGGACATCATTCTCTATCGGACCATTGCCGGCATAAAATCCGAAAGCCGCCAGCGTTATCTCGGATACCTCTGGTTCTTCCTTGAGCCGCTTCTTTCGACCTCGGTTTTCTATGTCGCGTATTCCCAAATCACGGGTTCCCGGGGGCCAGACTCCGTTTTGATGATCTTGATTGGCGCTCTTCTTTGGCAATGGTTTGAGGGGGCGATCATGGCGGGCGCCAACTCCATCAAATCCAAATTCCACGTCCTCAACCAGTGCAATCTTCCCAAGTTTCTCTTTCCGCTCGTCTCCATTGCGGTCCACACGTGGAAATTCCTTTGTGTTTCCGTCGTCATTTTTCTTCTGGCGTTTTTCATCGGTCATCCGCCGAACATCCACTGGCTGTATCTTCCCCTTTTCTTTGTCCTCCAGCTTCTTTTGATCATCAGCATCTCCCTTCCCATATCCATCGGCGTGACACTCTGGGCGGATCTCCAGATTGTTGTCTCGTCGGTGTTTCGCATTTTCTTCTTCATCTCGGGGATTTTCTTTGATTCGAGGCAGATTCCGGAGAATCTCCGCGAGTATTTCTACTATAATCCGATGGCCGTCTTCATTGATGCCGGCCGCGCCATCCTTCTTCGCAATGAGGCGCCCGCCTTGGAGCAACTGGAGATTGCCATCATCGTCACACTCCTGCTCTTCGTGACAGCCTTTTTTCTGCACGGCTATTACGACAAAAAAATTCTCAAACTCATAAACGCTTAAGCAATGTCCGAAAACACGCCTGTCATATCTTTGAACGACGCCGGAATTTGTTATCGCCCGCTCCGGGGTTTTTTCAACAAGAAGGCCAAGGATATCTGGGCTTTGCGTCATCTCACCCTCGATATCCGCAATGGGGAGAAACTGGGCATTTTGGGAAGAAATGGTTGCGGGAAAAGCACTTTGATGCGTCTTTTGGCAAGGATTTATTCCCCTGACGAAGGCCGGATCATTTATCACCAAAAAGATGTCCATGTGGAGCTTCTCTCCCTTGGCATTGGTTTTGAGGGCAATCTCACAGGGCGGGAGAATGCCGTTCTCAGCGGGATGCTCATGGGCAAGACACGCAAATACATGCTCGGCCGGCTTGCGACGATCCAGGATTTCTCCGGCCTTGGGGATTTCTTTGATTATCCGGTTTACACCTATTCCTCCGGCATGAATGTCCGGCTTGGATTTTCCATCGCGATGGAGACGAATCCAGATGTTCTTCTTGTGGATGAGGTTCTTGGCGTTGGCGACCAGGTGTTCATGAAGAAATCCACGGATGCGTTGAGGGAGAAATTCCAAGGCAACCACACGGTCGTGCTCATCAGTCATTTCCCCGATCAAATCCGGCAACTCTGCACCCGCGCAGTCTGGCTGGAACGGGGAAAAATCCTCGCGGAGGGCGAACCGGGCGAGGTGAGCAAATATTATCGCGAGAACGTCCACAAATACACCCAATGACCCCATCATTGGAACAATGTCTGTCGCGTCCGCGGGGTTCTTCTGCTGGCGTGTCCCTCGGCGATTTTCTTTCTGGAAAAAATCGCCGCATCCGCGTCTTTTTGCCAAAGCCATGAGTCCATGCTTTGTTTTTGATGCGCGGGCTGGCAATTTGGGTGTCCTTGGGATGAGACACATTTGTCAAACGATACTTCTTCTCTTTTTTGTCGCATTGAGACTGGCGGTGGACATGGCCGCGCAGCCACATCCCGATGCCGGTGCCGAAGGCGCGCGATGGCTTGCGCGCGAAGGGGTTTTTCAGGGGAAAATATATATTCCACAAAACGCGGTGCCGGAGGAACGTGATGCCGCGGCCGTGCTGGCTGAATGGTTCCATAAAGTTGCCGCCGTCAAACCCGAGGTCGCCACGGAGTCCCCGCTCTCGCCTGGCGGTGCTCCGCCCTCTCCCGCTCCGGGCATTTATGTTGGCAGAACACGTCTGGCCGCCTCCCAGGAAACGATGTTTCCCAAAACCGCCGGGGATGCCTGGCTATGGCGGCCCGTTGGCCCGCGCATGTTGCTTCTGCTCGGCAATACTCCGTTGGCCACGCGCATGGCCGTTGGAGAATTCATCCAGCAGCACCTCGGTGTCATATTCCTGATGCCCGGCGAAAATGGAGCCGAGTGGCACCCCCTCCCGGTTGTGCGGATGCCTTCCGCGCGCATTGAAATTCCTGTCTTCAAGTGGCGGCATTTTAGCGGTTTTGATGCCAATCCTTCGCAAATCGCCTGGTTGCGCGACAACGGCCTTGGCGAGCTTCCATTGCGCACCAAAACTCCTTGTGCGAAATCGATTGCCCCTGCCGGGCCGCGCCTCCCGGCGCCCAAGACCGTCGCCGCCACCGCCAAGTGTGTCGCGGATTTTTTCCAAAGCGATCCGGCCGTGCCAATGTTCCTGCTTGGCGCCGAGGATTTTCCCGCGCGGGACAGTCCTGATTTCCCGTCGAATCTCTCTCCCGCCGGGCGCTACTTTCGCGGAAGGCCCGACCACACAAATCATTTTTACGTTTTCATGAACCAGGCGGCATCCGCCCTTTGGCCCGCGCCGCCGCCCGTGCCGGGAGTTCCCCGTTGGGAGCCGGCCCGCTGGAACGGCCATGCCCCCGCCGGCGATGTCATTCCACAACCCATTCCCTCCGAAAGATTTCTCGCCTGCCTTGCCGGCGGCAACCACATCCGTGTGCCGGATTTTCCCTTGCACCCAAACCTTTTCCCCATTCTCGCCTCCGATCGTTCCCAATGGCGCGACCCCGTTTTCCGCCGTCACGATATCAAGACGATCCGCGCATGGAGCGGCAGCGGCGTGCGTCAATTTGGGTTGCGGGATTCTTACCAGGGACGTGGCTTTGCCGTGCCTCGCGTGTTCTTTGACGAACGCATAGACAGCATCCGCTGTGGCGTTGAAAACAATGCCACGCTTTTCCATGCGCAATCATTGCCGGAGTGGGCGTTTGACGCTCCAAGTCTCTGGCTTGCCGCGCGCCTGTTGCTGCACCCCGCGCAAAATAGCGCGCTGCTGCTCAATCATTTTTTCAACGAAGCATACGGTCCCGCAGCCTCCGCGATGGGCGTGTTCTTTGACGAACTCTCGCGTTGCTGGGATGATGCGGGTCCGGCCCGCGACCTGAAATTTATTCACAACGAAGGCGTTGGGGACCTCGTCCCAGCCGCCACCCAAGCCCGTCTTCGCGAGGCCCTCCAGCGCGCCGAGGCTGCCTTTGACAACCTTCCGGCGCAAACCGGTGCTCTTTTCGCATCTGCCATGCGCCGGCGCGCCAGCCCTCATGGCGCCTCGTTTAGCAACAAGTGGCCGAATGACGAGGATGCGCGTCTTGCCCGCCAGCAAATGCGTGTGCGCATGGTCAGCCTTGCCTTTGAGGTCGTCGAACAGTTCCTCCACTGGCACCGCGCCCGTGTCTCCCTTCAGGAATTCGAACCAACGACACCCGACGAGGCCCGGGCCATGCTTCGCGAACTTGTTCGGGAACAAAAACTTCGCCTTGAGTACGACAGGTGCCGCGCCCGCTGGGATGATTCCGAAATCAACCCCGCGCGCAATTCCACGCCGCCACACCCGCAATTTTTCGCCGATGACGTTCGGAACACCGCCATCACACGCCTGCTGCGCCTCTGCGCCTCCGGCGGCGCGACTGGTGACGGCGACTGGCAGGGCGTTTTTTCCGAGGTTGTCGCTTATGCCCAACAACAGGGGGATGCCGCGCTCGTTGCGCTTGGCGCCGAATTCAATCCGGCAATTCCGCTGTTTGAGGAAAATTTTGCCGTCCATTCCGACAATTCCGGGACCCTGGGGGCGGCACTTGCCCCAAGGCGTGAAAATGACGCCGGAGTCCTTTCCGCACCTGACGCGCCACAGCCGCATCTCCCTGCGGGCGTCCGAAGTCTGCCCCCGCCCCCTTGGAAAGCAGAACTCACGGATTGCGAGACGCTTTTCGTTCGAATCGCCCCGCTGGACATTGCCTCGGCCGCGGGGATTCCCCCGTTCCTTTTTCTGGAAAACAAAAAGAAATCTCTTTTTGGGAAATCTCCCGCCCCTGTTGCCCGCCTGCAAATCACAGGCTCCGAGAACGTGGTCCTTAGCCGGGATGTGTCCGGCATTACCGCAGGCGTTCCCATCAGTGCCGAAATTTTTGTGCGTGGCGCCATCACCTCCTCCGCCGTCGCAAAGCTGGAATTGCGTTTTTTTGATGCCAACGGCCTTCCTCTCCCTGGGTCGCGCACTGCCGCCATTCTGCGCGCCGCCCCCGAGCGCTGGCGTCCCATCGCCATCCTTGCCACTCCACCGCCCGCCGCCACCACCGTTCGCGTTTCCCTTGTCTGCCGCACCCAGGAATCCAACGAGACTCTCGAATTCGCACTCCTCCGTCTCCGCGCCCATCCTCCCGCCTCTTTTTGACGCCATTTTCCCCGCGCAGTCCCCGCGCCCTGGTTTGCAGGGAACAGGGCGCAAGGTTCGCGTCTGGCGCCGCCTTTTTGCAATCAAGCGAAGGGTGGCGCCGGATGCGGAATCTCAAAATCGAAAACGGAATCCGGCATTCACGCCCCAAGGCACTTCTGTTTTGTCGCCATAGGCAGCCTCGTATTCGGCATGGACGGCGATGTTGTTTTCGATTTGCCACGCGGCGCCGATCGCCCCGCGGACGCGCCAGTCGTCATAATCGGGAGTGACCGTTTGCCGCAGTGCGGTAATCCCGCCGCCATCGGTGAACTGGTATTCGGCGCCGATGCGGAGATAGGGCTGGAGCACGCCATTGGTCTGGAGGTCGAGGTTGACGCCGGCGCGGATGTGGGAGGCAAAACGGACGCCGCTGGCGGAATCGAGGCGCACTTCATAGGGTGTCTGCGTCTCGGTGCGCTTTGTCGTGAATTTTTGGGAAAGAAGTTCAAAATACTCAATTTGCGCGGCGGGTTCGACAAACCAACTTTTGCCGAGCGTGATCTGTTTTCCAAACTCGACGCCGCCGCCAAAACCGGCGGTGTCGTAGGCATTTTTGGAGGTGTCCAAGCCGGCCCTGGTTTCATTGAAGAACGATTGGCCTTTGAGCAACAAGCCCGCGTACCAGCCATCCTTGTGAACCCAGTTGAGATAGGCGCCCCCGAGGACGGAGCGGGTGAAGTTGACGCTTCCGGAGGCGTCGTTGATGTTGCGTCTGGCGCCTTGAAAACCGACAAATGCGCCGAGGATGAGGCGATGGTTTGCGCCGGGTGAAAAAATCATGTCGGAGCCGACGTCCCCACCGTACTGAAATTCGCTGAATGTGGAAATGCCTGGCGTGTCGAGATTCACATCCGTGCGGCTGCCGTAGCCGCGCGCCCAGATGCCAAATTCGCTTCCGGCGGCGGCCGTGTGGTCGCGGCGGGCCTCGTATTCGGCGAGGCGTTCATCCGGGTTGCGCTCGGTCTCCGGGGTGAAGATGCCGCAGCGCAGCTCGCCAAGGCGCTTGGTCACGTTGTCGAGTTGTGAAAACCACCCAAGGGACACGGCGGCGGTGCTGGCGACAAGAGCGTTGCCCATCGAGCTGTAGCCGATGACGCGCAGGGTGGAATTCCCGGCGCCCGCGACATTCAGGCGGTAAATCCCGGACTCAAGCAGGTTGCCAACGCGGAGCGTCGCCTGGGGGTCCATCGTTCCTCCGCTGGTGAATTTGACGAGTTCGCGGGTGTAGTGCTTGTCGATTTCACCAAAACCCGTGTCCTCGGGGAGGTTGATGTAAATGATATGATTCCCTGAGAGGGTGCCCCCTTTGATCTCGAGGATGCTGGAGTTTGCCGCGTTGGGATTATCAGAATTATCAAGCAGGTAGTTATAGAAGCGGCCTGTTCCCCGGGAAGTTTTGTTGGAGAGATTCGTGAGGGTGAGGCGCTGCCCTGTGACGGTGGTGTCAAAGTACACGCTGCCGTCATTGGCAAGGGTTGTGATGACGCTGTTGCGTGCACCCTCGGCATGATCGAGATAGATGCGGCCGGAAGCCGTGTTGTTGAGCGTCGCGCGCGTGGTGGCGACGTGGTAGTCGCCGGAATTATCCACCTTTTGCGAGGCGGTGACGGTGGCGACGCGCAGTTCCGCGTCGGTGTGATTGACGAGTGTCCCCACGTCAAGGGACGGGCCTGTGAAGACGGCATCCGGCGCCACCCCGGTTGCCCGCGGGGTGGAGGCGTCCTGGCTCCCGTTTGCGAAAGCGTCGGCAATGATGGGAGACTCCGAGGTCGTCTGGCCTTCAAAGTTGTTGAATCCGACTGCCTTGCGCGACATTTCCGCGCCGGAAAGGGTGAGGATGCCCTGCCCGCGTTTGTTGAAAATGCCTCCGGGGTGCAAAGCGCGTCCCTCCTCGTCCACGGCGACATTTCCCTGCGCATCCTTTTGCGCCGCGGCAAAAAGTGCTCCTGAAAGTGTTTGTGGCTGTTCGTTGTTGAGATGGAAATTGCCGCCGTCGAGGGTGATGTTGGCAGCATAGGCGCCATCTGTGCCGAGGGTGCCGTTGACGTAAAGGTTGCCTCCAAGGACGTTTGTCGCGCCCTCATGTTGCGAGCCTGAATCCAGATGCAGGTTTCCCGCGCCTGTCTTGGTAAGCGCGCCGGGGCCGGAAATCACGCCAAACGGGCCATCGGGATTGGGCGTGATGGTTGTCTCGCCTGTTTCGGGATCCGTGTTTTTGAGCGTCGCCTGGGCAAAGCGGACATTGCCGGAGGCGATGGCGAAGACGCCTCCGCGCTCGGCAAGCGTCCATGGCTTGTTGTAGGTTCCGGCGGCGGGGGAGAGTGTGCCGCCATCAAGGACGTTTTCGCCCGTGCCAAGGTTTGTGTCCTTTTGATAAACAAAGGTTCCCTCGAGGATGGTGAGTTTTCCAGTGCTGGTGTTGTTGGTCCCTGTGAAATAGAGTTTGCCGGTGCCGCGCTTCTCGACGTCGCCCGCCCCCGAGAGGGCGGCCTTGAATGTGAAATCGCTGCCAGTGTCGCGTGAAAAAACGAGCCTGCCTTCATTCTCAATGGCGGGGATTTTCGCGCCTCCGGAAATCTCAATGGCCGCGCCATTTTGGAAGGTGACGCTGCCGCCTTCCGCGATGACGAGGGGGAGGTCGCTTTTGCCTGTGGATGTGGCTTGGTTGAACACCACGTCCCCAGCGACATGGATGCCGCCGCGAAATTCCACCGGATTGTTGAATGTCACAGAAGCCCCCGCTGCCACGTCGAGGATGCCATCCGCGTTAAAATCGGGGCTGCGTGTCGCCGTGAGGGAGGCCGTTATCTTGCCTCCATTAAAAGTGTAACCCGTTCCTGTGACGCGAATTCCGCCGACAACGACCCCGCCGCCGGCGGTGGCAACCTCAAGGCTCTTTTTCACCCTTGGCACGTCGCCAAACTCCACCATGTCCCCGTCTTGGAACCAGCGCCCTGCCTCCTCGCCCTCTTTCCAAGGGTCCGCCACCGGGTTTTCCCCCAATTCGCGGGGGCCTTTGGTCCATTCGATGTCCGTGGCGGCCGTTCCGTTCCACAAAAGACGCAAGTTTGCGGAGGTGTAGGTCGCGAGCACAAGATTCTGCCCGGCGACGCTGTCCGGTTCGGCATCGGCGGGGAGCGGGGCATCCACAATCTTCAGCGCGGCCTTTTTGCGTGTGGAGTTGTCCACGGGATCGTTGCCCCAGACAAAGGAGGTGGAGGCAAGGGCCTCCGCGGTCGCCATTATCTTCCCCGTGGCCGCGATAATGACGTACTCGCGGGTGCTTGCGGCGGCGGAGAAGGTGATGACGTTGCCCGGGCCGTAGGTGGCCCCGCCATTCACGGCAAGGCGGTCGGAGGTTCCGGAGGCGGTGACGTTGAGGCCAAAGTTGATGTCGCTGAACGAAACGGCATTGGCCGCGCCATTGCCAAGGCGCAGGGTGCCAAGCGCCGTGGCGGTGGCGGGAGAGATCGTTGTGCCAGCCTCAAACGTCGGCTGCAAAATGTTGCCTGTCCCGCCAAGCGTGCCTTCGCGCAGGGTGAACGGGGCGCTGATGGTGCCGTTGACCTCAAGGCGCTGCCCGCCGGTTTTCACGAGACGGCCGGAGCCGGAAATTTCTCCGCTGTAACGAATTGCAGTTGTCGCCGTGGCGTTTGGCGTCGCCAGGGCGAGCGTGGCGCCTGCCGCGCCGATCGTAAGATTGTTGTTGTAGACGGAATCCCTTGCGCCGGTAAGTTCGAGTGTGGCTCCGTTGAGGAGGATGTCACCTTTGCCCAAGGCCTTGGCGGAATTGGCCGAAAGGGTGCCCTTGGTGGCGGCAAGCGTGCCGACAAACTGCGTGTTGTCACCCGAGAGGACGAGGCGCCCCGCGCCACTCTTGGAGAGTCTTCCATCCCCCGAGATGGCGCCGGAAAACACCTGGTCGCCCGCTTGGAAGACATCCAGCTCCGCGCCGGCGTAAATTGTGATTTTTCCCGTGTAAACGCCGGCATCGCCACCAAGCTTGGCATTCGCGCCAAGACGCAGTGTCGCATTTTTCACCGCTGTGGCGCCCCTGTAGGAATTGACATCCGTGAGTGTCAGGACGCCGCCAAGCGGGCCGCCGAGAAGGACAAACGTTCCCGTGCCGGAAACCGGCCCCGCCTGCGCGGAGAAGTTGAGGGCGTCGCCGAGTTGGAAAACCGTCTCTCCCGCAAGTGTCTGGGCCGAAAGGGTGTCGCCGTTGGAAATCGCGATGGCCTCAGCGGCGGACACGGGCGTCACCAAGGGGATGGCGGTGGCGACGGAAACCGTGGAAATCGCAAGCAGGCGTGACGCCGCGTGCAACAAACATTCTGCGGAAAGATGGCTATTTTTCATGGAAAGTCTGACTTCAATAATTGAACGAACAAAGAAAGAACACAGGCGCTCCTCGCCCTTTCAAAAGACGCCGCAAGGCAACCGTTGGTTTTTTTGAAATCAACCTAAAAGTTGGAAAAGGGTGGCAGGCGGGAGATGCGTTTTTTGTCAAAAACCGACATGGAAGGCCGTCACGCCAAATCGACAAAATGTTTCCTGGTATGGCACGGGCATCGCGGATGTGGGAAAATCGGACTGAGACCGCATGGTCAGAAAATCGCGGGCGATTCTGCGCAATCCGCTTGGGCGGGCATGTCAGCCGCGAGCCGCGCCTTTCTCGCGTTTTACACGGCGCACCGGCGCGCGCGGGGGGGCGTCCCACTCAAGGTGGGGTTTCCGAAACCTTCCCTCGTGAAAACGGTGCAGCAGGTGGGCAAAAAAGGCCTCCGCGTCCCCAAACCCGTCCAGGCGCGCCAGCGCGGCCAGCTCCTGCGGGTCCGTCACTGGGACGCGCCGGTGCGCGCGCGGGCGCTCCGGGAGCGGGTCCAGCCAGGAGAAGGTCCTCGCCCCGGCGTCAAACTCGCACCAGCGCACGCGCTTGATCTTCACAATGCCGAGGAACCGGCAGTCTCCCATGAATGAAGCCTGCGCCCCGCGCGGGGGGAGGCGGACGAACACCCAAAGCGTGCAACGGGCCGTCAGCGGCGGGATGCGGGAATCGACGACGCCACGCATCGTCCCGGCCAGCATCGCATCCTCAAACCTCGGGTGAATCTCAAGGGAGTGGACTCCGCCGTTGATCGCCTCCTGCGGCGTAAGCCCGGCGCCGACCTTGGCGTCGTATTGGTCCCGGTAGCGCGGCTTGCCGTCATCCGCGCGGGCGGCGTACCACTCCCGCGCCTCGCGCAGGTTCCGTTCTTCGAGCTCCCGCATATTCACCGGGCACCTCCCTTCGCGCCGGGGGCGGGGGCGTCCGCCGCGGGCGAGGTTTTTTCCGCCGCCTCCCCGCCGGCCTCCTTTTTTTCTTTTTTCGCGGCGTCCAAAAGGGTGCGCAAGTGATCGCGGGAGGCGGCAAGGCGTGGTGATTTGCTTTGGGCAAGCTCATTCTCGGCATCCTTGAGCCACCCCAGCCCGATGTGGGCGCGCGCGCGCTGGAGGACGATGGCCTCGCGGTCGAGATCGTTTTTCAGGTTGGTTTCCAGCATTTTCCAGACAACGAGCGCCGCGGGCCAGTCCGGTTTCTGGCAATCGCCCAGCGACTCGCCGTAACGCCAAAGGTAAACCGTCTCGCCTGGTTTTCGTTTCGCGGCCTCGCGAAAGGCCTGCACCATCTCTTCCTCGCATTTTTCGCGGGGGCACAAGCCAGCTTTTTCGAGGTGGTCGCGCCAGATGGAAAGAAACTCGCCGAGATGAAAGTGGTAGACGGCGGTCGACGGCTCGAGGGCCACCGCCTCCTTCAGCAGCTCGTATGCGCGCGCGAAATCCCCTTCCTCGGCGGCGTAAACCCCCAGTTGATGCTTGGGCAAGGCAAGCCGCGGGGCGAGGCGCGCGGCCTGCCTGAACCAGTGATCGGCCTTGGCGCGGTCATCGATGCGCCGAAGAAATTTTCCGTAAAGGATCATCACGGAGGCATCGTCCACCCGGCGGCGCGCCAGCTCCTCGTAGCGCCGCCCGATCTCAAGGACGCGTTTCTCGTTTTCCTCGTGGGAGCGCCGCCGGGTTTCCGGGTCGTTGGCGATGGCGTCAAAAAAATTTTTCTCGGCGGCCAGGACGCCCTCAAGGGCGCGGGCATCCGACTCATCCGAAAGCGTCGGGCCGGATGTTGCAAGGAGTGGCATGGCGCCAAAAAGCAAGAGGACCAAAAATGTGGCACCCGCCCCAAGGGAATCCTGTTTTCTCATGTGGAAGAGTGCTGTTTTCAACAAAGGTTCAAAAAATCAACAGCCGCTGGAGACGGGATTCACGTTGCAATCCATCCCTTGGGGCGCCCCTGGCTCAGTGAGCGTGGCAGCACCCTCCGCAGCAACGATGCCCGCCCCCTCCCGTGCCGCCCTGGCAGCAAGAATCGCCGCCCTCCGTGGCGCCGCCACTCGTCGCGAAAGTGGAGAGGAGTTTTTCAAGTTTTTCCCCTCCGCAATGCGGACAGGCTGGTTTGCGCGAGCCGCCCGCAAGGATTTCTGAAATTTTGCCGCATTCGCGACACTCGAACTCATAAATGGGCATGCCGGCCAAACAAATTCCATCACGCCAAATGGCAATCCCTAAGGGCCGATGAAGGCCTCCTCGCCCGCCTTTCCGCGCGAAAAGCGTCCGTGTTGAAAGTGTCTGCCATGTCCTGTGGCGACATTGCCCGCGTTTGCGACGCCTGCCGCCTGTCTTTATCCTGTGGCGCGGGGAGGATTTTGTTTTGACTGGGGAAAATCATGTTTTCCAAACGTTTTCAGCAATGGCGGCTTGAGGATAATGTGTTTGCCCGAAAAGTGGCGGAGAAACGCGGCTTGGGCGAGACCCTGCTCGACCTCACGGACTCCAACCCCTCGCGTGTCGGGCTTGAGTGGCAAGCCTCCGCCTTGGCTGATGCCCTCAGCTCGCCAAAAAACGGCTTCTACGAACCCGTCCCGCAAGGTTTGCGCGCCTGCCGCGAGGCCGTGTCACAGTACTACCACGGGCACGGGGCGGACGTGCCGCCCGGGCGCATCCATCTTTGCGCCAGCACCAGCGAGGGCTACGCATGGACGCTGAAACTTCTGGCCGACCCGGGCGACAATGTCCTTGTCCCCGCGCCATCCTATCCCCTGCTGCAATTTCTCGCCGGCATGGAAAACGCCGTCGTCCTGCCCTACCCGCTGCGTTTCGCGAATGGACGCTGGTGCGTGGATGCCGGTGCCCTTGAAGCCGCTGTGACACCCCGCACCCGGGCCATCTTCTGCGTGACGCCGAACAATCCCACCGGGTCGGTGCTTGACGCGGACGACCGCGCCGCCCTTCGAGCCATCTCCCGGCGCCACGGCCTCCCCCTTGTCGTGGACGAGGTCTTCCTTGATTTTCCCGCCATTGACGGCAGCCCGTCCAAGCCGCTGCCCTCCTGGGCCGGGGAGGACGCCGTCCCCCTGCTCGCCCTCAACGGCATGTCCAAGCTTGCCCTGCTTCCCCAGATGAAACTTGGCTGGCTCGCCGTGGCCGGCCCCCCGGCTTGGCGCGATGAGGCGTGCAAGCGCCTGGAATTGATCGCCGACACCTACCTCTCCGTCAACACGCCCGTGCAGCACGCCGCGCCCTCATTTTTTGCCGGCGGTGCCGCGCGCGCCGCCGCGTTGCAAAGGCGGATTCATCAGAACGAGACACGGCTTCGCGAATGGTGCGCCGCCGCGCCGCACCGCCCGCGCCTTCTCCGGCGTGAGGCGGGTTGGACGGCCATGCTTGCCCTGCCTCCCGGCTTGAACGAATCGATGGCGACGCTCGACTTGCTCCAGCGTGGCGGGGTTCTCGTCCATCCCGGCTATTTTTACGACACGCCCGAGTGCGGCCCGGCGTTTTGGGTGATCAGCCTGGTCATTCCGCCCGAAACACTTGCCGCCGCCCTTCCGCGCATGGAGGAGACCTTGCTGCGGCTTTGATCCTTGCCGGGGAGACGCGCCGGCGGGCATCAGCGGACACCAAGGCTTGGAAACAAGGCCTGGTAAGCCTCGGGAAGGGGGGAGTCGGCCAGAAAATGGACGGGGCGCTCGTTGTGCCTGAATCGCAGCTCCAGCGTGGCGGCATGGAGAAAGAGGCGGGAAAGGCGGGGGGCGGCCCTGGCCATTCGCCGATTCAACGAAAAATCGCCGTAAGTCTGGTCGCCAAGGATGGGGCGGCCGCGCAACGAGCACTGCACCCTCAGCTGGTGCATGCGCCCCGTGATCGGGCACAGGCGCAGCAGGGAAAGCGGGCCGGCGGCGGGATGGCGCGCGACTTCCAGGAATTCGTAGTTCGCCACGGACGGGATCCCGCTTGCGGAACGGACGGCGCGCAAGATGCCGCCGTGCTTTTGCTCGCGGGCGAGGCGGTCCTGCCAGCGGCCGCGGTTTGGAATGAGCGGGAGGCCTTTCACGACGGCATAATAAGTCTTTGCGACGGCCCCGCCATGCTCCCGGAAAAGCGCGCGGACAAGGTCGGCGAGCCTGGCGTCCTCCGTGGCCAGCACGAGGCCGCTCGTGGGTGAATCCAGCCGGTTGAGCAGATAAAGGCATCGGCCGCCGGGGAGCCGGTAGCACTCGGCCTCAAGATCGTAGGGCGCGCGCAGCAGCGCCTCCGGGGGGCGTTTTCCCTTGGCGTGCCGCTTTTCCGTGCTGGCGTGCCATCCGGCGCCGTTTTGCAAGCCGCCATCGGCGCGGCGCATTTCCGCGCCACCCCCCTGGTTGGGGTGCGAGACAATGCCCTCCGGCTTGTCCAAGGCGAGCAGGCCGCATTTGTGCAGCACGGCAATGCGAACCCCCGGGCCGAGCGGCAGACCGTCGGAGCCTTCCGCGGCATCGGATGGCGTGGATTGGGTTCCGGCGTCTGGGGGACTCATCGTTCGGCGTAAGCCTGGATGGTGGCCGCGAGGCCGGAGTCAAAGTCGTGGGCCGGTCTCCAGCCGGCCGCCCGCAACTTGTCCGCACAGGCAAGGGAGTGCCGCACATCGCCCGCGCGCGGGGGGGTGTGGACAATGCGCGATGCCGAGCCGGCCAGCGTGGCGATCGTTGTGGCGAGGGCGTTGATGGATGTCGGCCTGCCGTATCCGGCGTTAAAGACCCCGTGCAGGCCGGGTGTCTCCGCCGCAAAAGCCAGCGCGCCGACAATGTCCTTCACATAGATGAAATCCCGCGTCTGGCCGCCATCGCCGTGGATCTCGATGTCCGCCCCGTCCAAGGCCTTTTCAATGAAGGCCGGGACGGCGGCGGCATATGCGCCACGCGGGTCCTGCCGTGGGCCGAACACATTGAAAAACCGGATGCTCGCGGTCTCCAGTCGCCCTTCCTTGGTGAAAATCTCATTATAATACTCTCCCGCCAGCTTGGTGACGGCGTACGGGCTGCGCGGCGCGGGTGGCGCGTCCTCCGGGGTCGGCACCGGCGGGGAGTAGCCGTAAACGGCCGCCGAGCTGGCAAAAACCAACTTTTGGACCCCGGCGGCGGCGGCGGCCTCCAGGACATTCAAGTGGCCGCGCCCATTGATCTCGTCGCACAGCAGCGGGCAGGACATGGATTCGGGGACGCTCACCAGGGCCGCCAGGTGAAAGACAAAATCCACATCGCGCATCGCATCACGCACAATGGCGGCGTCCTCGACCCCGCCATGCAAAAACTCAACCCGGAACCCCGAAAGATTGGCCACGCGCCCTGTCCGCAGATTATCTAGTACACGCACCTCCGCCCGCCCTTGGAAATGCTCCACAATGTGGCTTCCAATAAATCCCGCTCCCCCGGTCACGAGTATCCTCATACGCGCCCCATCATCCCATGCCCTCCCAAGGCCACGCAACGCCAGAAGCGTCCCGCCCCGCCTTTCCTTGCCGCCATTTCCCTTGCCCTGTCCCGATCGTTTCGCACCTTTCCGGCACCTCCGGTTCCAAGCGTCGGCGGCGCCCTGCCATCGCGCGTGCGCCGTGCAAGCATCGGCTCATTCCGCCAGGCATGCAATCGCGCGGGACCGCATCCTTGCGACGCGATAGGCACGCCCCAGGCGGAAAGGCGCAAGGAACCAACACCAATTCACGCACACGACACCAATGAGCGAATACGCCGAAAACGAAAAACTCTCCACGACGAACATCACTGAAATCATGCAGACGGCTTACATTGACTACTCAATGTCCGTCATCGTGTCGCGCGCCCTTCCAGATGCCCGTGACGGCCTCAAGCCCGTCCAGCGCCGCATTCTCTACGCCATGCTCCGCGAGGGATTGCTCCACAACCGCCCGTTTTCCAAGTGCGCCGGCGTTGTCGGCGAGGTGCTCAAGCGCTACCATCCCCATGGTGACGCCTCCGTCTATGACGCCCTCGTGCGCCTCGCCCAGGACTGGATAATGCGTTATCCGCTCGTCATGCCGCAGGGCAATTTCGGCTCCATTGAGGGCGACCCGCCCGCCGCCTACCGTTACACAGAGGCCAAGCTCGCGGAAATTTCCAGCGAGATCCTTGCCGACATTGACGAGGACACCGTGGATTTCGTCCCCAATTACAACGAATCCACCACCGAGCCGACCGTCCTCCCCTGCCGCCTCCCGCAGCTTCTGATGAATGGCTCCACGGGGATCGCCGTCGGGATGGCCACCAACATCCCGCCGCACAATCTCGGGGAGCTTGTTGCCGCCACCTGCGCCCTCATGGACAACCCCAACCTGTCCTTTGAGGAACTCGAAAAAATCGTCCTCGGCCCGGATTTTCCCACCGGCGGCATCATCAACGGGCGTGACGCCATTTCGCAGTACATCCGCACCGGGCGCGCCATTGTCAAAGTCCGCGGCGTCGCCCACACCGAGGAAATCAAGGGCGGCAAGGAGCAGATCGTCATCACCGAGCTTCCCTACAACGTCAACCGCGCCGCGTTTGTCGCGCAAATTGGCGACCTCATCAAAGAGAAGGTCATTGATGAGGTGTCCGATCTTCGCAACGAGTCCGACGAGAATTGCCGGGTTGTCCTCGAGCTGAAGCGTGGTGAAACCCCGCGCGTGGTCATCAACAAGCTCTACAAGCACACCCCCTTGGAAGGCAGTTTCGGCGTCATCCTGCTCGCCCTGGACAAACGCCGTCCAAAGCAGATGAACCTCCGCGAAATGCTCCAATGCTTCATCGAGCACCGCCGCGAAGTCACTGTCCGCCGCACCCGGTTCCGGCTCCAAAAAGCCGAGGATCGCGCCCATATCCTTGAGGGATTCCTCATCGCGCTGCGCAATCTCGATGATTTTGTGAAAATCATCCGCGCCAGCGCCAGCCGTGACGAGGCCCGCGAACGCCTCATGGCCAAATACCCCATCAGCGAGCGCCAGACCAATGCCATCCTCGATCTCCGGCTCTATCAACTCACAGGCCTCGAGCGTGAGAAAATCGAGGCGGAATACCGCGAGGTCCTCGCGGCCATTGAGGAACTCAAATCCATCCTCGAGAACGAGCACAAGCTGCTCACCCTCATCAAGACGGAGCTTCGCGACGCCGCCAAAAAATACGAAACCCCGCGCCGCACCCGCATTCAGACCGCGGAGGGTGAGTTGCGCATGGAGGATGTCATCGCCAACGAGGGTTGCATCATCACCATCTCCCACAATGGATTCATCAAACGCACCGCTGTCTCCGCCTACCGGTCCCAGCGCCGTGGTGGCAAAGGTCTCATTGGCACAGACACTTACGAGGAGGATTTCATTGAGCACCTCTTCACCGCCTCCACGCATGACACCGTGATGTTCTTCATGAGCTCGGGCCGCGTCTACGTGGAGAAAGCCTACGAGATCCCGGAGGGTGCCCGCGCCGCCAAGGGACGCTCCCTCGCCAACGTGCTTGAGCTGCAATCCAATGAAAAACTGGCCGCGATGGTTTGCATCAAGGAATTCAGCGACGACCGCTACCTTGTTTTTGCCACCAAAAACGGCCAGGTCAAAAAAACCCGCCTCAGCGAATACGCGAACTGCAGACGCAACGGCATCAAGGCGGTGAACATCAAGGATGGCGACGAGCTTATCGGCGTGAAACTCACCGCGGACTCAGGCGAAATCGTCCTCGTCTCCACCCACGGCATGGCAATCCGGTTCCCGGTCTATGACGACGCCTCCGACGAAGAGGATGTGGACGACGATAACGGCGAGGACGATGCCAACGGCACGAAACACCCTCGGGGCGTCCGCCCGATGGGCCGCGCGGCCGCCGGTGTTCGCGGCATGAAGCTGGCCAAGGACGACACCGTCTGCGGCATGGAAATCGTGGATCCAACCTGCACCATGCTCATAGGCGCCAGCAACGGCCTTGGCAAACGCACCCCCTACGACGATGATGCCGGCCCCATCTACCGCATCCAGTCCCGCGGCGGCAAGGGAATCATCACCATGAGGACCAAGGCCGGCGCCCATGTCGTCGGCGCCCTCAGTGTGCACGACGACGATGAAGTCATGCTCCTTACCAAAAATGGACAAGCCATCCGCACGCGCGTCAAAGAAATCCGCCTGACGGGTCGCATCGCCCAAGGGGTCCGCCTGATGAATCTCGCCGAAGGCGAAACCATCATCGCCCTCTGCAAGGTCGTCCGGACAGACGAGGACACTGAAACCGCCAAAAATCAAACAGCGGATGACGCCGGCGATGAAAATGGCGCATAGCCGTCCCGGAAAACAGAAAGTTCGGCACGATCACACCCTCTCCAGAAAACACCTTGGAGGGGGTGTTTGATTATCAGGAAAGTTGGTTTGCGTCCGCAAGTGCGCAAACGCGATGAGATCCCGGATGTTTTGGCGGCGCGCGACGAATGTTCCCGCGAGGAATTCGCGGGAGAATGGATCGTGAAATTCTGTCGTTGCGGGGGATGTTTTCCGCAAAATATTCAGGCATGAAGCTTGTCGCGGATGTTGCGGTGACCAAAAGACGAAGTCCGACGCAGGAATCCCTCAATTTCATTCCCGGATTTTGCGTTTTTCCCCCGGTGTTTTTTTGGAGAAAAAACCGGCGCCTCCACCTGTTCAGAAAGAATGGAAAGAAAACGATGTCCTTATCTGTTGATAATTTTAAGTTATTTATTCATAACGGGATAAATCAGTATTGTGATTCTTGTTTCATTCCTTGTCCCCATCGGTCTCGGATTTTTCTAATCGTTTTTTCAATGTTGGCCCGGTGGTTTTTTTTGAAATTGGATCCTCGCATGTGAAAAGAAGCGAATGGCGATAAAATCAGAGGAATTTTATTGCTGTTCCGCTCCATGCTTTGTCATTCAAGTCTCATTTGAATGAAACAGGCGGACGTTTTGTCCAACACGCAATCGCGCAAAGGGCGGAACATGGTCGGAAATGAGAAAGCATGCGTCTCCCGCGCATTGGAAAAACAGCCCTCGGATGCGCCATGGAAATGAGACAAATTCCAAGCATTTTTCCAGCCGCAAGGATTGAAATCAAACTTGTTGCCACAGCTGCTGGATGAAGGTTGGAAAATATTGGGATTGCGGCGGGATTTCCTTCGGCGGGAAAAACGATCCTCTGAGATTTATCTGCGATTATTTCCATCCATGGAAAATTCCTGAATCCAAGGATGAAGGCCTCGTTCAAAACGGCAAAAATGGATGAGGTTGATCGCGATCGGTGACTTGCAGGGGATCGCGGAAAAGATGGCAATAAAAGGAAAAAATGCCGCAATCTTGTGCGCGCGTTGCGCGACCGCGACTCCTGACGTCCATTTATCATCAACACGTCCATTTCCGCGACAATTCATGCCCAATTTCATCGATTTTCGGCAGGTTTTTTCCATGCCGGGCAGGTGAAAAATCGGAAACCTCCCCCTGATTTGCCCCAAGGCAGAAGCGGGACGGCGGGAAACAAGAGAGATGTGAAAAGGGGTAATTCAGGCAGGCAGGAGTGGGGGCGTGAATCTCTTCCGGTTTTGATTCAGAAACCCTCCTGGGTGCTGGGACCCGTCCGCAGCGCCGTCACTGCGTCCGCCGGCCTGTCATTTCCCGTTTGCAGCCCGAAAATAGCCCGCCGTTCCCGCCGCCATCCCCATGTGTGCGCCGCATCCCAAGCCTCTCGCGGCCCCTGTCCGCGCTGCGTAAAAACCGCCAAGGAAGCCAAAAATAGTTCTTGCGTCCATCTGGCAAGCCCGCATTTTCTCCGCCCCTTTCAATACCTTCGAGCACCACCAGCCACTTCCATGACAAGCGCCGAAACCTCCGAACTCCTCAACTCTGAGAAGGAGCAGTCTTTTGACTATGTCTCCATCTCCATCGCCGCCCCGGAAACAATCCGCCAGTGGTCCAAAGGCGAGGTCCGGAATCCGGAGACCATCAACTACCGCACGTTCAAGCCGGAGCCGGGCGGGCTTTTCTGCCAGAAGATATTCGGCCCTGTGCGTGACTATGAATGCGCTTGCGGCAAGTATAAACGTATCAAATTCAAGGGTGTTGTGTGCGACCGTTGCGGTGTCGAGGTCACGATGTCACGCGTGCGCCGCGAGCGCATGGGCCACATTGAGCTGTCCGTTCCCGTGGCGCACATTTGGTTCTTGAAGTCGCTCCCGAGCCGCCTCGGCCTGTTGCTGGACATGACCGCCCGCCAGCTTGAGTCCGTCATCTACTACGAAAAATATCTTGTGGTGGACCCGGGGAAGACGCCCCTTGACCCAAAGCAGATCCTCACCGAGCAGGAATACCAGCAGGCCATCTCCGAGTATGGCGATGATGCCTTTGTGGCCAAGATGGGCGCCGAGGCGCTTGGCGACCTGTTGCGCAAGATGGAGCTGGATGAGGTGACGAAGGAATTGCAGGAGCAGATCCAGACCACGCGCTCGAAGCAGATCAAGAAGAAGGTGGCGCGCCGCTTGAAAATCATCCAAGGGTTCATCGCATCGGGCAACAAACCGGAGTGGATGATCCTGCAGACCCTGCCGGTCATTCCGCCCGACCTGCGTCCGCTTGTGCCATTGGAGGGAGGTCGTTTCGCCACGTCGGACTTGAATGATCTCTACCGCCGCGTCATCAACCGTAACAACCGCTTGCGCAGTCTGTTGCAGCTAAAAACGCCCGATGTCATCATCAACAACGAAAAGCGCATGTTGCAGGAGGCCGTGGACGCGCTGTTTGACAATGGCCGCCATGGCCGTCCGGTGACGGGCGCGGGCAATCGCCCCTTGAAATCCCTCTCCGACATGCTCAAGGGCAAACAAGGGCGCTTCCGTCAAAACTTGCTCGGCAAACGCGTGGACTACTCCGGGCGCTCCGTCATTGTCATCGGTCCGGAGCTGAAATTGCACCAGTGCGGACTGCCAAAGAAGATGGCCCTCGTGCTTTTCGAGCCGTTCATCATCCGGCGCCTTAAGGAGCTTGGTTTCATCCACACCGTGCGCGGCGCCCGAAAGATGATAGAGAAAAAATCCCCCGAGGTGTGGGACATCCTTGAGGAGGTCACCAAGGGGCATCCGGTGCTCCTCAACCGCGCGCCCACCTTGCACCGCCTTTCCATCCAGGCCTTTGAACCCGTGCTCATCGAGGGCGACGCCATCCGCCTCCACCCACTCACCTGCACAGCCTATAATGCGGACTTTGACGGAGACCAGATGGCCGTGCACGTCCCTCTGTCCAGCGAGGCGATCATGGAATGCAAGCTCCTGATGCTTGCCACAAACAACATTTTCTCTCCCTCGTCCGGCAAACCGATTTTGACGCCCTCCCAGGACATCGTGCTCGGCTCCTACTACCTCACCTACGAGCCGACCGCAAAACCCGAGGCAAACCACCGTGTCCCCATCATCACCAGCGTCCGTGAGGCCCAATTTGCGGAGATTGAGGGTGCCTTGCACTTTCACGACTGGGTGGACTATGTGAACCCCGACTACGGCAAGAAGACCATCTACGGGAAGCCGGACACCAAGCTCATCCGCACCACCGTCGGGCGCATCATCTTCAACACAATCTGGCCCGAAGGCATGGGTTTTGCCAATTTCCCGGTCAAAAAAGGCCAGATTGGGGACCTCATTCTCAACACCTACCGCCTTGTCGGCAAGGAAGCCTCCATCTCCGTGCTCGACGCCCTCAAGGAAATGGGCTTCAAAATCGCCACCCGCGCCGGCATCTCCATTGGCATCGGGGACATGATTTTCCCGAAGGGCAAGGACGACATCATCAAGAAATCCCGCGTCAAGGTGGATGAGGTTGAAAACCAGTACAAGAAAGGCATCATCACCTCCATTGAGCGCGGCAACAGGGTCACCGAGCTGTGGACGGCCGCGACCGACGAAATCGCCGCCAGCGTCTTCAAAACACTCGAAACCTCCGCCACCCGTGCCGGAAAACGCAAGTTTGAGGGCGCCGATGATCCGCGCAACCAAGGCCGCTGGCTCATCAACCCCGTGTACGTCATGATGGACTCGGGCGCCCGCGGCAACAAACAGCAGGTGCGCCAGCTTTGCGGCGCGCGCGGCCTCATGGCCAAGCCGAACGGCGACATCATCGAGCGCCCGATTCTCTCCTCTTTCCGCGATGGTCTTACGGTACTTGAGTACTTCCTCTCCACCCACGGCGCCCGCAAGGGCCTGGCCGACACCGCGCTCAAAACCGCCGATGCCGGTTATATGACCCGCAAACTCTGCGACGTGGCAATGGATGTCATCGTGACAGAGGACGACGATCTCAATCGTGACGGAATTTGGAAGACGGCCCACTATGACGGCGACGAGGAAATCGTGAAACTCCACGAGCGCATCGCCGGACGCTGTGCCAGCGAGGATGTCCACAACCCGCAAAATCCGGACGAGGTTCTCGTCAAGGCGGGCGATATGATTGGCGAGGAGGTGGCCAGGAAGATTGAGGCAGTCGGGGTTGAGCGCGTGCGCATCATGTCGCCGTTGACCCATATGAAGGTTAACGCCATCCCCGCAAAGGCCTATGGCCTCGATCCATCCTCCGGAGCGCTTGTCAAGCGCGGCACCTCCATCGGCATCATGGCCGCGCAGTCCATCGGAGAGCCGGGAACGCAGCTCACCATGCGCACATTCCACGTCGGAGGCGTTGCGAACCAAGTGCTTAAAACGCCCGAAATCCGCGTTCGCAGCAACGGAATCGTGCACTTTGAGGGAATCCGCAGTGTTGAACTCAAGGACCGCTCCATCATCGTTTTGAACAAAAACGGCATAGTCCGCATCGCCGATCCCGACAAGCCGACCGATATTTTGGAGGAACATTCCATCGTCATCGGCTCCGTTCTTCAGCACAAGGAAGGCGACTCGATCAAAAAGGGAGAGCTGCTGGCCCGCTGGGATCCGCACAACGTCCCGATTCTGGCGGAAAAGGCCGGCAAAGTGGCCTTCAAGGACATGATCTCAGGTGTCACGATAAAGCGCGAGTTTGACGCCACCTCGGGGCGTGTTGGCACCATCGTGATTGAGCACAAGGAAGATCTCAATCCCGCCGTCCAGATTCTTGACAATGGGAAGGTGGTCGCCGAGCACTTCATTCCCGTTGGCGCGCAAGTGTCCGTGGGCGAGAATGATACCATCGTTCCCGGCGGTCTTATCGCGCGCACGCCACGGCAGGCCACCAAGACGCAGGACATCACGGGCGGCCTTCCGCGCATCGCGGAACTTTTTGAGGCCCGCCGCCCCAAGGACACTGCCGAAATGGCCCGGATTGAGGGGATCGTCTCTTTTGAGGGCACCATCCGCAGCAAGAAAAAACTTGTTGTCACCAATGACGAGGGCAAGCACGAGGAACACCTCATCCCGCACACCAAAAACATCACTGTCCACGCTGGCGACCGCGTCCGCAAAGGTCAGCTTCTGACCGACGGCGCGCCCGACCCGCACGAAATCCTTGAGATCCAAGGCGCCACCGCCCTTCAGGATTACCTCATCACGGAAATCCAAAAAGTTTACCGCCGCCAGGGGGTCACGATTAACGACAAGCACATTGAAATCATCATCGCCCGCATGCTGCGCAAAGTCCGCGTACTTGACCCCGGCGACACGGATTATTTCTGGGGCGAGCAGGTGGACAAGCACGCCCTCATCAGGAAGAACAAGGAGATTGAGGATTCCGGCGGCAAAGGCGCCGAGTTTGAGCCTGTTCTTCTCGGTATCACCAAGGCCTCGTTGGAGACGGAGTCCTTCATCAGTGCCGCCTCCTTCCAGGAGACAACCCGCGTCCTGACCGACGCATCCACGCTTGCCCGCACCGACCAGCTTTCCGGATTCAAGGAAAACGTCATAATGGGCCATCTCATCCCTGCGGGAACCGGTCTTCCGGCCTACCGCCGCCTCTCCATAAACACGCTCTTCGCAGTAACTTCGGGGAAAAAGGCCAAGGAGAAGGACAAGGAGGCGCAGGCGGACTGATCCTGTCCGCACGCCCCCTTGGCAAACCCATGATGCCGCACACCATACGATTCACCCAGCAATACCTTTAAGAACATGTCCGACCGCGAAAACTTTGGCAAACTCCGGGAAGTCATCTCCCCGCCCAACCTGATTGAGAACCAGCTCAATTCATACACGGAATTCCTCCAGCGCGATGTCCCGCCCACCCAACGCAAATCCGTCGGCCTCCAGGCCGTTTTCAGCGAGATATTTCCCATTGAAAGCTATGACGGACGTTTCAAGCTCGATTTCGTAAACTACCGGATTGAGGGGCCGAAGAACACCGAGGCCGAGTGCATTCGCGAAGGCATCACCTATTCCGTTTCGCTCTACCTCAAACTCCGTTTCAGTGAGAAAGACGGCACGGTCAAGGACGAGGAAATCTACATGGGGGAGGTCCCCATGATCACCGCCGCCGGATCCTTCATCGTGAATGGCGCCGAGCGTGTCGTCGTCAGCCAGCTTCACCGCTCGCCGGGCATTTATTTTGAGGAATCTGTCCATTCCTCCGGCAAGCTTCTCCACGCCTTCCGCGTCATCCCAGACCACGGCACCTGGCTTGAGGTCCAGTTCGACCAGCAGGACTTGCTCTATGTCTACCTCGACAAGCGCCGCCGCCGCCGCCGCTTCCTCGTCACCACCCTCTTGCGCGCCTTCAACAGCCCCTTTGACCCGAACTCAAAGGAACACTCCGAGATCGCCCACCATGGTTCTGACAACGACATCCTGGACCTCTTCTACACCCCGCAGGATATAAAGACCAAGCAGGCGTTGGAACTTGATGACATCTCGAAATTTGTGCTTGTGGACGAGATTGTGGACGCGGAGCGGGGTGTCGTCCTCGCGCGCGCCTTTGAGCCGCTGACCAAGACCATTGTCCGCTCCATTGAGAAAATCGGCATCTCCAAGCTTCACGTCATCGACACTTCCGTGGACGACGGCGCCATCATTCGCTCCCTCAAGAAAGACCCCACCCGCAATGAGGAGGAGGCGCTCAAGGACATCTACAAGAAACTCCGTCCGGGCGAGCCGCCCACACTTCCCAACGCCAAAAACCTCATCAAGCGCCTCTTCCACGATCCCAAGCGCTATGACCTCGGCCGTGTCGGGCGCTACAAGCTCAACCAAAAGCTTAATGCCGACGTTGCCCTCGAAAACCGCACCATCTCCGCCGAGGACATTGTCACAGCCACCAAGTATCTTTGCCGCCTCAAGGCTGGCGAGGGAATCATTGATGACATCGACCATCTCGGCTCCCGCCGCATTCGCAACGTCGGGGAACTCCTCGCCAACCAGTGCCGCATGGGCCTCGCCCGCACCGAGCGTCTGGTGCGGGAGCGCATGTCCATGTACGACCAAAGCGTGGACTCGGTCACCCCCGGCAAACTCATCAACCCCAAGGCCCTCTCGTCCGTCGTTCGCGATTTCTTTGCCCGGAGCCAGCTGTCGCAATTCATGGACCAGATCAACCCCCTCTCGGAGATTGCCCATAAGCGCCGCCTGTCCGCCCTGGGGCCTGGCGGCCTCAATCGCGACCGCGCCGGGTTTGAGGTGCGCGACGTCCATCCCTCGCATTACGGCCGCATCTGCCCCATTGAAACCCCGGAAGGCCCCAACATCGGCCTCATCAACTCCCTCTCAACCTACGCGCGCGTCAATGAATTCGGCTTCATTGAGGCTCCCTATCGCAAAGTCGAAAAAGGCCGCGTCACCGACACGGTGGAATATATGACCGCCGACCGCGAGGAACTCTTCAAGGTCGCCCAAGCCAACTCCGAGACCGACCCCAAGGGCAACCTCGTGGGCCGCGTCACCGTCCGCTATCACGACGAAGTGCTTGAACTCGACCCCAAGGAAGTCGAGTACATGGACGTCTCCCCCAAGCAGGTGGTCTCTGTCGCCGCCGGCCTCATCCCGTTCCTTGAGCACGACGACGCCAACCGGGCGCTCATGGGGTCCAACATGCAACGCCAGGGCGTTCCTCTTCTCCAGCCGGAGGCGCCGTTTGTCGGAACCGGAATTGAGAACCTCATCGCGCGCGACTCACGCTCCATCATCACGGCCGAGGCCGATGGCATTGTGGCCCAAGTGGATGCCCGCCGCATCGTCACCACGCCCGATGGCAAAGCCCCCTCCGGCCTCGACAAAAAATCAAAGAGCGACCCCAAAAAAGGCCTGCACATCTACGATCTGCGCAAGTTTTTGCGCTCCAACGCCGCAACCTGTTTCAACCAACGCCCCGTCGTGGCCAAGGGCCAGCCGGTCAAGGCTGGAGACGTCCTTGCCGATGGCGCCTCCACCGATAGCGGCGAACTCGCCCTGGGGCGCAACGTCCTCGTCGCCTTCATGCCCTGGAACGGTTACAACTTTGAGGACGCCATCCTTCTCTCCGAACGCCTGCTCAAGGACGACACTTTCACCTCCATCCATATCGAGGAATTCGAGGTCACCGCGCGCGACACAAAGCTTGGCCCGGAGGAAATCACCCGGGACATTCCCAATGTCGGGGAAGAGGCGTTGAAAAACCTCGACCGCAACGGCGTCATCCGCATCGGCGCCGAAATCAAGCCCGGCGACATCCTTGTCGGGAAAATCACCCCGAAGTCGGAAACCGAGCTTGCCCCCGAGGAAAAGCTCCTGCGGGCCATCTTTGGTGAAAAAGCCGCGGACGTTAAGGACACCTCCCTCCTCGTCCCATCCGGGATCTACGGGATCATCATGGACATCAAAGTGTCCTCCCGGACAGACAAGGACGCCGAAAAACTCTCCCTCTCCGACCAGCGCCGCCAGCTCAAGAAGGTCAACGAGGAATACAAACAGCAAAATTCCAAGCTTTTGGATGACCTCACGGAGTCCCTCTCCAACATCCTCCTCGGCGAAAAAATCCCGCTTGATGTCAAAAACGCCGAAAACGACGAAATCATCATCCCGGCCAATCGCAAAATCACCAAAACCCTTCTGCGCCGGCTGGCCACCATTCACCGCCACATCGACATAGACCCGTCTCCCGTGAAAATCAAAATCATGGAGATTGTGGACAACTTCAAGCACCGCTTTGACGACCTCGACATTGAGCTTAGCCGCAAAAAAGAGGGCATCGAGGCGGGCGAGGATGAAGGCGGAGCCATCAAAAACGTCAAAGTCTACGTCGCCGCAAAGCGCAAGATCCAAGTCGGGGACAAGATGGCGGGGCGCCACGGCAACAAGGGCGTCGTCGCGCGCATCGTCCCCGTCGAGGACATGCCCTACCTGCCCGATGGCACCCCTGTTGACATCTGCCTGAATCCCCTCGGCGTGCCTTCACGCATGAACGTCGGGCAGGTGCTCGAAACCCACATGGGCTGGGCCTGCAAAAAGCTCGGACTCAAGGTTGCCACCCCCATCTTTGACGGCATTCCCGAATTCACCATCCGGGACTACCTCAAGAAAGCCGGTCTTCCCGAAACGGGAAAATCCCTCCTCTACAACGGGCACACGGGCGAACCCTTTGACCAGGATGTCGTCGTGGGTTACATCTACATGATGAAGCTCAACCACTTGGTGGCTGACAAGATCCATGCCCGCGCCGTCGGCCCCTACAGCCTCATCACCCAGCAGCCGCTGGGCGGCAAAGCCCAATACGGCGGCCAGCGTCTTGGCGAGATGGAGGTCTGGGCGCTTGAAGCCTACGGAGCCGCCTTCACGCTCCAGGAACTCCTCACGGTCAAATCGGACGACGTGGCCGGCCGCACCAAGATCTACGAACAGCTCGTCAAGGGCGACAACTCCCTTAGCGCGGGCACACCGCAATCCTTCAACGTGCTGATGAAGGAAATGCAGTCCCTCTGCCTCAACGTGCGTTTGGAAAATTCCGAAAAAGGCGGCTTCAAGGCCATCGACAAGGACGGGCGGTAGCCACCAGGCAAGACCGGCCGTCACGCGCAAACCCGCCGGGAACAAAAACGACGCATCCGCGATGTTCCCGGCTTTTTCCAAATTCAGAACGACCCCAAAAACACGCACCACATGAGCAGTTCATTCGCCGGACTGGGACTCTCCGAAAGCCTCCTCCAAACACTCGACGCCTGCGGTTACAAGGAACCCACGCCGATCCAGTCGCAGGCCATCCGCGGCATACTCCAAGGCAGGGATGTCATTGGCGCCGCCCAGACCGGAACCGGGAAAACCGCCGCCTTCGCCCTCCCGACCCTCCAACGCCTCGACAGGCACGACCCGAACGGCCCGCGCGCCCTCATCCTCGTCCCCACGCGCGAATTGGCGATGCAGGTCGATGAAAATTTCAAGCGCTACGGAAAGGAAACCGACCTGCGCGTCACCCTTCTCTACGGCGGGGTCGGCTACAAGGAACAGCTTAACGACCTGCGCACAGGGGCCGACGTCATCGTCGCCACCCCGGGCCGCCTCCTCGATCTTTGGGGGCGCCGGCATCTCCAGCTAGATAAGATCCAGGTGCTCATCCTCGACGAGGTGGACCGGATGCTTGACATGGGATTCATAGAGGATGTCTCCCGCATCATCCGCCTTTGCCCCAAGGAGCGGCAAACCTTGCTCTTTTCCGCGACGGTTGAGAAAAGCATTCTCAATATTGCCAAGTGGGCGCTTCGCGACCCGGTCACCATCGACGCCCGCGCCGAATCCAAGACGGCCGAGACGGTCGAACATTTTGTCTATCCCGTCGAAAGTTATCAAAAATACGACCTCCTGCTCGCCCTCCTCTCCAAAACCGACTTCAAAAGCATCCTCATCTTCACCCGCACGAAACGGGATGCCGACCGCATCACCGAGTGGGTCGAATCCACCAGCAATTCCGTCGCCACCCTTCACGCGGATCGCACCCAGCAGGAACGCAGTGAGGCCCTTGCCGGTTTCAAATCCGGAAAATACGCGGTGCTCGTCGCCACGGACATTGCCGCGCGCGGCCTCGATGTGCGCGGCATCACCCATGTCATCAATTACAACGTCCCGGATCACCCCGAGGATTATATCCATCGCATCGGCCGCACGGGCCGTGCCAGCACCGAAGGCACCGCCTACACCCTTTTTTCCCCCGATGAACTCCATTACATGCGGGCCGTCGAAAACCTCCTTGGGAAAACCATCGAGCGGCGGAAGCTTGAAGGGTTCAAATATCGCGTCGAACCCATGATGGGGGACAACAAGCCCGGTTCCCAGCCCTCCACGACTCCCCGTCGCCGCAATCGTTAAGGGCATGTCCCACCAGGCCTCCGCCAAGTCCATGCCCGGATTCCCCCTCGCGGGAAATGACGCCCCCGCGACCTCCCCGATTTCCCCGCCACAGGCCCTCCTTGAGGTCCGGGACCTGTGTGTCACCTTTCAGGCAAGGAACGGCGCCCCCCCGACACACGCCGTCCGTGGCATCGGCTACACCCTGGGCAGGGGCCGCGCCCTTGCCATTGTCGGCGAATCCGGAAGTGGAAAATCCGCCGCCGCGCACGCCCTCACCCGCCTCCTCCCGCCGCCCCCGGCCTGTCGCATCACCGGGAAAGTGCTGTTCAACGGAGAGGATCTCCTTGAGCTTTCCCCGCGTCACCTGCGCCAGCGCCGCGGCCGCCATATCGCCTACGTCTTTCAAGACCCCTCCACCGCCCTCAATCCAGCCTTCACGATTGGCGCGCAAATTGCCGAGACCATCCGCACCCATTTCCCAAGCCGGCGCGACACGCGCGAACTCGTCATCCAAGCCCTTGAAAACGTCGGCATCCGCGACCCGCGGGAGCGCTGCCATGCCTACCCGCACGAACTCTCCGGGGGGATGCGGCAGCGCGTCATGCTCGCCCTTGCCCTTGTCTGCAACCCCAGCCTTCTCATCGCCGACGAACCCACCACGGCCCTCGACGTCACCATCCAAAAACAAATCCTCGATCTTATCGACACACTCCGCGCCAAAACCGCGATGGCGCTCCTCCTCATCACCCACAACCTTGGCATCATTGCCGACCATGCCGACGACCTCCTTGTCGTGCGCGACGGTGAAATTGTCGAGCGCGGCCCTGTCCGGGAAATCCTTGCCACCCCCCGCCACCCCTACACCCGCGCGCTCCTCGATGCCATTCCGCGCCTTCACACCCGTCCGGAACCAAACCGCGAACAACCGGAAGGGGATGATGTAAACACGCCGGCAAACGGATAAACACGCCAGCAATTGGTTTCTTTCGGCGCGCCCGCAGGGGCGGTGTCGATTTTCACCGGGGTTGCCGCGTCCGGGGCGCCGCGCACGGTCGTGTCCAGCGAACCGATGTTGGCCGCGCAGTGAACGCCGCCTGTCTTTGGGGTGTGTTGAGTCCGGGGGGCGGCTTGCATGGACGCGCGCCCATTCCTGCCAAAAACGCCTGCGGGGAATTCCCGGATTTATTGGTTCACGGCGGCGGGTTGGCGGAGGAGGAAGGTGCGAATCTCCTTGAGGCGCTGGAGGGGACGGCGGGAGGTCAGGCGCGGAAAATTGGCCCCAATCTTGAGATAGGGCGGGCTGTTTTTTGGGGGGAGCGCGAGGCGGCATTTGAGGCGCTGCCCTTCGGTCTCGATCGAGGCAATGCCGCGCGACTCCGCGATGGTCCGGATCTCGGCGAGGGCGATGGTGGCGCTGGCGGCTGGGGGAGGTTCGCCGAAACGGTCCCGCATGTCGGAGGCAATTTCGTGGACCGCCCCAGGGGTCTGGGCGAGGGCGAGCCGGCGGTAGAAATCGATGCGAAGCCGTGTGTCGCTGATGTAGGCCGGGGCGATGGTGGCGGTGATTGGGGTGGTGGTGCGCTCGGCGGCGAGTTCCTCATCACGCAGGACGCGGAACCCGTGCCCGGAGGATGGGCCGGCGGTGCCGCCCGGGTGTTTGGGGCCGGATGGGAGCTCGTCGTCAAAAAGCGGCTCGGGGTCGGTGGGGGCGAAGTCTTCCGGGGGCGCTTTCCCTGCCTCGACGTTGACGAGGCCCTGGGTTTCCACGAAGTCCAGGCGAAGCTCGCAGCGGATGGTGCTGGCGAGTGGATCGCCCTTGAGGCGGGCGATGCTTTGCCTGAGAAGCTGGCAGTAGAGTTCAAAGCCGACGCCGGCGATGTGGCCGCTTTGCTCGCGGCCGAGGAGATTGCCGACGCCGCGCAACTCGAGGTCGCGCATGGCTATCCGGAGGCCTGCGCCGAGCTGGTTGTGCTGGCGGATGGCGGAAAGGCGCTTTCGGGCCGGGTCGAGCAGGAGGGCGTGCTTGTGAAGGAGGAGGTAGGCGTATGCCTGGCGGTTGAAGCGGCCGACCCGCCCGCGGAGTTGGTAAAGCTGGGCGAGGCCGAAGCGGTCCGCGCCCTCGATAATGAGCGTGTTGCAGTTCGGGATGTCGAGGCCGGTTTCGATGATGGTGGTGCAGACGAGCACGTCATGGCGGCCCGCGACGAAGTCGGTCATGATCTCCTCAAGCCTTCCCTCGGGCATCTGGCCGTGGCCCGTGGCGAAACGGATGTCCGGCATGAGTTCGCCGAGGCGGAGCGTGGTCTGCGCAATGTCCTCAATGCGATTGTGAAGGTAGAAAACCTGGCCGCCCCGGCCGACCTCGTAGCGGATGGCGTCCTGGATGAGCTTGAGGTCGTAGGCGCGCACGAGGGTGCGGATGGGAAGGCGTTCGCGCGGCGGGGTCTCGATGACGCTCAGCTCGCGCGCGCCCTGCAACGCAAGGTAGAGCGTGCGCGGGATGGGCGTGGCGGACATGCACAGGATGTCCACCTCGGAACGGAGGTGCTGGATGGCCTCCTTTTGGCCGACCCCGAAGCGGTGCTCCTCGTCGATCACGAGCAGGCCAAGGCGCGGGAATTTGATTCCTGGCGCGAGCAGCGCGTGGGTGCCGACGACGATGTCGAGGCGTCCGTCGTTGATCTGCCCGATGATTTTTGTCCGCTGGGCGGGTTCCCTGAATCGGCTGAGCATCTCGATTGAGACGGGGTATTTTGCCAGGCGCTCGCGGAAAGTGTTGAAGTGTTGCTGGGCGAGGACGGTGGTCGGGGCAAGGATGGCGGCTTGTTTGCCGGCGAGCACGGCCTTGAAGACCGCGCGCAGGGCGACCTCGGTTTTCCCGAACCCCACGTCCCCGCAGATGAGGCGGTCCATTGGCGAGGGTTTTTCCATGTCGGCCAGGGTCTCGGTGATGGCGCGCGCCTGGTCCGGGGTCTCGCGGTAAGGAAATGTGGCCTCCATCTCGCGCAGCCAGGGTTGCTCCGAGGAGCGCGGGAAGGCGATCCCCGGGCGGGAATGGCGGTTTGCGTGCTGGGCGAGCAGCCGGGCCGCGAAGTCCACGGTGGCGGTTTCGGCGGCGCGGCGTGTTTTTGCCCATGCGTTGGAGCCGATTTTTCCGAGCTTTGGCGTGGCCTTGCGCAAGCCGACATAACGGGAGACTAAGTGCGCCTCGCGGAGGGGGATGTGGGTGGTGATGTGCTCGTCGAATTCGAGGGAAATCATCTCCTCCCCGTTGATGGGGTTGATGCCGCGATAGATGCAGACGCCGTGCTGGAGGTGCACGAGGTGGTCCCCCTCGGCGATTTCGCTGAAATCGAGCAGCTGCTCCACGCGGGATTTGCGCGGCATGCGCCGCTGGCGGATGGAGGGAAGGCGGCGGCGGTGCCCGAACAATTCATGCTCGGTGGCGACGAGAAACGGGGGGGCGCCGGGGGCGTGGCGTTCCAAGGCAAAGCCAGCGGAAAGTGTCCCGAGCCGGATCTCCGGGGCGAACGCGCGGCCTCCGGATTCCAATTTTGCGGCGGAGAGGATCTCGCGCAGCCGTTCCCAGGCGCCCGGGGTGGCAACCACAATCTGGACGACGGCGCCTTCGCCCTGGCGGCGGGCGAGTTCGCGCAGCAAGCCGGCGCGGGCGGCCTCCTCGGCGGAAAGGCGGTCCACGCCCAGCAGCGGATCGGCGGTTGTGGACGCGGGATCTCCGGGCGCCGGATGGAGCGCGGCGAGGTCACGGCCCTCCCAGTGGATGATTTGCGGCGGGGCGCCAGGATGCCGTGGCGGTTTCCCGGCCTTGGATCCGGGTTCGCCGCGCCCCATGCACCAGTCCGGCGGGGTGTCAAATTCTGTGATGACGGCCATGCGGCTGTCCTTGCGGACACTTTCCGCGAGAAGCCCGAGTTGGGCGCCGGAGAATGTCTCCGGTTCGGCGATGATCCAGAGGACGCCGGGTGGCAAGTGTTCGGCGAAGGCGTTGGCGCGCGGTTTCGACTCGGTTCTCCCGGCCTCGGTGATGGTGGCGGCGACGATGCGGACCTCCCCGTCAAGGGTCGCGTCACTGCGCTGGGTGGCCGGGTCGAAGGTGCGGATGGATTCGATCTCGTCGCCGAGGAAGTCCACGCGGATGGGCGCCGATGTGTTGAGCGGGTAGATGTCCACGAGGCCGCCGCGCATGGCAAACTGGCCGGGGGTTTCGCAGAGGACTTCGTTGTAATAGCCGAAGCGGACAAGATTTTCCGAGAGTTCGCGGAGTGGGAGCGCGAGGCCGGCACGCAGGGTGAGTTCTCGACCCTCGAAGGCCCCGGGCGGCGGGCAGGGTTGGGCAAGGGCGTCCGGCGAGCAGGCGAGGACGAGCGGCGCTGCGTTTGACGCGGCATGTTTGAGCGCGTCCAAGGCATTGAGTAGGTCGCAACTGGTGTCGAACTCTGTGCCCGCGCCCGGCGCGGCCCCGGCGATCGCGGGAGGGGGGAGCGCGCGGATCACGGGGGGAGGCGGTGGCGGGGAGGGTGGTGCGGCCCCTTGCCCGGGAGGGGACGTGTGCGCGGCTCCCGTGTTTCCCGCGAAAAACGGGATCTCCTCGGCGATGCCTTCGGCGCGGCCGAGGTTCGGGCAGGCGAGCAACGCCACGCGCGCGCCGGTCTGGTCGAGGATGCGGCTCGCGGCCAGCGCAAGCGCCGCAGGGGGGACGCCGCAAAGTGCCAAGGGCGTGGGGAAGAGGCGTTCTGCTGGCGGTGTTTTCACGGGGAAACAGGGCGGGATGCGCGGCGGGTGGGCGCGGGCGGGGAAGGGGGGCTGCCCCGCCCGTGGACCCCGCTTATTTCTTGGCGGAAAGCTTTTTGCGGAGCGTCTTCTCGCGTTCGGAGTCCCAGTAGGCGCAATCCAGCTCGAAGAAGGTGGTGGTGTAGGGGATGGTGAGGTTGCTTTTGAGCAAAAGGACGTTGAAGGTGCGGCTGGCGGCATCAAGGCGCTGGATCATCTCCTCGTGGAGGATGGACTGGGCACTCGGCCCAAAAACGTCCTTCATCTGCCGGCGCAGGTTTTCGATTCCAGGGACGAGCTTCTCGTCAAGATAGTCCAGCTCGGCATCGAGATAAACCCCGGCCTTGATGTGCGCCGCCTTGGAGATCTCCGCGTGCACGTGCTTGAGTATGCCGACATAGTCGTCGTCAACAAACAGGGTGCGGATCCCCGGTTGCGCTTGCAGCGGGTAGGCCATGTCTGCGACGACAATCCAATTACGGTGGCCAAGAAGCGGGAGCGCGGCCTTGAGTTCATCTTTCCAAGCTGGATTTTTGGATGCCATGGTTGTGGTGATGTTGCGTTTGTGGAGGTTGGTTGGAATGTCCTGGGGCATGGCTCGGGATCGGGAATGCTGCCGCAAGACGGGACACGTAGAACACGAACGGGAGGAAAATGGCAAAAATATTGGGTTGGCGAAGCGGAAATATTCACGTGGAGATTTCAGCCCAAGGGAAGGTTCTGGAATGGGGGAGAGAAGGGGGGAGGGGAGGGGGGAGGGGGAGGAAAAAAAACAGAGCAGGTTTTTGGTGAAAAAACGGAACCATTCAGGTTTTAGGGGAAACGGAGAATCCAAGAACCCAAAGCCCACCGGGGATGCGCGGTAAAGCTGGGAATCGTGTGCCCCGAAGAGTGAAGACAAGGCATGCGCCGCAAATCCAATTTTTGCTCCGCAATTCGGCCAAAGCCTGAGTTCACAATTCGGCCTGACCATGGCTTCTCAACCCGGCCCAACCATGGGGTGCGCAAGCAAGATCGTTGTTTTTTTGATTTTGAGGTTCCAGCTGGCGTGTCATGCCGCGATCACGACGCGATTCGACGAAACATTCAGCGTGGCCGTTTTTGGCCTGATCTGCGCAAAAGCAGGTGTTTCCCGGCGAGGACGTCTTTTTTTGATGGCGTGGAATTTCGCGAAAATCCCCTCTTGGCGCGGTGTGTGGACGGGACGGGGAAGGTGCGATCCTCCATCGCGCCGCGCAGGGGGTTGGCAGGGGCTTCCTTGGCACCCTGCGCCGCCGCGCCCTGCCTTCCATCGCGTTCGACTGCGACATGTCGCAAAGAAGTGGATTCGCTGGCGGCAAGGAATATTTCCATGTCTTTTGAAAATATTATGTTGCAATTCAATAAGTTGCAATTCCTCTGCTATCTTTTCGAAAAAACTTCTTGCCAAGAGGAACATAGCGAACGGAATGCGGAAAGCATGTGCAACCCTCCTGTCTTATCTTTGCAGTTACCAGCCTCCCCCCTCCCAGTGCTCCCGCGATCTAGGTGCGGTTTCGCTGTGTTTTGTGGCAGGGCGATGTCAGTCCTGACGCACTTGCTGTGCGTGCCCGAATGGTCGCCTTCGGTTTCGTGCAAGGGCCGCAGCGGCGCCTCCCAAGAGCGCTTCCGGGTGGCGCGGTCATCGTGTTTGATTGGATGGGGATGCGGACGAATCTGCAGTTTTGCACTTGTGGCAATTTCGTTTATTTCCGCCACGTTTGTTCACGCGGATTCGATTTCCAGTGTTGACGATGCGATCACACTCATGCGCGGCTGGAGTCGTGCGCATCCCAACTATCACGTTCGGGTTGTTGTCGAAAGAGGCAGGGAGATTCAAAAAATGAACATGTACACCATCCGTGGGGACAATGCCAATCAAACAAAAATTTCCATGGAGGAAAAAGGCGGGATGAAATATTATATTTCCTATGAAAACGGGAACGCTTTTGCCCATTTTCCGAGGACGAGGACAACGATTCAATTATTGGATGAAAAACAGATAAAATCCTTGGAAGATAAATTCGGGGCCTCCGAGGACAACATAGAGGGGCTGCGCCATGTTTTGCAAACTCCGACCATTCAAAGGAAGGATGGCCTTCACACTCTTTCTGGTCGGCTGGATGTTGATAAATTCAAAAAATCAGGAATTCTTTCCGCCGGTGTTTCCAGCGCGTCGATGTCGATCTCCTTCGACGAAAAGGGAAAAATCGTGGAAATAAAACAATGGTTTGGAACGGTTCTCATCCGAACAAGGATGGATTACGTTTCTTTCGACATTTCCGATATCAAAAAAGGGATTGAGACGATCCCGCCAATGGATGCACCGACAACCAAGACATCGTTTCCGCTCGCCTATCTTACCGAACTCGGAAAAGTTTCCGGCAATTGACATTTTTTGAAATTCAATATCCATGGAGACAGCAGGAATAGATGCCGGAAATTTCCAGACAGGAACTGGTGGCTTTTTTCTTTCATGGCATCCGGATAAACCCAAAAACAAACCGACATGAACGCGCAAAAAATAAAAAACTCGCTATTTATCCTCTTTTGCGCACTGCCTCTTTTTGTGGCGGCGTATTATTGGACGTCGTTGCCCGCGAGGATTCCGATCCACATGGACTGGCAGGGTAATATTGACGCCACATGCCCCAAGGCCCTTGTTGTGTGTGTTTTTCCATTGGCCTCGATTTTGATTGCTTTGCTTTTGTCGTTGTTCTCACGAAACGAATCAAGCGAGGTCCGTGAAAAAATCCGGCTGTATCTGGTTCTTACTGGCGCATTTTTCTCCTTTGTGGAGATTTTGTTCATCCTGAAAGGGGTGCATCCGGACGTCAGGATTCTTGGTTCTTTTCTCGTTGGATTGAACGGCTTTTTTCTTGGCATTTTTTGGGGGGCGCGGGGCATTCCACAAAACAAGATCTGTGGTTTCCGGAACGTCTGGACGCTGAGGTCCGCGAAAGTATGGAAAGCGACGCATTCCCGTCTTTCAATCATTGGCATTTTTGTCACATGCGCGAACATTCTGCTATTGGCCATCATCGATCCGCCAGAAGTGCTCATTATAACGATTTCCGATATCCTGCTCCTGTGCATCCTGTCATTTTTCGTCTCCTGGCGCTATTCAAAGATATTTGCCCTCGTCCTCGTGATCGGATTTGTGTCGATTTCTGGCGAGAAAATCTTTGCGGAGTCTATGGCGCGTCTTGTGGAGAAGCCGGATCCGGCCGGGACAGGCGATCCGGGTTTGGAGGATGATCTTTTTCCAGAAGCCTTTCCCGATTTTAGATATGTGGGCGCGACCGGCGGCGTCTTCTACCATGAGAAACTTTTCTCCTTGGCCACAAAAAGCGGAGAGGAACTTCCCCTCCATCTTTTGTTCGACTCGAAGCGAAACTTCAAAAGCGAAATTCTTGGGTATGGCTGGAGGCTTCTTCCCGTTGACGCTTATGTTTACCCGATTGATGACAGGCGTTATTACGCGTTGCTGCCGAACGGAGAGTCCATTGTGCTTCATAAGATGGATGGCAATGGAAACTTCGGAACCGCCACTTCGGGGTGGCGTGCAAGGAGTGATCGGAAAACTTTGGAGATTCATTCCAAATTCAGGCCGCAACGCTATTTTTTCAAGAACGGAAAGATCGAGAAAATCAGCCTTTCCGACAAGGAAACCCTTGTGATTGTCCGTAACGCAAACGGCACGATGGAGATAAGGGAAAGCGCCTCCCGTCTCCTGTTGATCAACTGCCCGCCGAATGCCGTTGGCGCCGGGAGTCTTGTGGCGGGAGGAAAAGCTGTGAAATTCGAGAACACCCTGACCGAACATCTGGCGTGGAACGGCAAGACTTTGAAAAATTTCCTCTTGCCAAGACTCACCCATTACCAAAAAAACCAGACAGGTCGTGGGCGTGAGTATGTATTCGACCATGGATTGAACTCGGGAACAATGGCGTTGCGCGTCCTTGAGGAAGGCAATGGAAAAACAAAATTGGAATGGGATGTAAAAGATGGATCCATCGTGGGGCACAATGCTTGCAAATATTCGTTTGAATCCGATAAAAATGACATTAGCGGGGACGTTTTCCGACTGAAACAAGTGGATGGGGAGAACAAAATTTCTGTTCTGGCCCGCGACCAATACAAAGGCACGGAAGAGAGGGTGAATCGTGATGGCTCCGGGCATCGTTATGTTTGGCATGTCGGCGGGAGCATGCACGGCCTCATCAAGACAATAACCCTGAAGTCACCAACCGGGGAATCAAAGGAGATAAGAAATTTCTACGATGAAAACGGGGTATTCGTCCGGCAAAAAACAATATCGCCATGATTTTCCCCATTGGCAGGCTTTCGCCAAGGCCCAAGGCCTGAAAGCAACACTGTGGATTGCGGGATTTTTCCGCTCTTTTTAAGGTTCGTGTTTGTGTGGTGTTTCGCACGTTGCAGAGAAAGGTTTTGCGACAGGGAGATTTTTGTTTCGAGCCAGTATGTTTGATCGTTGTCGGGCTATTGGGTCGGCAGGAAGAGTCGTCGCCATGCTGTGTTGCCTGGCGCTTGTTTCCTTGGTTCGGCGATGGCATGGATGAAATTCGCGTAAATATTTCAAGCCGCCATGTTTGTCGCCACCGGGCCGTCTGGTGATTTTCGCCCAGACTTCGCGTTTTTGTTTACGCCGGGAGATAACGTCCGGAATCTTGCGCAGATTTTTTAAGGCCATGAGAGTGAGGGGGAAACCAATCCCGATGAACCAAAATCCCGAAAAAACCAGAGAAAGCGGCGAAGCAGCCATGGACAACCAAGCCATGCCCGGAGGAGTGATCCGGGTGGACGAAGAGATGATCCGAAGCCACCTCGACAAGGTGGTGGTGAGCACGGTGGAGCAGACGCTCAACGCGATGCTCGATGCCGAGGCCGCGCTACTATGCAAGGCCGGACGCTACGAGCACACCGAGCAGCGCGTGG
>JAIRPL010000050.1 GCA_031256995.1 Puniceicoccales bacterium
GGACGGTCTACTCCCGTCCATAAACTTCCACAAAATAACCGACAAAAGAACCAACAATAAACCTTCCCCCGCCCTCCACATGCCTCCACAAATGTGCGAAACTTTCCGGACACAACCTGAACTCCACATCCACTCGCTCGTTCAAATTCTGGAGGTCGAAAAAATCGTTTTCGGGTATTGAGGTCATGGGGAATGAAAATCTTGAGGAGAGTGAAAACCTGTGCCGGGCTTAATGGGCGATTTCGGCGGGGAGCTGCTGCCAGTGGCGGACGTCGATCTTGCCGGTCACGGCGGCGGAGATCAGGGCGGTGCGGCGTTCTTGGAGGAGGGTGACGACTCGTTGAGCGTCTTCCGTGAGCATCTGAAATTTGGAGATGTCGGTATCGATATATTTGGCGATTTTTTCGCCTTCATCCGCTGGAGGAGCTGCAAACGGGATGTTTCCCAAGCGATCCGTATTTAGAATGCGAATCACATTCCCGGTTGAGGTGGTTTCCAAGGCCACACGCGCAGCGACTAAAGCGAAAAAATAAAATCGCGCGCAATTAGCGAATTCAGCGGCAGTAATTTGCTGATTGGTCGAGACGCTCCGATCAACAAATCCGATCTTCCCAATCGTTCCAATGCAGCAGATTAATGAAGCATCTTTAGTGATCGGTCGAATATAGTCCCAACCTTTACGTGATAAGAACTTCGTCGCTGTCGTAGGCTTTCCGTCCTCATCCAAGTCCTCCGGGCGCACCCAAGGATACTCCTCTGATTCGGAGTAATTAGCCTGATTATCGGTGGGCGGCGTTATACCTGTGGTAAGTTTTGCGAGGCGTTTTAAAGGGGTGACGCTCCAATGCGCGGGGATTTGGGCGAGCCAGGGGATGCCGGAGGGTTTTAGGGGGGCGTGGGGGTTGAGGCCTTTGGTCACGGCGTGGCTGATCACGGCCTGGCGTTTTTCTTTCAGCAGCCGGATCAACTCTTCCTGCTTTTCGATCAACCGGTCTATCTTCGCCGTCTCGTGGTCGAGGAACTTCGCGATTTGGATTTGTTCGGAGAGGGGCGGAAGAATGAGCGGAATCGCACCGAATTGCTCATAGTTGATAGCCTTGCCGTCTCTCAAGCTGTCCGTCGTAGCCTGAAGCGCCGAGATATAAGGCCTACTCTTGAATAGGTGCCTGTAGAATCCGACTACGATAGGCTTGGTTGGCCTTAAAACGGTATAGGCCGGCGAAACACATCCAGTATAGGCGCTGTATTCGATTCCACCCTCGAAGCTCCTCAAGCTGATCACATAGTCGTCCTTCTCCACATGGCGAAAAGAGCTTGTTCCTTTAAGGGCTAACATGACTTTGGCATCGTTTAGCTCCATCATCAGAGATTGGGGAACTACACCGAATTTTTGGCTAGCGGCCAGTTGCTCGTCGGTTGAGCGAGCCGCTTCTCGGCAGCTTTCAAATATACGTTTTCCGTCGAAAACTTTCCAAGTCTCGGGAACTGATTTGAGCCACACAGTTCCCGTGGCTTTATACTTCGGATACGGACTATACCGCGTTTTGCTCATGGGTGGGGCTCCTTTTCCGGGGTTGGGGAATTGGATCGGGAATCTGTGCAATCTGCGTAATCTGTGGATGTTTTTTCACGGGGTTTCATCCACAGATTGCACAGATGGACACAGATTTTCAGGTGGGAAGAGGCGGGGGTCATCGGGCGAAACGTTTGTATTGGAGCGAGGGCGCCCCGAAGTTGATCAAGAGGCCGCAGGGGATGCGGGCGGCTTTGAGGTAGTTGAGGATTTGCGCGGTCTCGATTCCGGAGAGCTGGGCGAGGGCTTTGAGTTCGACGATGACTTCGCCGTGACACACGAAGTCGGCGCGGTAGTGGAGGTTCAGGAGTTCGTTTTTGTAGGAGATGGGCAGCTCTTTTTCCCGTTCATGGGGGATGCCGAGCGTGGTGAATTCCCGCGCGAGGGCTTCCTGGTAGACGGCTTCAAGGAAACCGCAGCCGAGTTCGCGGTGGACGGTCATGGCGGCTCCGATGATGGCGTAGGTGCGGGGGGCTCTTTTATCCACAGATTTCTCGGATGGACACAGGTTTTCAGGGGGAGGTTGGTGGGGCATGGGTGGTTGTTTTTGGGTGGTTGGTGATGTGGGGGGGGGATTTTTATCCACAGATTTTTGGGATGGACACAGATTTTTTATGGGGGTGGTGGTGGGTTATGAGTGGATGTCTTTTAGTAGTTTCATGATTTCGGCGCTGACGGCGTCGAGGTCGGCGTCGATCTCGGCGAGGTCGCGCGGGGGCTGGTATTGATAGAAGTGGCGGTTGAAGGGGATTTCGTAGCCGACGAGGCCGACTTGGTCGTCCTTGGGGTCGCGTTTGGTGGCGTCGATCCACGCGTCGGGCACGTGGGGCAGGACTTCCTTTTTGAAATAGGTTTCGTTGAGCGCGTCCACCGGCTGGGCCGGGTCGAGGGCGACGTTTTCATAGTCGCGCAGGTCGGAATCGGGTTCGTATTCGACGATGGTGGGACGGCCCGGCGGTTCGTCCCTATCTTCGAACAGGCCGTGGATGGGGTCGGGTTTGCCGGTTTTGTGGATTTTTTTGATGACGCGGGCGGCGGCGGGGTTTTTCCATGAGACGGCGGTCACGATTTGCTTTTTCTCGGCGGCGGTGAGTTTGATGCCGGTGGCGGCGAGGGCGTCGTCGAAGGTGTTGAAGTCGTCGTGTTGGGCGGTGCCGAGTTTGGCCTGAAGTTGGCGGGCGAGGAGGAGGATGGCGCGTTGGTCCCGCCATGTGGCGGCGGAGAGGAGGTCTTTGATGTGTTTTTCTTTTAACTCGGGGAAATCGGCCTTGAGGGCGGAACGGATGTCGGTCTCGTGCGCGTCGAGGTCGCCGTAGGTTTTGTCTTTTGGGGCGTCGGTCCAGGCGGTGCCGCAGGTTTCGTAAATCCAGCGCATGGGGGCTTCGAGCGCGCCGTTGGCGAAGCGGAGGGAGGCGAGGCGTTCGTCGCTGAATTGCCAGGAGAGGCGGAGCGGGCGTTCGATGGTGATGCGGCGGTAGCCGAATTCGTGGTTTTTGAAGATTTTGGCGGCGAAGGTTTTTGTCGCCGATCCCGATCCAGGCTCGGTTTTCGGTGTGGCGGCGGGGCGTCCGCGGGTGTTTTTGGGATCGGCGGGTTTGTCGAGTGGTTGCGGGTCGATGGCGGTGAAATCGCCGAAGGCGCGGGTGATGGTTTTGATGTCGGATTCGCTCATTTCCTGGCGTTTCGAGCCGAGGGATTTGCGCATTTTGCCGCAGAGGTTGACGCCGTTGATGAGCATGACGCGGCCTTTGCGGTCGGGGGTTTTTTTGTTGGAGAGCAGCCAGACGTAGGTGGCGATGCCGGTGTTGTAGAACATGTCGGTGGGCAGGGCGACGATGGCTTCGAGGAGGTCGCTTTCGAGGATGTGGCGGCGGATCTCGGATTCGCCGGAGCCGGCGCCGCCGGTGAAGAGCGGGGAGCCGTTGAGGATGATGCCGATGCGGGCGCCGCCGTCGCGGGGGTCGCGGAGTTTGCCCAGGAGGTGGAGCAGGAAGAGGAGTGAGCCGTCGGAGACGCGGGGCAGGCCGGGGCCGAAGCGGCCGGCGTGGCCTTTTTCGGTGTGCTCCTTGAGGATGTCGCCCTCGATTTTTTTCCAATCCACGCCGAAGGGCGGGTTGGAGAGCATGTAGTCGAATTTGTCGGCGTAGAGCTGGTCGTGGGAGAGGGTGTTGCCGAGTTTGATGTGGGAGACGTCCTGGCCCTTGATGAGCATGTCGGCCTTGCAGATGGCGTAGCTCTCGGGGTTGAGTTCCTGGCCGAAGGCGCGGATGAGGGCGCGGGGGTTAAGCTCGTGCACGTATTCCATGCCGGCGGAGAGGAAGCCGCCGGTGCCGGCGGTGGGGTCGTAGAGGGTGCGGATGATGCCGGGCTTGGTGAGGGCCTCGTCGTCCTCCATGAAGACGAGCGAGGTGGTGAGGCGCACGATGTCGCGGGGCGTGAAGTGCTCGCCGGCGGTGTCGTTGGAGCTTTCGGCGAAGCGGCGGATGAGTTCCTCGAAGACGAGGCCCATCTCGTGGTTGGAGACGGCGGCGGGGCTGAGGTCGGACTGGCGGACGCGCTGGACGACTTTGTAGAGGAGGTTGGCGTCGTTGAGCTGGCCGATGAATTCGGCAAAGTTGAAATACTCAAAAATCTCGCGGGCGTCCCTGGAGAAGGCGGAGACGTAGGACTCGAGGTTGGCCTTGATGCCGGACTCGCCGAGGGTGGAGAGGTCCATGCGCGAGGTGTTGAAGAAGGAGAGGCCGCCGGTGGCGCGGAGGAGGAGTTTTTCCTGGGCTTCCTCGGGGAGCTTTTGTCTGGCGAGCTTCTCGGCCTCGGCGAGCACCTTTGGCTTGGTCGGAGCCAGCACGCATTCAAGGCGGCGGAGCAGGGTGAAGGGAAGAATGATGCGGCCGTATTGGCTTTGTTTGAAGTCGCCGCGGAGGAGGTCGGCGATGGACCAGCTGTAGGCGGCGAGGTTGTTGGAGGATTGGGACATTGGATTGGTGAGAAAGGAAAAACGGGCGATCTGGCGTGTGTGAATAAGAGGGAGCGGGGGTGTAACAAGCGACTTGGTGAGAGAGGTGGCCTGAATTGTCGGAGGAAGAGCGGAGGCAGGTGGCGGCGTTCCAGCGTTTTTTGGCGAGCGCGTCGAGGAAGGCTTGTTCGCCGGCGGTGCTGGGCCTGGCCGCGGATGGAAACGGAAATCAGGATGTGTGGAGGGGGCTTTGAGGTGGTTTTGCGCCGTTAGTCTCTTTTTTCCCCGGTTTTTTCCGAGCCATGCTGCCTGCCGTTTTGCAGACCGTTTTCTGCTCTTAAACGGAACCTTTTCCCGCGCCTCCGCCGACTGCCCTCCCGGCGGGGAGCACCCCATTTTCCCGCGCGATTTGTGGGGGACGGGCGGGAATCAGGCCGTCAGTTGAGATAGACGGGCGGAAAGTGTGGACTCGAAAAGGTCGTCGGCGAGGCGGATGCGAAGGCCGGCGAGCAGGCTGTGGTTGGGGGTGAGGACAGGGGTGACCGGGCGTCCGGTGGTTGTGCTGAAATGGGTGGTGAGGCGGGCGATGGTCTCGGGGGAGGGCGGGGGGCCGGCATATTCGACGCGGAGTTCCCGTTTGCCCGCCTCGCGGGCAAGATTGGAGGCAAGTTTTTTCAACACGACACGGCGAATGGCGGGAGGATGGGTGGCAAGCGTGTCGATGATGGCGCGGACGCGGTGGATGTCCGGCTCGCGAGTGTCTGGTGCGAAGGCAAGGGCGGTGAGTTTGCGTGCGAGGGCGGCTGTTTGGGCGGTGTGCGGCATCGGCGTGGCGGCGCGAGGGGAGGGCAGGGCAGTGATATCTTGGGAATGCGCGTCATTGCGCGCGCTCAATTTCAGCGGCGGCGGCAGTGTTGAAGCGGTCTTTCTCGGCATCCGAGAGTTCACGGGCGAGAATTTTTGTAGTGGTCTGGACGACGAGTGTGGCGACCTCGGCGCGGAGGGAGTCAAGCATCCGGGCGCGCTCCTGACGGATGTTCTCATTGGCGCGCCGCATGATTTCATCGGCTTTTGCGGTGGCATCCCTTGCCGCGCGTTCCTCGATGGCGGCGGCCCGGGCGGAGGCCTCGTGAGTCATCGTCGACGCCTCATGGGCAACGGCGGCAAGGCGGTTTTCGCACGTTTTTTCGACCTCGGCGAGGCGGGCCTTCATTTCCTCGGCAAAGCGCAGGCCGTCGGCGATCTTCCTGTTTCGCTCGTCCATTGTCTTCAGGACGGGGCGCAGCGCGAAATAGTAGAGCACACCGGAGACGAGGGCGAAATTGAGGACGGCGGCGCCAAAGGATGCCCAATTGACGCCGAAGCGGCTGAGGATGTCTGCCACCGGATTTGCCGGGACGCTGGCGAGGTGCGCCGGGATCAAGAGTTCTGTCATGGCTGGTGTGGCAGGATGCCGCGTGCGTGGCTTACAGGAACAGGGAGTAAAAGGCGATGGCTTCGGCGAGCGCCATGCCAAGGATGCCTTGCACGAGAATTTTGCCGGAGGCGCCGGGGTTGCGTCCAACGGCTTCGACGGCTTTGGCGCCGACGATGCCAACGCCAATCGCCGCCCCGAGGCAGCCGAGGCCTCCTTTGAGGCCCTCAAGGGCGAAACCGGAGGCGACGGCGGTTTGCGCGGCCTCGTTTGCTGCAAGAAAGAGTTGTGCGGTCATGGTTGGATTAGAGGAAAAAGGGTTGATGGCTGGCAAACCTAAGTTGGGGAGGGGATTCTATTGAGCGGCCGGGGGCGAGGCATGTTCGTGCCCGTCGTCGCCGTGGTTGCAGACAAGCCCGATGTAGACTGCGGAGAGGATTGTGAAAACAAGGGCTTGGATGAGGCCGACGAGGAACTCGAGAAAATACCCCGCGACAGGCAGAAGGACGGGGAATATGACCGCGAGCTGGTGGAGCAGGTTTTCGCCGCCGAAGACGTTGCCGAACAGACGAAAGGAGAGCGAGACGGGGCGGAAAAAAATCGAAATAACCTCTATCATGCCCACGAGAAGGAAGAGCACCGTGAGGAAGGCGTACATGGGGCCGGAGACATCGCCCCGCGCGGCCTTGTTGCCAAAAACCTCACGGGCGAGGGCGCGCAGGCCGGCATATCGCAGCACAAAGTAGAGCCAGCCCCCAAAGGATATGCAGGCAAGGGCAAGCGTGGTGTTGAGGTCGGCGTTGGCCGGGCGAAGCAGGTCGGCTGTGGCGCCGGCATTGGCTGGCTGAAAAAGCAGACTGGTTACGCCGGGGATGAGACCGCTCCAGTTCATCAACAGGATGTACAAGAAGAAGGAAACGAGCAGCGGGAATGCCGGGGCGATGAGGCGCGGCCCCACGATGGGGGCAAGCATGCCGCGCAGGCTGCCAAGCAGCTCCTCGACGAGGGCCTGCCTGCGTCCGGGCATGAGCTTTGGGCGCCCGGTGAGCAGCCGTGCCAGCACAATAATTCCCAAGGCGGCAACCCACATCATGACCATCGAGTTGGTGATGGCGATGCCGGCGACGTCACCAAGCCCCGTGGCGGCAGTCGCCGCCTCGTGCGTCTTGGCTGCGGGATGGGAGACATCGGCGGATGCAACAACCGGAATCACGAGTGCCGGCCGGCATGGGGCGCCGGCGGCGACAGAGGCCGTCATGCCCCATGCCAGAACAATGGCAGGCAAAGGCGGACGACGGGGAGGATGGCGAGGTGCTGCAAACATCAAGATCGTGAGGATCAAGAAACTTCACGCGCCCGGCAGGGCAAGTTTTTTGGGGAAGGGCAGGGGAAACAGCCCCCCCTGCCTTTCCTGACGATGAATCTGGGACGTGAAAAAAGGGAAGGCGGGGCTTTCCTCGCCTTCCCGGGACATTTTTTGAAGGAATTTTATGCCAGCTGGACATTCCGGGTCTGGGCGGCGCGGACGAGGGCGGCCCCCATGTCGGACGGCGTTTCGGCGACCTCGATGCCACACTCCCGGAAGATGGCGATCTTGGCGGCGGCAGTGTCTTCCTTGCCGCCGATGACGGCCCCGGCGTGCCCCATGCGACGCCCGGCGGGGGCCGTCGCCCCGGCGATGAAGCCGGCCACAGGTTTCTGGCAGTTGTCCCTGATCCAGCGCGCGGCCTCAACCTCGGCGGTCCCGCCGATTTCGCCAATGAGAATAATGCCCTTGGTGTCCGGGTCCTCGTTGAAGAGTTTGATGATGTCCAAGTGTGACGTCCCGTTGACGGGGTCCCCGCCAATGCCGACGCTGGTGCTTTGGCCCAAGCCAAGCTGTGTGACCTGATGGACGGCCTCGTAGGTGAGCGTGCCGGAGCGCGACACGACGCCAACATGGCCCTTGCGGTGAATGTAACCCGGCGCGATGCCAATGCGGCAGCCCCCGGAAGAGTCCGGCCCGTCGCCGGGCGTCACGATGCCCGGGCAATTCGGGCCGATCAGGCGTGTCCTTGCATTGCCCCCCTCGAGCACGCGTTTGACACGCACCATGTCGCGAATCGGGATGCCCTCTGTGATGGCGACGGCAAGGTCAAGGCGCGCGTCCAGGCACTCAATGATCGCATCCGCCGCGAATGGTGGCGGCACGAAGATGACCGACACGGTGGCCCCTGTCGCGCTCGCGGCCTCCGCTACCGTGTTGAAAATGGGCACCTTCACGCCGTTGTGCTCAAAGACCTGCCCGCCCTTTCCGGGGGTGACCCCGGCGACAAGCTTCGTTCCATAATCAATGGAAAGCCTCGCATGGCGGCCACCGAAGTCTCCGGTGATTCCTTGAACGAGGATTTTGGTGTCAGAATTGACGAGTATGGACATGTGCGGAGGGATGATGGAAACACCTAAGCGACGGGCGCCGCGGTGTTCATGGGTGTCGTTGTGGTGAGTTGTCTGATTTTCGGTTGGATGAAAACGAAGGCGCCAGGGCGCCACTCCCCGCGATGCAACGCGGGACAGGCAACCCCGGAGCGCGATGGAATCACGGAGGAAAGGAGTCTCCATGCCACGGTGGCACGCCCCGCGCAACTGATATTTTTTACAGCTTTCGCATTGACAGGTAAGTGTGGTTTCGCGAGAACGGCGCCGCTATATGCAGAATTTCGCAGCCCAGTGTTTGGACATGGCCCGCTCCATTCTCGGCCACAACCTTGAATCGGTCAACTTGGATGGCTCCATTGAGCCCGTTTCTGGCGAGAGCAGCCGCGCGGACGAGCCGGGCCATGCCGCTCTTGCCCTTGGCGAGTATTACCGAGCCACTGGCGAAGTGCTCATCAATCGCATCAACACCACGGAGCTTGTGGCCCGGTGTGTGCGTTCGCAGATCAATCAGGACACCGAGTCCGAAAATGGCCTTGGCTACACGGCCCTTGGCCTGCTTGGTTTTGGCCCCTCCAAGGACAGGAATCCCGTCTGGGCTTCCCTCGACGACCCCACCCGCGAGCTTTTTAGCAAACGCATCCTGCACCGCAGCGACTACGACACCCATTTCCAAGCTTTCAACATCGCCAAATCCGTTGCCCGCTATTCCCTCGGCCTCTCCAAGAAGGACGAGACGGGGAGCCTTATCGAGCGTTTCATCGAGCGCATCGGTTCGAATTCCAGCACAGGATATTGTGATGACTGGCCCCGTTCGCCCGAGCGTGGCAACATAGGAGGGGCCTTTGACCTTTACGGGTTGATGCAGTTTGTTTTTATACGTTCCGCCCTTCAGCTTCATGCCAACATCCATTTGTGCGACCGCAAGCTGCCAAGTTTGCGCACACACGCCGAGCGTTACCTGAAACTTCTGCCCGATATTGTCCGCCAGGATGGCCTTGGCTGGTGTTACGGGCGTGGTATTGGCAGCTATGGGCAGATGCACGCCATCAGCCTCATCCTGCAGGCCATGCGTGACCGGTGGATCGCCCCGGAAAAGTTGCCGCAATACAAGGAGATTGTGCGCCGCCTTTTTCAATTTTTCTTCACCACCTATCTCGATCTCGAGCACGGGTACCTTGTCATTCGTGATGTCGAGCGTGACACCATTCCGCATCACACAACCCGCATGGCAAATTTTGACACGGCGCGTTATCTTTGCCAGTGGTCGCGTCTTGCGAAGACTGTCGGGGGCACGCTTGAAGGACGCGCCCCTGTCGTCTCGAAGGCTTCCTGCCGTTTTGTGCTGTTCGACAAATCGCCCAGGAAAGAGCAGGGTTTGTGTGTCTACCAAGATCCCGCCAGCGGCCTCCATCTCCAGATCCCCATCGTCTCCGGCGGCACGCACCGTTGCAGTGACTCATTGGCATTCCCGCATATGCCAGGCGTTTTTGACTGGCCGACAAGCCACTACGCCCCCGTCTTCCTTCCCGAACTCACAATTGGCGGAAATGTCTTTGTCCCATCATTTTACGGAAAGAATATAACGACGGGCCTGGGTGCCAAAAACAGCTTCAAGTTCAGCTATGACCAGCCGGAGCTTATCACCAGTGACGAGCAGATCATTCCCGGCGTTGGCTCCTGTCACGTCGAGTGGGAATTTTGTGGTGGAAAAATCACGGCCCGTTTCCTCTTCCAATTCAAACGTGGCGCGGCGCGTGAAATCAAGTTGGATAAATTCCGCTATGTGATGCCCTTTGCGGCCGCGCATTCCCGCTATCGCCTTGGCACTTCTTTCGCGACCGGCAATGAGGGCTTGCGATGTAACATCATCAAGGAGGATTTTCAGGCCACTTGGGCCGAGACCGAGGCTGTCACCGACGATCCAGCGCACCGCACCTATTACGGGAAAATCCATTTTTATCAAGTGCTCCAACGTGAACGCCCCCTCATCCTCCGCCCGTCCCAGCCCTACAAGATTGAGGTCACCTTTGAGCCGCATGTCGTCATGATAGACGAGCTGGAGTGAGACATTGTTTTTGCCGCGCCACGCCAGTTTGGGTGGCGCGGGATGTTTTGGAGTGTTGCCGTTGGGCCGGTTGACGGAGCGATTGTCCGTTTGAATAAAGCGGCCTGTTGCCGTTGTTTGCCCCCCCGTATGGCCGGCGTTTTTTTCAATAGCTTTTTGCTTTTACCATGTCATTGCCTTCTTCCCACACGACACCAATTGAAGATCTTTCCGGGCTTACCCTCCTTGGAAAAGGTGGAACCTCGACCGCCGGCCAAAAACTTGAGACATTTCCCAACCGCAATGCCGGACGGCACTATGTTGTGGAACTCCAGACCGATGAGTTCACCAGCCTCTGTCCCGCCACGGGCCAACCTGATTTTGGCACAATCACCATTCGTTACATTCCAGGCCCACGCATCATTGAGAGCAAATCCCTGAAACTTTATCTCTGGAACTACCGGAATCTTGGTATTTTCCAAGAGCAACTCGTCAACACCATCCTCGACGACCTTGTTGCCGTGCTTTCTCCTGTCTGGATTGAAGTCACAGGAAAATTTGCCTCGCGCGGCGGCATCACCATCACCGTTCGCGCCACCCACGGCACCATGCCAGTGCCGTCCACGACGATCTGATCGCGATTCAAGCGCAATTCGCTTCATCTTGCATTCAGCTTCGCAACTTTCTATTTTAGAATATGTTGCGTAAATGTCAATTTACTGTGCGCAGCTATTTCTTTCGGTGGACGGCATTTTGTTTTTTGGGACTGTGATGAATCATTGACTGTTGTGTTGGGAAAATGGCGACGTCAAACACGGTGTGGATGATTGGGCATCCGCTTGAAGAAATCTTTGGCGTGGGATGTTATGAGAATGTTTTGAGGAACACGGCGGGGCGCGAGTCAGAAAAATATGGAATTGTGGAAAAGATCGCGGGAAAGAGTCGCAGTGCTCAATGCGATGTCATTTTGAGGTTTTTGAGGAATCGCACCTGCGTTTCTCTTTGCTTTGGGTTAACGAGAAAAAGGTGTTTTTCCGAATGTTTTTCCGGGGGCATAGGATCACAAGAAGACGGGGAATGGGCGTGTTTCTCCCGCTTCTTGGAAAAGTCAGCGATGATGAAATTCTACCAGTTTTTTAATGGAAGAGAGGTCTTCCCGCGTCCGTCTCGGCGTTTAACTAAAACGGTTTGAATGTTTTGGTTTGGTCGGTTGGACGGATTTTGAAGACCTCCCCTGTCATTGTGGTGGCGATGCAGGGGGAGGGCGGATGAAAGGCATGGTGGATATTAAATCGGCAAGATCTGCTGTTGGCCGCGTGCCTGGGTGGTCTCGTGATGCCGGCGCCAGGGATCACATTCCTGCCGAAAAAAATTGAGCCTTGGTTCCAGCTTCATAGTTTTGGTTTGTGATTCAAAATCTTCCCGAATTGAACGGAGTATTGCTTGTGGACAAGCCGAAGGGGTGGACGTCTCACGACGTCGTCGCCAAATTGCGCAACTTGCTGCAAACCCGCTCGGCAGGACATGCCGGGACTCTTGACCCGATGGCCACGGGGTTGCTCGTCATTCTCCTTGGCAAGGCCACGAAGGCTTCGCAGATCCTGATGAGCCACGACAAGGAATACGAGGGCGTGATGCGGCTGGGGCAGGTAACCAACACGCAGGACGCCGATGGTGACATTGTGGAGACCGCGCCCGTTCCGCCTGCAATTGACGCTGACGCGATTGCCGCCGCATTGCGTCGGATGGAGGGGGACCAATACCAGACGCCTCCGATGTTTTCCGCCAAAAAAATCCAAGGGGTCCCTCTTTATAAACTGGCCCGAAAGGGCGAGGATGTTCCCCGTGAGCCGCGTTTCATCCACGTCGCGCGCTTTGAATTGCTTTCCTATTCCGCGCCCGACGCCGCATTTCGCGTGGAATGCAGCAAGGGAACTTATGTGCGAACCTTGGCCAATGATGCCGGCCGCGCCATCGGCCCCGGTGCGCATCTCGTGGCGTTGCGGCGCACGAAGTCGGGTGATTTCAATGTGGCTGACGCCCTTGGCCTTGATGCCATCGCGGCGATGCCCCGTGGCGACGTTGCGGCCCGGCTGATTCCGACGTGGAAGGCGGTTCCGGGGCGCCTTCTCTGACCGTTATTCTGTTGGTTCCACTGGATCAACCGCCCCAAGCCTGATTTGCGTTTCCATCCCGCGTTTCCATTTGTTTTTTGCGCGCGAGCCCCGGTTTCATGACGCCATCCAGCGAAGATATTCCGGGGAAATCTGGGCGGCATCCACGGCAATCCACTGTGGCGTTTCGTAGGGATGGTTTGCCAGAAGCCATGTTTCGAGGGCAGCGGCGCGAAAAACGGGAAACTTCAGGGTGACACGCCATTCTGTGTCGCGTTGGAGGTTTCCTTTCCAGACATAAAACGAGGCGATCGGGCCATCCACTTGCGCGCAGGATGCGTGGCCGCTTTCAACGGCAGCGCGGGCCAGGATTTCGGCCGCACTGCGGGATGGCAGCGTGGTCCAGCCCACGCGGGCGGCAGCGCGGGCATCGGATGTCAGGGGTGGTTGGGCAGTGTCATCGGGCATGGCAAAAAAACAGCACACTCGCATGTTCCCAAGGCAACGGGGCGCGCCACCTCATTCCCCGCCATTGGGTTGCGAACAGGCCAATGGGTCGCGCAATGCATGCGGGGGCAGGGCGGAGGGATTTTGCTCACCAGCCAGCTCAAAATTGGGCTGGCAGTAACGCTTGAGCGAATCAAAGAGGATTTTCCGCGCCTCCTCCACGGTGTTCACAATGTGGAAAAGGTGCAGGTCCTCCTCGTCAATGACGCCCCACTTGGCGAGCGAATCGAAATTGATGACCTCGCGCCAATAGCTTTCACCGAAAAGCAGAATGGGGACAGGGGCGATTTTACGGGTTTGCACGAGAGTGAGCAGCTCGCACATCTCATCCAGCGTCCCAAAACCTCCGGGAAACACCACCAGGGCGCGCGCAAGCGTCATCAGCCAGTATTTCCGGATGAAAAAATAGTGAAATTCAAAACTAAGTCCCTGCGTGACATAGGGATTGTTGACTTGCTCATACGGCAGGCTGATGCCAAGGCCGAGGGTGATGCCGCCCGCCTCGGAGGCGCCGCGATTGGCGGCTTCCATGATGCCGGGGCCTCCGCCGGAGCAGATGAAGAACGGGGGAATCGCGCGGGGCAGTGTCTTGGACCAGCGTGTGACATCCCCGGCCAGCTGGCGGGCCGCCTCGTAATAGGCGGAAAGCTCAAGGGCGCGTTTTGCCTTTTCGAGTTTGCGGCCTGATTCCGCGGATTGCAGGGCGGCATCGGCATCCTCCGCTTTTTTGAGTTCCTCGCGGGCGGATTTGGCGGAAAGTATTCTGGCCGAACCGAAGAAAACCACCGTGTTGCGCACGCGGAAACGTTTCATGCGCTGTTGAGGCTCGATAAGCTCGCTAAGCACGCGAATCGGACGCCCGTAAGGACCGTGCAGAAAATCCATGTTTTCGTAGGCCTTTGGCGGATTTTTGCCCTTGGAAACATGGCCGGAGTGGGGATGGGACTCGGCGCTCTTGGGGTAATCGGCAAGTGCCGCGGCGAAGGGGAAATTTTGTCCGCCAGCCTGGGGCGCGTCACCAAGAACATTGTCAAAACCATCGGTTTCCTTGCGGTGCGCGCCCTCGGTTTGGGTGGCAGGCTGGGATTCTTCTCCCGTGACGTTTTGCGGTCTCATGTCTTTGGATGATCAGGTTCTGATACGGCGTGAATGAGTCTGTTCGCCATATCCTTGGCAAGGCGGGAATGGAAGTTCATGGCTGCGAAAACTTCCGTGGCGCAGAATTCGCGACGATGGCGCTCGCGGCAGGGACGGAGGCGGAAAAAGGGTGGGGAGGCAAATCGCGACCGGTCGTATCGCGGGAAACCGAAGAAGTTGCTTGCGAAATAGCGGGCAAGGGCCGTTTGTGTCCGGCGTGGAAGCGCCGAATGAGCCGTGAGCCTGCAGACACACCAATACCCCACCCGCCCGGGGAAAGGAATGCCGCCTCCGACTGGCAGGACCGGAATGGGGGCGGGCTGCGGAATGGCGACGATGCCTCGGGAATCCCCGCAGGATCCTCCATTGGCGGACGCGGGCATCTGCCCCTGCTATGGGTGTTGTTGCCGTTGCTGGCAGGGTTGGCGTTTTGCTTTGCGACAGATTTTCACTCCATGACGGCCGGGGCGGTGCTTGTGCTGGCTGGCGGCGGGGTGGCGGCATTTCTGGCATGGCATGGGCCGGCGCTTCATCCGTCCATCGCCCGGTGCCTGTCCTATGGATTGGCGTATTGCATCGGCGGTGTCGGATTGGCGTTCCTGTCATTTTCGGCGCGGATTGCCCCGTTGCCGGATTGGGAAGGGCTGCCTGCGCGCGAGGCGGACTTGCTTTTGCAATGGGAGCAATTGTTCGCCTCGCGTCCCGGCTCAAAGAGCACAAGTGGCGTGGCGCGGGTGCTTGGCGCGCCAACGCTTCTTCCGGAGCTTCGCGGCACCTCTGTCTATTGCTCGCTCGGAAATCCTGTTCCGGGACAAATCCTGGAAATCGGGGCGGTTTTCCGGGCAAGGGGGGTCTTGGATGACGCCCGCCATCAGGCAGCCGAGACCTCCGCCCGTCTTTCCGCCCGGAGGGAGGCCGCGCTTGCCCGTGCGGCGGCAAGGCAGCAGTCCGCCAGCCGCGTCCGTTCGGAGTCCGCATTCGCGATGGAAACGGGCGGGGCTGGAATCCCGGCTCCCGCGAGCCGCGGTCAAAGGGACGGCTTTGTGCGCTATCTGGAAGGACGCCGCGCCACGATGTCGTTCTCGCGCGGGAGTGTTTTGGAGGTCGTGCAAGAACCGCCGATTGTGATGCGTTGGTGCGCCGCGCAGCGCAAACGCTTGATGGGCATCCTGGCTTGCGGCCTTGAGGACCAGCCGGAGTCCGCCGCGCTTTACTCGGCGATATTGCTGCGCCAGACCGCGGGGGTGGATCGGAGTGTGCGTGAGGATTTTGCCAGGACCGGCACCGCGCACCTGTTTTCCGTGAGCGGATTGCATGTGGGCGTCATCTCCGCCGCGTTGTTCTGGGTGGGACGCCGGTTTCGGATCCCCGACACGGCGTGGCGCATGGCGGTCATCGCCTCAATGTTCGTTTTTGTGATGATAACGGGCGGTTCCCCGGCGGCGCTGCGGGCGTGGTTGATGGTAAGCTGCATCCTCGCGGCAAAAATTTTCACACGACGTGGCGGGACAGGCTCCGGGTGGGCGATGGCCGCGACGGGCGCGCTCTTGTGGAATCCGGCACTGTTGCTTGATATTGGATTCCAGCTTTCCTACGGGGTGGTGGCCGCGCTGGTTTTTTACGGAATTCCGCTGGCGGAGTTTCTGCGGGAACGCTGGCACCCGTGGCGCGATCTTCCGGTGCGGGACCTGGGGCGCTTGCGGCGCGCCGTGCTTGGCTTCCTTGCGTGGCTGGCGGGTGGCATCGGTGTTGGCGCGGCGTCAATGCTGGCTGGCGCTCCGTTGATTTTGCACCATTTCGGGCTGTTTTCCGCTGGTTCCATCCTGGCCAACCTTGTCGTCGTTCCGCTTGCGTTTCCCGTGATGGTGCTCGGCTTTTCCGCCGTCGCGCTCGGTGTGTGCGGGCTGGGCGCGCTGGCCGCGCCGTTGAACTGGCTCGCGGGGCAGGATCTGGCGCTCCTGGCACGGATTGTCTCCTGGCTTTCCCGCATGCCTGGCATGTCATGGGAAATGGAATACACGCTTTCATGGGTCGGCCCCGCGACAACGGTTGTCCTGCTCTTTGCCGTCCTTTTGCTCCCGCTCTCCGCCCGTCCGCCAATCTGGGCGCTGCTTGTCCCACCCGCCCTTTTCGCGTTCTTGCTGCCGCTCTTTGCAAGAGTGCTGTGAAATCCCGCCGTGGCGCGTCCTTTTCGCGCATCATCCCCACGCTTGTTTTGGTTTTCGGGTTGAAAATGAGGGCGCAGGCTCTTCCTTCCGGCGGACATGAAAGTCATACGTGCCAAAAGCGCAGGATTCTGCTGGGGGGTCGAACGTGCGATTAACATTGCGAGGGCGTTTGCCTCCAAGGGGAATCGGCCTGTGTTTACCGATGGTCCGCTCATTCATAACCGTCAAATGATGCAGCAGCTGGAGGCGGAGGGCATACACGAGGTGGGCGGATATGTCAGCGAGGATGCGCTGGACCTCAGCCTGTCCGAAGCCGAGAAAGAACAGGCCGTGATGGTTGTGCGCGCGCACGGGGTTTCCCCGGAACGGCGCAAGTATTTGCAAGGGCTTGGCATGGAGTTCCGCGACGCCACATGCCCCGATGTTGGCATCATTGCCGGACGCATCAAGGGCCTCGCCGCCAAGGGTTATGACATCATCATGTTCGGTGATCCCACGCACCCGGAGGTCATTGGCCTCATGGGGTATGCCGGCGGGCGCGGCCACGTCATCCGCACCGAGGCTGACATCGATTCGCTGCCGCCGCTCGGGGCCAACGTGTGCATGGTTTCGCAGTCCACAATGTTCACCTTTGATTTTGAACGGCTGGCCGCGCACTTGTGCCGGCGCTACCCCAACGCGCACGTGTTCAATACCATCTGCGGCGCGACCCGCGAACGCCAGGAGGACGTGGACATCCTCGTCCGGCAGGGTGTGGAAGCCATTGTCGTGATCGGCGGCCGCCACTCGGCCAACACCGTCAAACTGGCCGCGCTGGTCGAGAAAAACGGGCTGCCCTGTTACCATGTTGAGACGGCGGCGGAGCTGGATCTGCATCATCTGCGTGCGAATTACAAGGTCGTCGGGGTCACCGCCGGTGCCTCAACCCCAAGTTTTCTGATTGATGACGCCTGCCGCTGCCTCGAGGAACTGGCGCCGTGATCCGTTCGCGAATCCGTTGAAAACCGCCGCACCGGCAACCCATCCGCCAATTCGGGATTGCGCGCCAATGCCACAATGGGAAAAGTGCCCGCCCTTCCAACCTTGCCGCGCAAAAAAAGCCGTGAGGAATGTGTAATTTGTTTTTTATCAACAACTTCTGGATGAATGAATCTCAACCTGACCAGCGTTCTCGCATTGTTTTTCGCCGCGATCACCGGAGGTGCCCTTGTCCTTTGCATCTGGCGGTTTCGGGAGCATTACATTCTGCGCTCACGCCGTGAAAAACAGCGCCGGATTGTCGCCCTCACACGCCGTGGGATCCAGGTGGAGGCGGGTGAATTGCGCACGAAACTTGAGCGTGAATACCTCTCAAAAGAGGAGGAGCTGACCCGGAAAAACACCGAGATCGAGCTTCTGCGCATCGAGACGGCGCGCCTTCGGGACAATGCCGCCGCGCACGTCACCGAGACCAGCCGCCTCGAGGACGCGGCCCGCGCAAAGAAAATCGACGCTGAGAGCGAGCACGCGCGCTATCGGGAACTCATACTCCAGACAGCTTCACTCACCCCGTCCGAGGCACGCAGGGCGGCCTTGGATGAAGTGCGCTGCGAGTGCGCCTCCGAAATCACGCGCCTGCGCCAGGAAATCATCATTCCAAACGAGGAGGAGATTCGCAAAGAGGCGCGCCGCCTCCTCCTTGCCACCATGCATCGCATTGCGACAGACGTCACACACGAGGCCTCCTCCGTCACCGTCCCCATTCCAAGCGAGGAAATGAAGGGGCGCCTCATCGGGCGCGAAGGTCGCAACATTCGCGCCTTTGAGCAGACGTCCGGCACCACGCTTTTGATAGACGAAACCCCCAACTCCGTCCTCGTCTCCTCCTTCGACCCCGTGCGCCGTGAAACCGCGCGCCTGGCGCTTGAGGCCCTTATTCGCGACGGCAGGATCCACCCCGCCACGATTGAGGAATTCATGGGAAAGGCGCGCGAACGCGTCATCTCCGGTGTCTGCGAGCACGGCACCAATGTCATAAGCGACCTCAGCCTAAGCCCGCCCCAGCAATCCGTCATTGAACTTCTGGGCCGCCTGCATTTCCACTTTTCCCTCAACCAGAACACCCTCGCCCATTCCATTGAGGTCGCGCGCCTTTCCGGCCTGATCGCCTCCGAGCTTGGCGTGGATCCTCTCCCGGCCAGGCGCGCCGGGCTGTTTCACGACATTGGAAAGGCGATGAACGCCGAGGTGGCCGGGGAGTCCCATGCCACGTGCGGCGCCCGCCTGCTGCGCCGCTGCGACGAGGCGCCGTGCGTCGTCAACGCCGTTGCCGCGCATCACGGCGAAGTCGAGCCGGAAAGCATCTATGCCCCGATCGTGATGCTCGCGGATAAAATCTCAGCCACCCGTCCGGGCGCCCGCACTTGCAGCCCCGATGGATACATTGAGCGCATGAAAAACCTCGAGAGAATCGCCTGTTCCTTTCCCGGTGTCACCGAGGCATATGCCGTGTTCGCGGGGCGGGAGATGCGTGTCATGGTCTCCGCCAAGCATCTCAATACCGAGGAAACCCGGAAGACTGCCCGCGAGATTCGCGCCAAGATCGAAAACGAACTCCAATATCCCGGCACCATCCGCATCACAGTGATCCGCGAGCAACGCTTCCTCGAGGAGGCCCGGTGACTTTCCCCGCCCCCGTTGCCATTCCTTTTGCCATGCATGCCACTTTTCCCGTGAACACCCCGGCAATCGGCGCCCGCCAGCCCGTGATTTCCGCGCGCGGACTCAACCATTGGTTCGACGAGGGCGACGGGCGCCGCCAAGTCCTCCACAACATCACCACCGATGTGTTCTTGGGCGAAATCGTCCTCATCGTGGGGCCGTCCGGCTCGGGGAAATCCACCCTCCTCAAGCTTTTCGGCGCGCAGCGCGCCGTGCTCGACGGAAGCTTGCGTGTCAACGGCGGCGAGCTTCGCGACGCCCGCCCCAAGGATCTGGTGCGTGTGCGGCGTGGCATTGGATTCATCTTCCAATCCCACCACCTGCTCAAATCGCTCAGCATCTGCCAGAATGTGCAAATGCCGCTGACAAACAGCCCCGGGCACAACGCAGCCTCCTCGCGAAAGGCCGCCCTCGAGATTCTTGCCCGTGTCGGCTTGCATGAGCATGCCAGCAAACGCCCCGCGCATCTTTCCGGCGGCCAGAACCAGCGTGTCGCCATTGCGCGCGCCCTTGTCAACAGGCCCCAAATCGTGCTGGCCGATGAGCCTACCGCCTCCCTCGACAAAACCACGGGACATGAGGTGGCGGAACTCCTCCGGCGTCTTGCGCGTGATGACAATGTCGCCATCGTCCTCGTCACCCATGATAACCGGATCATGGACATCGCCGACCGCATCCTTGAACTCGACGATGGGCATCTTCAAGAGTGTCCTCGCTGATTCTGCCTCCCTTTTCGGTGCATGGAAAGGGTCACGCTGGAGCCACATCGGGAGATTCCCGAAAGGCGTGCGGGGACGGCTGGCGGTGGGGATCTCAGGAAACCTGCGCCAGCGGGGAGGCTTGCGGGCGTTTTTTGGGGAAAAATTGGAAGGCCGAGCTGCAACATCCTCCACGTCAAAGATTTTCGTGATGGATTTTGGGTTTTAACCGGATTTTTGTGTCTTCCTTAAGTCTGGAAACGAAACTTCACACAAGACTTCCACAATGGCGGCCACGCACGAATCTCAACACGCGAAAGGGAAGCAATCACAAGCACAGTCTGGCGATTTGACGCCGGGAGAAATCGAGGCGCCAAGGGCGGTCGCAAAGGGAGCATCAACGCGAATCAAGAGGATATGAAGTGGCGCCCGCGGATTTCGAAAAAATAGCCACCGGCCTGTGGTTTTGTTTAACTTGGATGATGATTGAAGGATGATTGCCTGTGTCCGCTGCCTGGCATTGTGCTGGGATGGGAAGAGGATGGAAAAAGGGCATGAGCGTTGCGTTTTGGGAAAAACACGCAATTATTCCGGATTTTACCCATGAAATTTTCAATTTATCCCCTCTCCGACTTGCGTTTGAGACTGCGCACGTTTGCGACAAACATGTTCATCGGGGCATTTTTGGCCTCCTTTGTCCATGCTGCGGAACCTTCCGATGCGATCCCCACGCATTGGCAACTTGCCACGCCATCCGCTGGCGCGCCGCCCCGGATTCCGTCTTCATCGTTTTCTGACAACGACATTTGGCGTGTCCAGGGATTGGAAAACTCGGTGTTCTGGGATGTTGCCAGCAACCCTGCCGAAAAAGCGTTGCGCGCGGGGAAACCCAATGCGAAGTGCGCCTCATGCCATGTCGAGTCCGCCAAGTTTGCGGGGCGTGGCGTTGCCGTTTCCTTGGAATACGGCACACATGGTTTTACGGACTCGGCGTGCATTTCGCTTCGGAGAGATCTGTCGTGGCCCTTTCTGGCAAGGGGCGGCATCGTGCCAAGCGCATCCTACGGAAAGGAGGTTTTGCCCAAAATTTCCGTGGACGGCGTGGTGGCGAGGCATGAGCGGGTGAATCAATTTGTGCGCGCCCCCGGGCTGTTGATTGTCCGGAGCACGGTGGGCGCCCGGCACGAGATTGGCTTGGAGCGCGTGATCTTCCCTTCCTCCAGGTTGCCGATCTATTTCGAGGTCTATCGTTTCAGGAACAACACGAACCCCGGGCGCCCCGTGAAATTCAGCGCCACCGGTGTGAGAAAGGGCCGGGTTTTCGTTGATGCGAAAAAGGGCGGGGAGGGTGGTGCCAGCGCGCGTCCCATCAATACCATCGCGGTTTTTGGGGATGTTCCGGAAATTGTCATTGAACCAGGTCAGGAAGTGACGACGGCGCTGCTTGTCGCGGCGGATCCGGCGGACGGGAAGCCGCCCTTTCCCAATTTCCCCGATGTCATGGCGGGTAACGTCACTTACGGTTCCCATGGCGCGCTTGGAGGAAAATCCGCGTCGTCCCGTGCGCCAGAAGCCTTTGCGGTCGGCCCCTTGTGTGTCGCCGAGTTTCTCCAGCGCCAGCGCGAGGTGCTTTTGTCAAACGCGGCCTGCGTGCTTGAAACGCCTGATCCGGTGCTTGATGCCGCGTTCGCCTTTGCAAAATGGCGTGCGGTGGAGGGGGAGCTTGGACAGGGTGCGGGTGACCCGGCGGTTGCGGCGTTTTCCCAAAAACTTTGGGCCTTGGAGCCGGGCGCTGAAAATGCCGCCGGGAAGGGCGGGGAGGAAACCCCGCGCGGCGCCGCGACCTTCGAGGCTTTGTGCGGGCAATTTGCGGAAGGGGAGGCTTCGGAGGCCCTTTCAAAGCTGCAGGCTTGTTCACGGCAATTTTTGCTCGGAGGGTCCCCCCGCGCGTCCGGCGGCACGGACCCTGGCGCGGGAATCAACCGGCCGGAGACCCCGGAGGAAAACCTGCGCTATTGCCGTGTCTTCACAAGCGGCCTTTTCGGAATCCGCCCGGCTGGGCGGCGCGCATTTGACTGTGCCCCGCGTCTGCCGGAAGGGTGGCGCTCGATGTCACTTCGCAATGTGACGGCCTTTGGGGAGACCTTCGACATTACCGTTTCCCATGCCGATGAACCCGGCAAGCTGCTTGTCCAGATCAAGCGTTCGGGAGCCGGGAAAACGCCTGCCGAACCCGAGCTTCACGACATTGCCGTGGGGGAGAGTGTGCGCGTGGATTTTGACGCAAAGGCCGGGTGAGCCGCCCGTTTTGCCACGCCTCCGCGCGCCGCGCCCCGTGTGACGTCCCGGTGTGAAAAACATTGCTTGACGCCAGCGGCGCGCGCGGCATGCTGTGCCCCAGTTTTTCCATTGGAATGGGGTCGTAGCTCAGTTGGTAGAGCGCCACAATCGCACTGTGGAGGTCAGGAGTTCGACTCTCCTCGGCTCCACCATTTTCAGGAAAAAATTTCACCGTCCTTTCGATCGCGAATGGGCGGTTTTTGTTTCCCATGCCGGGGTTGTGTTTGCGGATTTGCCGAAGAGTTTTCCGAACTTGGCATGTTCTTTGTTGTCTTTGAGCACCCTTCGCGGACTGCCTGCGGAGACTTCAAACCACACAAACTCCTGTACCCATATACCATGTACTCTACCGTGAAATCCCTGACCCTTGCGCTATGCATGTGCCTTTGTGCCGTGATGGCGCAGGCTGGAAGCCTTAAGACCGCCGATATTTTTGGCGGCTCCATGGTGCTCCAGCGCGAAGCCCCCCTGCCCATTTGGGGGGAGGCACTTCCTGGCGAGGAAGTCAAAGTCTCGTTTGCCGGGCAAACCCGCGCCACCAAGGCGGACGCGAGCGGAAAGTGGCGCGTCACGCTTGCCCCGTTGCCCGCTTCCGCCGAGGGGCGCGATCTCTCCGTGTCCAGCGGCGACGAGGCGCTGACCTTCCGCAACGTGCTTGTCGGCGAAGTCTGGCTTGCCTCCGGCCAGTCAAACATGGAGTGGGGTTTGCTTGCCCCGGGCGTGCTTGGCGCGGCCGAGATCGTCGCCTCGGGGGATTATCCCAACATCCGCCTTTTCGCGGTGAACAAAGCCGTTGGCAATGTGCCGAAAACGAGCTTTCCCCATTTCCCCTGGGTGCCATGTTCCCCAAAGACTCTCAAACGCGGGCCTCACCATGGCAGCTTCAGCGCCGTGGCGTATCTTTACGCGCTGGAGTTGCACAAAAAACTTGGCGTCCCCGTGGGCATCATTGAGAGCGCCTGGGGTGGCACTCGCATCGAGCCTTGGACCCCTTCCGCCGCCTTCAAGTTGCCGGAGGTTCCCCAGCTCAAGAAACTGGCGTCCCCGACAGGGCAATTCCGCAACACCACGCCTTCCAGCCTCTACAATGGCATGATCGCCCCGCTCGTGCCCTACGCCATCCGTGGCGCCATCTGGTACCAAGGCGAGTCCAACCTTGCCGATGCCGATTATGCGGCCAAAACATTCGCGCTTGTGCAGGGATGGCGTGACGCCTGGGGAGTGAAAAAAATGCCCTTCCACTGGGTGCAGCTCGCGCCATTCACCTATCGCGGGAAGTCCAAGGAGGCGCTGCCCCTCTCCTGGGAGCAACAAACCATGGCCTTGGGCATTGCCGACACCGGCATGGCCATCATCAATGACGTGGGCGACGCGACCAACATTCACCCAGGGGACAAGACGACCGTCGCCGCCCGCCTCGCCCGCCTTGCTTTTTCGCGTGTTTATGGCGAAAAATTTGTCGATGACTCCGGCCCGCTCATGAGTGATGTCGTCTTTGGTGACGGCGCCGCTGTCACCGTGCGCTTCAAGCATGCCGCCAGCGGCTTGAAGACTCGCGACGGGGCCGCCCCCTCGCATTTTGAAATCGCCGGGGAGGATGGTCCGTTCGTGCCCGCCGTTGCCAGGATCGAGGACGGGACCGTGGTGCTCTCCGCCGAAAACGTGCCCGCCCCGGCTTTTGTGCGTTTCGCGTGGGATCAGAATGCCGCTCCCAATCTCACCAATGGCGAAGGTTTGCCTGCCGGCGCCTTCCGCGCCAAGAAAAACGCCGCCGCCGAATTTCCGAAACCGGAGGCTCCGGCGCCGAAACCCGCCGCCGCTCTTTGAACGGCTGTCACGGTCTCCACTCCCGGCGCATCGCATTGGAAATTTCCGGTGCCCTGGGGGTGGAAAAATATGTGGCCTCCCCGCGACCCTTTTGTTTCCATTCGGCCCGTGTCCTGCGGCATCTTGCACGCGGACACGGTTTTTTGCATCCTTTCACCCGACAATCCTCCCATGAAACGCATAGGCATTCTTAATGGCCCAAATCTTGATCGCCTTGGGCGGCGTGAACCCAAAATTTATGGGGTTCGGAGCCTGCACGAACTCGAAACCGCCCTGCGTGTTGACGCCAAGGCGCTTGGCGCGGAGATTGAGTTTTTCCAGTCCAACCACGAGGGGCTGCTTATCGAATGCATCTACCGCTGGGCGGATGCCGGCTTTGGCGGCATGGTCATCAACCCTGCCGCGTATGCGCATACGAGCATCGCATTGCGGGATGCCGTTGCCGGGAGCGGCCTGCGCGCCATCGAGGTTCACATTTCCAATATCTACAAGCGCGAGGAATTCCGGCACAACTCCCTCATCGCCCCGGTTTGCGCGGGCGTCATTTCCGGCCTTGGTTTTGAGGGCTATCATGCCGCCCTCTACTATCTGGCGGCAAAGTGAGGTCGCGGCCGGCGCATGAGGGCTGCCAATATCGCGCACGCGGGAATTTGTGAAATTTGCGAAACAGGGCAGGGCGGGGAAGCTTTTGCGTTTTAACTTTGGAAGGAACGGTGTTTCAATGCGCATCGTTTCGGGTTGGTTTGCGGATTTGCTCCGTGCCGCCCGCTGCAAACTCTCCATCGAACCAACCATACCACAAACCGCATTCCCAACATGAAACACCTGCTTCCAGTAATCTTTTTCACATCCGCCGCGCTCGCCACGAGTGGTTGTTGCATCTTTGGCAACTCCGCCAGCTGTGGCGCCTCCTCCACAGCCCCCGGGCGTTTTGAGCAGGCTTCCATTGGCTATCTGGGTGGAAAACCCCTTCCCACGGGCTACGCCAGCCCGGATGGCATGACAGTCGGCGCGGACAAGATGGTCTATGTTTCCATCAACCAAGTTTCGAAAAATTGGGCCAATCCCGCCAAAATTGCCCGATTCTGCCCCGTCACCGAGAAAATTGAGGATTTTATCGAACTTCCCAAGAACCCGGCCTCAGGCAAAACCTCGCCTCTTGGCATCGCCTTTGGTCCCGATGGCAATCTCTACGTCGCGGATAACCAGACCTTTGTGGAAGGCGCCAAGGCCGGGACTTCCGGTCTGATCCGCGTCAACGTCAAGGATGGAAAGGCCACCGGCGCGGACTTCGTGGCCACGGGCTTCAACATGTCCAACGGAATGGCCATCCGCGACGGCTTTCTCTATGTCGCCGAGACCGATCTTGGAGCGCGGGACAAGTTCCTCAGTGGCGTTTATCGCTTCTCATTGAAGGAACTCGCCGCCGGCACCCCGGTGAAGGTCACCGGCATTGGCGATCCGCACCTCATCCTTGTCTTTGAGACGAAGGGCGCGAACAAGGTTGGCGCCAACGGCGTGGATTTTGATTCCAAGGGGGTTCTGCATGTGAACAACTTTGGAGACTCCAAGGTTCACAAGTTCACATTCGACTCTGCCGGGAATGCCATTCCGGCCGGGATTGTCGCCATTGAGGGCGCGAAAAGTGCCGACGGTCTGCATATTGATGCCGAGGATAATCTCTGGGTCGCCGATTTCATTGGCAACGCCGTGTTCGCTGTCTCGCCCGAAGGCAAGGCGACGCGCGTCGCCTCCAGCCCGATTCCAAATGATGGCAAGGATGGCGCGCTTGACACGCCCTCGGAGTGCATCCGTGTCGGAAACAAAGTTTTTGTCTCCAATATTGACCTCAACTTTGCACCGCACAAGGCCGACGAGATCCAGGCCATTTCTGTTATCACCCTGAAATGATGCGGCGTTGTCGCCGTCCCACCTCTTCGCGTTTTTCCGGTTTTCAGCCTGGGAGGATGCGAAGAGGTGGAGACAGTTTCCCGGAACGCCGGTTTTCCAACGCCCGATTTGTTTTACTTGCATCCCATACACTTCAAAAACCTCACCAAACCACCAAAACATGTCCTCCGTCTCCAATAAAGCCGCCACCACGGCGATAACCCGTCGCGACGCTCTGCGCACCATTGCCGCCACGAGCGCCCTCATGGCATTTCCATCCATACTCCGCCCGGCATTTGCGCGTGCCGCCGACGAGGCCGCCGACTCGAAATCGGACGCGGCTGGCACCTTCAAGCAATCCGTTTGCAAGTGGTGCTATAAGAAATTTTCCGTCGAAAAGCTTGCCATTGAGGCGAAACGCATCGGGTTGCGTTCCGTGGAATTGCTCGAATTGGAGGAGATTCCAATCGTTCAAAAACTTGGCCTTGATTGCGCCGTCACCTACGTTCCGCGAATCGTGGGCGCCTCGGGCCGGAAGAACCGTTATGATTCGCTGAATCGACGCGAGCTGCATCCCGACAATTTGAAATCCTTCGAACTTGGAATTGCGCGTGCCGCCGCTCTGAAAGTTCCCAACGTCATTTGTTTCACGGGAAATCGTATCAAGGGCCAGTCGGACCAGGAAGGCCTCGAGGTTTGTGTTGAGATTCTAAAACAAATTGCCCCCATCGCCGAAAAACACAAGGTCACGGTCATTCTTGAGCTGTTCAATCATTATGACCATCGCGGCTATCTCGGCGACAAGACGGCGTGGGGCGTGGAACTCGTGAAAAAAGTCGGTTCGGAACGTGTCAAAATCCTTTACGATATCTACCACATGGCGCGCGAGGGCGATGATGTCATCCCTGTCATTCGCGCCAACAAAGACTACTTCGGGCATTACCACACCGCCGGCGTTCCCAAGCGCAATGAGTTTGAGCCGCAGGATAACCAAAAACTCGACTATCCTGCCATCATGCGGGCCATTCATGCGACAGGTTATCGTGGCTACATCGGACATGAGTTTCTCCCCAAGCGCGATCCGATAAAATCGCTTGAGGCGGCCTATGAAATTTGCAAAGTGGCCTGAACCGGGGAAGGACGTGCTTCTGACGCATCGTACGCGTTTTGGCGTCTCCTTCTTCATTCCTGCATCTTCCAATGTCCAAAACAGACACCAACACCCGTTTTCTAACGCCGCTTCCGCAAATCATACGCGAGCTTCCAAAGGATTTCGCCGATGAAATTCTGGTGAGTACGCAAGACAAACGTGGCGAGACTTTTGCCGCCCTGATGTCTGTCACCAGCATCGCCCTGAAATTTCGTCCCAACATTTGGCGCACTTGGCCCAAGGCCAGGCAGCGCGAATGGCTTTGGACCAATCTCCACCAGTCGCGCTTTGCGGACACCGCCCGCCAGCTTCTCCAAGACTGGTTCTTCAACAATCGCGCCGCGATGCTCAACAGCTTTCTTGATTCTCTTGGCATCTTCCACGATTCCGAAGGTTGCATCCGCGAGGATCTTCCCGAATCCCTCGACGACGCCAAGGTCCGCCTTGGTGTGGACTCCCTTCTTGGCGCGTATCCGCCACGCGAGGTTGCCCTCTATCTTCGCCTTTTTCAATATGGCCATCCACTGAACAGCGGCTGGGAATCCATCGCCTCATGCCTTGGCTCCGATTCCCGTTTTGCCGCGGAATAGCCCTTCCTTGCGTGCGCGCGCATGTGTCATGTGCGCGTGCTGGCAAAGTCTGCCGGGGAATGGCTGATTTTGGAAAAGGAATGGGCGGCGTGGGAGAATGTCGCTGACCAAACGCAAATCGCTTTCCACCCTGTCCCTCAGGGTGGAACATTCTTTGGTGAGTCGCGCGTATTTGCCCAGTCAAACGAGAATTTCATCCCTCGGTTTCCCCGGAATTCATTTTGGCAACATCATTTTCTTCGGTCAGGGTGTCGCGCATTTTCCAAAAGTGGCTCCACGCCCGCACACGAATGTGAAGGGCAGAAGGAGGGTGAAAATCATGAGCATCGCCGGATGGCGGGCATGGTGGGGCATAGGCATGGGGGTCATTGGTTTTGGGATT
>JAIRPL010000065.1 GCA_031256995.1 Puniceicoccales bacterium
CAGCCGCAAGCTCCTTGTCCGCTATGAGAAAAAGCGTCTTTCCCACTGGGGTCTCGTCTGCCTGGCATGCGGGTTGATTTGTTTCAAGAGAGCAGCCATTATTTAGGGATAAGCTCTAAGTGTTGTTGGAGGCGGCGGGGGCTGTCGCCGCAGGAAAGCGTTCTTGGAGCGCGGCGCTGGCGGCGTCCCCGCCGTGTCTTCCAAACCGCCCGAACGCTCCGCGGCAACCCCGCATGCCCGCGTTGTCCAAGGCGGCGCGAGGGAGGGAGCCGCAAAGGCATTTCGCGCGGCCGGTGGCCGGCCCGCCGGCTCTTTTTCTTTCCCAAGACCTCTCCGCCCCTACCGGCGGTCAAGGGTGCGCCAGACCCAGGCGACATACGCAAGGACAACGGGGATGAAGAGGGACGCCACGGACATGGTCGTCAAGGTGTAGGCGCTGGAGCTGCTGTTGGCCAGGGTGAGCGAGCTTTGTGGATCGGCGAGGGAGGGGTAGTAGGCCGTGCCGTTCCAACCCGCGCACAAAAGCAGCGACAGGACGGTGAGCACGGTGCCGGGACCGGCGAACCAGATGCCCTTCGTGGAGTTGCGCGCAAAGATTCCCACGAGGAATCCGCAAAGCACGAGTGCGACCCCGGCGAGGAGGAGCGCGCCCAGCCATGCGGGATTCAGAAAATTGTGGAGATAATGGAACGGCATTTCCGCAAGCGCCGCGCCGCCTTCGCCCCCGCCAAGGCCTGGCATGGTGAGCAGGCGGATCGTCCATGGCAGGAAGCAGGCAAGGAAGCCGGCGGCGCTGCGGATCAGGTGGCGGCGGGCGTCCGCGCGCAGGTCCCCGGACTCTCCCCCGGTTCCCGCCGGGATGTTGTTGAGGAAATAAAGGCACGCCAGGGCGCGGGCGAGCAGCAGGATGGCGATGCCCAGGGCGACATTCCACGGATTGCCGACCGCCTCAAGCCCGTGCAACGGGCTGGCCCACGTGGAGATCGGCGGCGTGGCGCTTGTGAGGTTGTCGCGGTTCACGACGAACTCCGCGCCGTGGAAGAACGTGGAGACCGTCGCGCCAAGCAACACGGGGGCGAGCACCCCGTTGGCGAACAAGAACGCCTTGAAACCGCCGCGACCGAGCAGGTTGCCATGCCGCTGGATGTATTCGTAGGAGACGGCCTGCACGACGAAGCTGAACAAAATGGCCATCCATACCCAATAGGCGCCGCCAAAACTCGTGGAATAGAACAGGGGGAATGCGGCGAAAAACGCGCCGCCAAACGTGACCAGCGTGGTGAAGGTCAGCTCCCATTTCCTGCCAAGCATTCGCAGCAGGCATTCAAGGCGCGGCCCGCTCCTCCCAAGCGTGTAAAGCAGCGACTGGCCGCCCTGCACGAAAAGCATGAAGACGAGCAGCGCGCCGAGCAGGGAGACGAGAAACCACCAGTAGTGCTGGAGAAAGAAGAGGGATGGTTGCATGGCGTCAGGGGAGGTGTCCGGGAGTTTTCAGGGTTTTTGCGTTGAAGGCTGTGTCGGGCGGGGAATGGAAATGATGGCGGCGGGCCTGCCTTGGGCGTTAGTGCCCGTCGCCATCCTCCGTGGAGGCCGGGCCGGCCTGGATTTGCTTGAGCATGATCCGCAAACCGGCGGCAAGGAGCACGGCGAAGAGCGCGAGAAAAAGGAAAAATGTGACCTGCACGGAACCGGTCTCAATGTTGGAGACGGCGGCCCGCAGGGGAAGCATGTCCTGGATTGCCCACGGTTGCCGCCCGGCCTCGGCGACGATCCAGCCCGCCTGCGAGGCCAGATAGGCGAGCGGGATGGACACCACCGCGAGCCGCAGGAACCAGCGCGTCTCCGCCACGCGCCCCTCCCGTGCCAGGAACAATGCCATCGGGAACAGCAGCAGAAACCACAGCCCGAGCGCCACCATCAGGCGGAACGCATAAAAAACCAGCGGCACATTGGGCACAAGCTCCCCGGGGGAGTTGAAATAGCCATATCCGAAATAGGGGAAATTCTCCTCAAGGCGGACCTTTGCGGCAATCGCGCCAGCCTCGTCCTTCCCGGCCCGCGCCTTCCGGTATTCCGCGAGCGCGGCGATGGCGAGCTTCCCGCGACGGATTTTCTCCTCCGCCGAAAGCTCCCGGACACCCCTGACGTTCTCGTGGCCGCCGTTCAGGATGTCGCGCACGCCGGGGACAAAGCCGTCCAGCCGGCGTGTCGCCAGGAGTGAAAGCATTTTGGGAAAGGTGATCTCCCAGGAGAACCACGGCTCGCTCCCGCCGGGCTTTGCCTCCGTCCTGAGGATGCCGATGGCGGTCAGGCCGGCTCCCCGGCCGCCCTCACGGAGTCCCTCCATCGCCGCGAGTTTCATCGGCTGTGTTGAGGCGACGAGGCAGGCCGAGCCGTCGCCGGTCTGCAATGTGGCCAGCGTGCCCGCGAGGCCCACGACGGCGGCGACCTTCATGCTGTCGATCGCGAACACCGTCTCGCGTTTCTTCAGCAGATACCAGGCGGAGATGCCGAGCACCACGACGGCCCCGAGCACCCACGCGGAGGCGACCGTGTGCAGGAATTTGTTGATGGCGACCGGGGAGAGGGCCAGCGCGCCGAAATCCGCCATCTCGTTGCGCACGGCATCCGGGTTGAAACGCATCCCGACCGGATGCTGCATCCAGGCGTTGGCCACGAGGATCCACAGCGCCGAGAGTGTCGCGCCCGCGGCGACAAGCCAGGTCGAGGCCAGGTGTGTCTTCCGCCCGACCTTGTCCCATCCAAAGAACATCAAGGCGACAAACGTCGCCTCCATGAAAAATGCGAAAATCCCCTCGATTGCCAGCGGCGCGCCAAAAATGTCGCCCACAAACCAGCTGTAATTGGACCAGTTTGTGCCGAACTCGAACTCGAGAATGATTCCGGATGCGACGCCGATGGCGAAGTTGATGCCGAACACACGCTGCCAGAAGCGGGCGGTGCGCCGCCATTTCGCGTCACCCGTCTTCACGTGGATGGTTTCCATGAGGGCCATGATGACGCCCAGGCCCAGTGTCAGGGGCACGAACAGCCAGTGGTAGATGGCTGTCAGGGCGAATTGCGCTCGGGACCAGTCAACAAGCGAATCGGGGATCTCCATGGCCGCGGATCCTCATTTGCCCGCCTCCGGAGTAAACCAAAAAACACGCCGCCCCCGGGACCAAAGCCGCCGGGAGGGGATTCACGACGCGCGCCACGGCGGCGGGGGCGCGCCCTGGGTCACAAGCGCGGCCTCAGGCCCAGCTCCTCAAGAAGCGGCACGACACGCTCGACGGGGAGGCCCATGATGTTGGAGATGGGCGGGTCGTGGGAGGCGATGATGAGTTCGCGGCCATCCTGGATGCCGTAGGCTCCGGCCCTGTCGAGCGGGTTCACGATCTTGAAGTACCCGGTGATGATGGCGTCGGTCAATGGCTTGAAACGCACCCGGTTCTGGATGTGGAACGTTTTGTCGATCGCGCGGGCGTTCCAGACAATGGCGACCCCGGTGAAGACCGTGTGGACGCGGCCCGAGAGGCGGTGGAGCATCGCGCGGGCCTCCTCCATGCCGGCCGGCTTGTTGAGCACCCTGCCGTCGATCGCCACGGTCGTGTCGGCCCCGAGCACAAGGGCGTCGGGATGGAGGGCGGCCAGATGCCGGGCCTTGAGCGCCGCGTTGTGCAGCACCATGGCGCACGGGTCGGCCTCGGGATCCTCAAATTCCGTGACGCCGGCCGGGATGATCTCGGGGAAATAGCCGTGCATGGCCAGAAGCTCCCGCCGGCGTGGCGAGGCGGAGGCGAGGATGAAACGCGGCGGCCCCGGGGGCCGGGTGTCTGGCGCGGGAATGGCGGAGGTCTGCGGGTTCATAAAAATTGGAGGTCAATCCAGACGAGGCGGTGGTCGCTGGCGGTGAGGGCCGTGGCCGTGTCGGCGATGGCGCCCCGCCCGTCGTGAACGTGGGAAAGGGCGGATCTCGTGGCGAGAATGTAGTCGGAGCGCGAGTAGGTGTCTTTCCTGGCATAGTTGGATGTCCACGTCTCGCTCCGCGAGTCCGCGGCCGGGATGGCTTGGAAGTGGCGGAACCCCTTGCGGGCGTCCCCCGTGAACTCAAGCAGGGGAGGGCTGTCAGGGTCGTCGTTGAAGTCGCCGAGGATGAGCACGAGCGGCGGGGGCGGGGTGCCTGGCCTTTCCGGTGCCGCGCCCGAGACGCCCCTGCCGCCGCCAGCCGTCCCGCCCCGCCGGGGTTTCGCGGGCGGCGGGGGCAGTTTTTCAAGCCCGGAGATTTTCTCGTGGATGGCACGGGCCTCGGCCAGGCGCTGGTTTGCGGACTGGGGATCGGCGGCGGTGCGCGTGAGGCGGCTTTTGAGGTGGACGGCGTAACAGGCGAGCGGGCCGGACGGGGTGTCGAGGGTGATGCCGAGCAGGCCGCGCGAGACGTTTTCCACACCGGGCACGCCGTGCACGGGAAGTTTCTGAAAACTCGCGCGCACCTCGAACGGGTGCTTGGAAATGAAGGCCAGCCTGCGGCGCGGATCCGGCCCTTCGAGCACGGCGGAATGCGGATAGATCAACCCCTCGCGCCGGAGGTCGCGCAGCAGCTCCCTGACGTGGGGCGCGCCGCCGGTTTCCTGCAGCGCGAGCACGTCGGCGTCGACGGTGCGCAGCACGAGGCGCAGCGCGGCCTTCTCGGCCTCCGGTTTTGGGTAGTCAGGCAGGGTCCGCCCATCGACATGCCGCAGCTCGCTGTTGTAGTTGCGCACATTGTAGGTGGCGATGCGCAGGCGTCGCGGCGGGGCGGAGGCCTCCCCGGCGGCTCCGCCCGCCGGCATGGCGAGGAGGCCGGCAAGCAGGCAAAGGCATGCCACCAGCAGCCGACGGCGTGCACGGATGGCCGGGCCTGGCGGGGCGGGGCATGCTTGGAGGTGTCCGGTCACGGGCGGGAAAGTTGCGGGTTTTCACCTCTCCGCGCGAGCCGCTTCCCGGCACGGGACGCAAAAAAACCACCGCCCCTTGCGGGACGATGGCCTTTGGAAACAGCGCGTGTTTTTCCCTCTCACTTTTTCTTGGCGGCCGGTTTCGCGGCGGGCTTGGCCGGGGCGGCCTTGGCTGGGGCCGGGGCGGCCTTGGCGGCCGGTTTCGCGGCGGGCTTGGCCGGGGCGGCCTTGGCTGGGGCCGGGGCGGCTTTGGCGGCCGATTTTGCGGCGGGCTTGGCGGCCTTCTTCCCGAGGTTTGCCACTTCCGTCTTCAACTCGGTTCCCGGGCTGAATTTCACCACCTTCTTGGCCGGGTAGCTTTGCGGCTTGCCCGTGGCTGGATTGACGCCGGTCCGGGCCGGGCGCTCGACGACCTTGAAGGTTCCAAAGCCGATGAGCTGCACGGGCGCATCCGTCTTGATGCCCTCGACGAGGGCCTTGAGCACGGCTTTCACCGCCCGGTCGGCGTCCAGCTTGGATGTGTCTGGTTTTTCGGCGCCAAGAAGTTCAAGCACCTTGGTTGCGAGGTCTGTTTTGTTCATGTAGAGTTCCTGTTGGGATTAGTTGTGGTGTCAACGAAGGGTCAACGCGACGCATTCAGAAGTGTGGCGGTTGCGCGTCAACCCCTTTTGCAATTTTTTTCCGCTTTGCCGCCGCCCTGTGCAAGGGCGTTCAGAGGGTTTTCCGCCCCCCCTTTTTCAGGATGCCCATCCTGTCCGCGAAAGGTGTCGCGGGGCGGATTTTTCTTGTATCACGCCGTCCCAGGCAAACCGTCGGGAAAGCGCGCGTGCGTGTTCCGCCCCGCCGCCACCCCCCACGATCATCCGCAACCCCGTGCACGCCATGAATGCCCCCGACCATCCCGACTCCCTCTGCCATTGCCAGGAGCACGCGCGCTCCGCGCCCTTCCGCCGCGCCTTCGACCTGGGCACGCGGCGCGATTTCCTGCGCGTCGGCGCGCTGACGGCTGGCGCGCTCGCCCTCGCGCCCTGGCTCCGCGCGCGCCCCTCGCCGTCGGCCCGCGCCAGGGCGGTCATCCAGATCTTCCTTTCCGGCGGGCCTTCGCACGTGGACACATTCGACCCCAAGCCCGGCGCCCCGGCGGACATCACCGGTCCGTGGCGCAAGGCCGCCGCGACGAATGTGGACGGGATTTTCATCAACGAGCTGCTTCCGCTCACGGCGAGGCAGGCGGACAAGTTCGCGTTGCTGCGCGGCCTTTCTCACAACAACAACGGGCACGAGACGGCGACCTACATGATGCAGACCGGAAGCCGGCCCGGCGGCGACATCGTGTATCCGTCTGTCGGCGCCATCGTGGCCAGAAAGCTCGAGGAGTCGGGCCTCCTGAAGGGCCGCGCCCTCCCCCCCTACATGACCGTGCCCTCCGCCCTGGGGCGTTTTTCCGAGGCCGGCTTTCTTGGCGCGAGGTATCGCACCTTCGTCCCCGGAAACCTTGCCGACGCCCCGGACACCTCCGAACGCCGCCGCCTTGCGACGCGCGCCGCCCTGCTTGCCGAGCTGGACACCCTTGGCGCCACGGAGAAGGACCTCTTTGAGGAGGAGGACCATTTCCGGGAGCAGGCGCGGGAGATGGTGCTTGGCAAGGCGCGCGAGGCCTTCGACATATCCCTGGAGCCGGAGCACATCCGCGCCCTCTATGGCAATGATGGCGTGGGGCGGGCCTGCCTGCAGGCGCGCCGCCTGGTGGAGAACGGCGTGGCCTTCGTGACGGTCAACATGGGCGGCTGGGACACGCACCGCGACCAGGCGCAGAGCTACAAGCGCCTGATGCCCGCGCTGGACCGCGCCTTTTCCGGCCTGCTCGCCGACCTTGCGCAGCGCGGGATGCTCGACACGACAATCGTCACCTGCGGGGGGGAGTTCGGGCGCACGCCACGCTTCCAGATGGAGCCTCCGTGGAATGGCGGGCGCAACCACTTCGGCGCGGCTTTCGCGTGGGCCGTGGCCGGCGGCGGGTTCAAGGGCGGCACGGTGGTTGGCGAGACGGATGCGACGGGGGCGAAGGTCGTCAAGCGGGTCATCACGCCCTGGGACTTGACGGCGAGCATTTACCGCCAGCTTGGCATCGATCCGAAGGGGACGCTTCCGCATCCGCTGGGTGTGCCGGTGCCTGTCTCGCCGCCGCCCCCGCCGGCGCGGAAGGGGGCGCCCCCGCCGCCGCCCCTGGCGCCGCTTCTGGAGATTCTGCCGGCCTGAGTCCGCGCGCGGAGGATTTCGCGGGCGCGCGCTACCCGCCGCCAAGTTCCGCCTCGATGGCCTGGACCAGGGCCGACAGGCGCTCCGGGGACGGGTCCGGCGCTCCGGGCGCGGTTTCCAGATAGAAGGTGTCCGTGGCTTGGCAGGCCTCGGTGTTGACGCTGGCGAAGGAGATGTTGAAGCCGTTGCGATAGAAAATCCGGGAGAGGAAGAAGAGCAGCCCGACCCGGTCCGGGGCCTTGACTGTCACGACGGTCCGGTGGTTGGCCCCGTCAAAATAGCTGCCGGCCTCGGGGCGTGGCGGGAGGCTGGCGTGGATCTTCCGGACATGGGCGGGGAGGGCGGTGAACTCGCGCCGGGCGCGCGCGCGTATGGCAGGCTCGTGGTCGAGCTTTTGCACGATGGCCTCCTCGGCCGCGTCGCGGAAACGCCCGGCGGCATCGCCGGGAGGCGGGGTGCCCAGGATCCCGGCGCCCGCGGCGGGCGTCCCGCCATCGTCCTGCCCGGCCCAGGTGACGTGGAAGGTGTCGATGGCGAAATGGTCGTTCCGGACGAACCCCTTGGCCCTGTGGATGTCCAGGCCGGAGACGGCGAAGGCCCCGGCGAGGCGGAAGAAGAGGCCCTCCACGTCCCACGTGACGAGGGTAACCGTGCCAAACCTCCCCGCGCCGGCGTCCGGCGCCCAATGGATGACGGGCGAGAGGTATCCCCCGCTCCCCAGGCTGGCGAGGGTGCGCAGTTTCCGGTTGATGAGGCGGATGTGCAGCTTGATGTCCTCCTTGCCGTATTGCTCAAAATAGCGCTTGGGGCAGTTGTTGAAGTGGGCGTCCATCTCCTCGGCGGCGATCTCCCCGGCAAGCTCGTCCCTGACCTGCTCGCGCAGGAGCAGCGTCTCGCGCTTGCGGCCGCCGAGGTGGGAGAGGGCGCCGAGGTAAAGCTGGCGGTGAAGGGAGCTTTTGTAGTCGTTCCAAAGTTCCGGCGAGGTGCCGCGCGCGTCGCAATAGGTCAGGACGTAGAGGTAGTGCAGGTGCTGGGTCGAGCCGGCAAAGGTGGCAAATGCGCTGAGATTCTCGGGGTCGTCGAGGTCGTTGCGCTGCCAGAAGGCGGACATGGCGAGGTGGTCCCGCACGAGCGCGGTGATCTCCAGGTTGGCGGCGCCGCGGATGCCGAGGCGGTCCAGGATCTTTTTTGTCATCACGGCCCCGGTCTGGGCGTGCCCGGCGATGCCGTGGCGTTTGCCGATGTCGTGCAGGAGGAGGGCGAGGTAGGGCAGGGCGGGCTCGTCGGTCTCCATCAGCGCCGCGTGGTAGCGCGCCAGCTCCGGGGCCTCGTGGCGGAAGATCGCGTCGAGTTCGCGCAGGCAGCGCAGGGTGTGCATGTCCACGGTGTAGCGGTGGTAGATCTCGCGCTGCACGAGCCAGCGGATGCCGGAGAATTCGGGAAGGAAGCGGCACAGGACGCCTGTCGTGAACATAAGCTCCAGCGTCCCGGCAACGTGCCCGGCGTCGGCGAGGATGGACTTGAAACAGCGGACGACGGTCTCGCTGGCGGCGATTTTCGGGGTGAGGAGGTGGAGGTTTTCGCGGATGAGCCGCAGGAGGGGGCGCTCGGGTTTCACGCGGTATTCCTGCAGGGTGCGGAAAACACTCATGAGGTGCCGCGGGGATTTCTTGAAAAAATCGGCCGCCGGGGCGGCAAGGCGGCCTCTGCGCAACAGGAACCCGTCGAGCCGGGGCGCGTCCGCGGCCTCGGGGGGGGCCGTCGGGGCAACAGCGGGGGTCGCGCCGGCCTTCTCCTCCGCGGCGGACTCGGCGAGTTCCCTGAATCGCCATTCCACCTCATCGAGAGTCTGGCGGATGGTGTCGGCGGCCTTGTAGTAGCCGCGCATCAGGTTTTCGATCTGCCGCATCCAATTCTCCCCGGCGCAGCGCAAGGCCCCGGCGATGGTCTTCTGTTTCTCGAGGCTGAGGACGTTGCTTTCCCTCCGGGACTCAAAGTGCAGCTCGTTGCGGATGCGCAGGAGGTGGGAGTAGGCGGCGGTGGCGGCGTCGATCTCGTCCTGGGTGAGAAAGCCGAGCGCGACGAGGGTGCCGGCATCCGCGCCGGCGCCGCAGTGGAGGCGCGCGAACCAGCGCAGGGTGTGAAAGTCGCGCAGGCCGCCGGCGCCGTTTTTGATGTCCGGCTCCTGCATGAAGACGCTGTTTCCGTGGCGGGCGAGGCGTTCCTCGCGCGCGGCGATGAGGAAGCGGATGGCCTCCGTGGTGCCGCCATGGCGCAAGGCCCCGAAGGTGGCTTCGCGCAAGCGGGCGACGATGTCCGGGTTTCCGGCCACGAGGCGCGTGTCGAGCAATGTGTTGCGTGTCACGGCGTCGGCGCGGGCGTCGGCGACGGATTGGGCGATGGTCCGCGAGGCGTGCCCGGGCTTGAGGCCGGCATCCCAAAGAAGCCGCACGGTGTTCTCGGAGACGCGGGGCAGCAGGGCCGCGAGGGTGTCCGGCGGGAGCGCCGTCTCGTCATAGATGAGCATCAGGTCGATGTCGCTGAACGGGCAGAGTTCGCCGCGCCCGTAGCCGCCGTGGGCGACAAAGGCCACGGCGTCACGCTCCCCCGGGGTGGCGTCGTGCAGGACGCGGGCATGGACGTTTTCGAGGAAGACGTCGATGACCGTGGCGCGCCAGCGGACGATTTCCAGGCCTGACATGCCGAGCCTGTGGTTGCGCAGGAGCAGGCCGCGCTCAAGCCGGAGAAAGACTTTTGCCCTTTGGAGCCACTCTTCCTGGCGCAACCCTGGATCGGCCAGCCCGCGGCGCCGGGCATGCTCGCGGAAACGTGCCAGCCAATTGTGCGGCCGGGTCCCCGCCATTTCTCCAAAAGTCTCCATTCGCGCCGATGGAAGCAGGTTTTGCCCCGCTGTGAAGCAGGGAACGCGCATGCCTCCGGCGGCAATGCGGAAAAACGGCGGAATGCGTGCCGCGCCATCCGCTTGGGACGGCGCGCCGGCGCGGCGCCGGGGATTTCACCGGCACTGGTGGATGTTGATCGGGGTGCCGTCCGGGTCCTTGATGAAGCAAAAACGGCAACCCGGGCTGTTGATGACGGTCGCGCCGGGAAAAACCTCGGCGATCTTGACGCCCCTGGCTTCGAGTGCGGCGATGGCGTCATCGAGGTTCTCGACCTCAAGGGCGATGTTGGGGCCGCCGCCGTCCTTGGAGGGCTTGGTGTGATTGGACAGGGCGAGGGTGCCCGTGCCGATCTCGTATTCGATCCACCACTTCCCGTCGCCAAAATCCATGGCCATTGTCTCCTTGAGGCCGAGGATTTCGCCGTAAAATTTGCGGGAGCGCGGGATGTTGGTCGCGGGGTATGCCGTGAAGGCGATGTCTTTTATTTTTAGGCTCATGGGAAGTCCGAGGGAGAAAAGGACTCAGGGAGAGTCAACGGGATAAGGTATGATTTTGATGTGTTTTTCACGTTTTTTACTCAAAAACCACGGTTTTGTTGCCATAGGCGAGAACGCGGTTTTCGAGGTGCCAGCGGACGGCGCGCGCGAGCACCTGTTTCTCAAGGTCCTGGCCGAGGCGCACGAGGTCGTCCACGCTTTGCCGGTGGGTGACGGGGGCGACGGCCTGGTGGATGATGGGGCCGGCGTCGAGCACGGGGGTCGCGTAATGCGCCGTGGCGCCGATGAGTTTCACGCCGCGCGCGTGGGCCTGGTGGTAGGGCTTTGCGCCGGCAAAGGCCGGGAGGAACGAGTGGTGTATGTTGATGACCGGCGCGGGGCATTTCTCCAGAAACGCGCCGCTGAGCACCTGCATGTAGCGGGCCATGACGAGCAGCTTGATGCCGTTTTCGCGCACAAGCGCCCCCAGCTTTTCCTCGGCCGCCGCTTTTGAGGCCGGGTCGGGGCCAACCGGGATGTGATGGAATGGCGTGTGATAATGCTGCCGCGAGGCGTCGCCCCAAGTGTCGTGGTTGGAGGCCACGAAGACGATTTCGCAGGGAAGCTCGCCGGCCCGCCATCGCAGCATGAGGTCGTGGAAGGCGTGCCCCTGCCTTGAGACGAGCACGGCCACCTTGGGGCGGTCGGTGCTGCGCGCGGTCTTCACGTCCATGCCGAGCGAGGCGGCAAACTGGCGGAACTCGGAGGCGTCCACGTCCGGCTCGCGCCCTGGGGCGGGTATCCACTCGATCCGCTGGATGAAGACGCCCGCGCCGGAGTCGCAATGCTGGTCGGCGTGAAGAATGTTGCCGCCGTTTTGGAAAATCCAACCGGCGGTGCGCGCCACGATCCCAGGTTTGTCCGGGCCGTGCAGAAGTGCTGTCAGGGACGTTGCCATGAGGGGGGCACGATGCCGGCTCACGGGATGGTTGCACCCGAAAAAACAATTTTGGGCGACGGCGTTCCGCAAGGATTCCGGCCTCTCACGCCATTCAAATCATGGAAATTGGGATGTCCTGTGGTGGCGTGGTGACGCCGTGTCGTTGTTCGTTTTCAATGGGTGAGGTCCGCCAGCATGTCGTCGAGGGCATGCCAGGCCGGGAACGGGATGGACTCCGGGCGGGATTGGGCGGTGGCGCCCCACTCGGGGAGGCGCGCGAGCCAGCCGTCGATGGCGGGATTGTGCATGGGGAGCTTGCGCAGCAGGGTGCCGATCTGTTTCCGGCGGCAGAGGAAGAGCGCGCGCAGCAAGCCGCGTGTGACGGGGCGCAGGCGACGGGGCGCGGGTTTGCGGACGAGGTGCAGCAGCACGGAATCCACGCGCGGCGCGGGATGAAAGCAGGAGGGCGGGATGCCGTGGCTTGTGGCGCGCTCAAAAGCGCAATCGAGGGCGATGGAGATGGCGGACACGGATTTTCCGCCGCCATTTTCCGGTGTGGCGGTGAGGCGTTCGGCGGTTTCCTTTTGGAGCATGACCACCATGCGGGAGGGCAGGGCGGGGGCCTCCAACAGGGCGCTGATCCAAGGGGTGGAGATGGCATAAGGCAGATTGGCGACGACTTTGAAATCCGGGAATGGCGGCACCGAAGGGGTGACGGGCGGGGGAGGCTTGGACGCGTTTCCCAGATCCCCGTTTTTTTTGCCTTCCACCCCCGCTTTCCCGGCAGGGACACTGCCGCCCACGCCCTCCCTGCCCACTCCGAAAAGCCGTTCCGGCATTCCGGCAAGCGGGTGGCGCACGGCATCGGCCTCCAGCAGGTGGAAGGTGTCGGGAAACAAGGGCGTGAGCCAGGAACGCAGGTGGCGGGCGAGCACGGGGTCGCGCTCCACGGCGAAGACACGCGCCCCGGCGGAAAGAAGCGCGGCGGTGAGAGTGCCGAGACCGGGGCCGATTTCCACCACGGCACACCCAGGCTCAATGGCGGCAAGCTCAATGGATTTTCGCACGATGTTGGCGTCCACGAGGAAATTTTGCCCCAGCGGTTTTTTGGGAGAGTGCCCAAGTTTGGCGAGGATTTCGAGGGTCTGGCGTGTCGAGAAGCCCCCGGACGGCGGTGGCAAATTGAGCGGTGATATCACGGGTGGAGAATGAAGCGGGCGGATGGAGGGCGTGTCAAAGGTAGGAAGTTTTTTTGTAGCGCCCGTGTTTGTTTTTAATGCCGCCGTGAGACAAGCAAGGCGCCTCGCGCATCCGATGTCTGCCCGGGGTCTTTCGCGTCTCATCCTCACGCGTTTTGCTTCCTCCGGGGAGGGAAGGGGGCAAATGGTGTCCACGCCCCCTGGCACGCCCTATGCGCGGAGAATTTCAAGGAGATGTGTTTTCCCACTCTCCGTTTCGATCTGGATTTCGCCGAGCTTTCGCGGGATGTCACGTCCGTCAGGGATTTCCAAGCTTACGTTTAGCAAGACATGATTTTCTTTCGGATTTTCCCCCGTGATTTTCAAGTTGTTTTCCGGAATTTTAATCGTCCGTATTTTTCCGCCAATCCTCGTGTTGTAGAGAATTTGGAACTCGCGGATCTCTGCCGGTTTTGGATTCAGGATGTAAACGGGGGATGGCTCGAAAATCGTCGCGGTCTTTGTCGCCCACGAGATTGGCAACCGCAACTTCTCCCCAGTTTTTAACACGATGAATAATTCCTCATTGTGAATCCCTGGAGATTGCGGTTCAACAAGCTTGATTTTCAAACGATTTCGGTTCAGAAAATACGCTTCGCTTCCCACATTTCTTGGCACGGAATCCTTCTCTGTGGTGACTGTCCGCAGGCAATCCGCACCTTTCGAATTTGAGAACGTGATTTCATGCACAAAGTCCACGTCTTTTGACAGGCTTGCCAAAAACACATCCACAATCTCCGCTTTCTCATCGGTTGAGCGGCAGGGTCCAAAGTCGATGGAATTTCTGGAAAGATAACCGGAAAAGTCAGGAATGCCGGAGACGGTGAGTTCGAGTGGATTGATGTCCCGGTTTTTGGGGATGATTTTTTATGATGAAACTTCGCCTCGTAAAACTACCCGCCTCAAAGGACATTGTCGCCGCCAATTCCTGTTCGCCTCGCGCCGGAATTTTTTTTGAACGACGAAACAGAAACGCAAGTGCAACTGGAGCTGATTTCATCAATTTCGACGGGATTTCAGGATGAATTGCGAATGCGGAAAACGTGGGTGCCGACGGCCCTGCCGTTTTTCACGGGAATCCGCCCGAAGTCGTGTTCGATGCTGTCGGCGGAAAGGATTTGTTTTTCGTGACAGGTTTTGAAAAAAGAAAGTGCCGCGAATGCAAATGCGAGAAATGCCGCAAGCAGGATGGCGCGGCGTGGTTTGGTTTTTATTTTCATGGAGAACGGGCATGGACAGCGGGCGAGAATGTTCTTTACTGGAATGTGGCCACGGTTCGAGAGCATCAATTTTTGTCATGCGATGACGAAAATTTTCTCAGGGAACAGGCGCACAGAAAAAGGCCGAGCAAGAAGAGGAGCGGAACGATGAAACGTCCCATGTGAAGCGATGCAGGAGGAAAATCCTCCTCTTTTCGGGCGGGAAGAAGTGCGTTTATTTGGATATTGTCCGGGAGGGTGGAAAGTTTTTTCTTTTTATACTCGTTCGGGGCGTCAATGAACTCGATGGTGTCGCCGGATTTTCGCAGCAGTGAAATGTGGGCGCCCTTTGTTTTCGTTGGAAGGGTGAGGACGAAGGCGATGGATTCATCCCTTAGTTTTTTCAAGTCATCCCGGTTTAGAATCGTGATTTTTGAATGGATTTTTTTCGACTTCAAATACGCGGCGATCTCCTCAAAATTCACACCACGTTCACGCGCCCTTGGGAAATTCGCCAGGACATCGGAAAATTCGATTTTTTCACCACCCCAGGTTTTCAACGCGACATATGTGGATATCACACCGCAGAGCTGGGATGTTTCACCGCCAGGTTGATCCGCCCTGGCTTGCGCGTGGAAAGGGAGTGAGGTTATGGCGATTACGGACAGAAAAAACAGCGGATGTCTCATGGCTTTGGCTTCTCTTCCTTCTTTTCAATGAAATCGTCGATTCGCTTCGCAAGGTCGGTTTCTACGTCGGGAACGCCATCCGAAGTCTGGGTGTAGGAACGGTTGTTGACGCTATCCAGAACGCTGGTTCCAACAGGGATTCTTGGTTCGAAGTCCGATTTCAGAAACCCTCGGTTTATTTTGACCCCATCATGAAATGTAATACGGGCGCGCCCGCTCTCATTGCCTTTGGGGTCAAATCCCTTTCCAATCATCTGAATTGGATAGGGGAAGCCGTTTGTATCACGCAACATCCCCTCCGGAATAGTGTATTCGCGCAGCTTTCTAACCCTTACCCCCTTTATTCCGACAGTGAAGATTTCTTTTTTCTGAAGTTTGAAATCAGTTGAGAATGTGTAGACGTCCTCGTAATCCCCCCTGTTTTTCTCCGGTTTTGATCTCATGGAAAACGTGAATCCTCCAGGAATTTTCGAGAAAGTCCCCTTGTGGAAGTCAACAAATTCCCCGTAAATATTTTGAAAGCATAGAAATGTGTTTTTATCAAATGGAACCTCCAGTTCCTGGCAGATTGTGACAGTTTCGAGGATGCGCTTCCCCTCTTTGTTTTCATCGTAAAAGAAAACAGTCCAATTTCCGTCTTTTTGATAAAATTCCATGCTTGGATTTCCCACGTAATGATATTTATTCCCGGAAATATCCCATTTCAAATGAAAATCGCCTGTTTTTTCCCATGTCTGTCCTGCGTTGTTGCTGTATTCCGTGGATCCGGAAACCTCCAATGATCGTGGGATGTTGTAGATTGCGGATAACTTGGCAGCCATCGTTCCTATTTCCTCGGGAGAGAACTCCGTTGGAGCGGTGCCGCCTTTCAATGACGGCACTTGCACAAGAATCAGGACATTGATGAAAAAAAGAAAGATTTTTTGGGTTGTTTTCATGATGTTTTATTTAGAGATTGATATCCCTGCATGACGTTCCATTCATATCCACGATTTTGACGGCGCCCGTGTTTACACGCGGTTGAAGCACGCCGGGCGCCGATTCCAGAAAGCATGGCACCAGGCGCCCGTCTTTGCATAAACGGTAAATGTTCATGGTGCTGGTTTCTTCTCCATTTTCTCAATAAAATCGTCGATTCGCTTCGCAAGGTCGCTTTTCGCGTCGGGGGTGCCGTCGGCGGTCTGGATGTAGATACGGTTTTCAAACGTGTTTAACACCCTGGTGCCAACCGGAATCTTGGCGACAAATGCGGACTTTTCAAATTCCTCATTTATTTTTATGTTTTTGGCGAATGTTGTGCGGCTTCGAATTGTCTCCTTGCCTTTTTCGTCAAAATTTTTGCTAACAATCTGGGAGGGATAAAGGAAGCCGTTGACATTCATCAACATTCCTTCCGGCACGGAATATTCGCGCTCTTTTTCCACCCTGCTCCCGTCCGTGCCGATGACAAAGACCTCCTTTCTCAAAAATTTCAAGTCCTCCGAGAACACATACATATCCTCGTAAATGGTCTTGTACAATTTACATTGGGATTTTGTTGAAAAACAAATTCCACCCGGAATTTTCGAGAGAGTCCCATTTTGGAAATCAACAAGCCCCCCTGTGTGTGTTCGTAGATAAAAAAACTTTTGAGCGTCAAATGGAACCTCCAGTTCCCTGCACTTGGAAACACTTGTGAGTTTCCGTTTTCCCCCTTCAGCCTTGTCATGGAAAAAAACAGTCCAGCCCCCGTCTTTCAAAACGAATTCACGGCAGGTGTCGCCGGCATCCGCGATATAGTGATATTGATTTCCATTCAGATCCCATTTCAGGTTGGAATTTCCTGATTTCACCCAGGTTTTTCCCGCGTTGGTGCTGAATTCCGTGGAGCATGAAACTTCCAACGAGTGCGGCATTCGATAAATGGAGGACAGCTTTTCAACCAGCCGCCCTGTTTCGGCAATTGTAAATCCAGCCGGCACCGCGTCCCCGTGTGAGGGCGCCATGGATGCAAAGATCAGAATTCCGGCGCAAAAGAAAAAGTTTTTGTGTCTCATGTTTTTTGTGATCAGAGTCTGTCGTCCTGGCAGTTCATTCCATTGGCATCAATGATTTTTGCGACACAGGTGTTCACGTGTGGTATGTATATGCCGTTGCCCGATTGATCAGAATAGCAACCTATCCACCGGCCCGGAGCGTTTATCGTCGGGGGACGATAGGTGTAGCATAACCCGCCTGGACATTTATATTCCACCTGGTTCATTGGATCCTTGATTCCAGTCGCATGCCCAGGCTCCAAAATTTTCTTGTAGAAACTCACCGGAATGCATGCGGACCTGTGTGTTTCCGCACCTGCCGGATTGGGCACGGGGAAGGATGTGCTTGAGACTTCCGGGCATGAGTCCGCCACCTCTTTTTTGCCATAGCACCCGCCGTAGATTTTTGAGATCCGCTGGATTTCGGCATCTCCTGTTGCGTGGAGGGCCGCCCCGGTGGCGGCCGCCATGAGCGCGACTCCTGAGAGCAGGAGCGGAATGTTGAGTTTTCTGGATTGTTTTGTGTCTGGCATGTTCTTGTTGTGCTGGTGGTTGGTTATTGGGTCCTGTCTTTGCTTATCGACTGTTTGTCAAGAAGCGAAATTGCTGCAAAGGAATTTCTTTTTCGATGATTTCTCCATTGGTTTCGCGACGGATGGTCACGGGGCCGTCGTCCTTTGCGTAGGTGAATGTGTAGTTGCTTCCGTTGGCGACCAATTTCACAAGGCGCCCCTTTTCATCGAATTCTTTTCTCCAGAGCAATTTGCCGCTTCCCTCCTCCTTGCTTAGCTCATATTTTTCGCCTTCCTCATGGATGATTCCGCGGCCGTTGTCGGTGCGGGTGAGCGTCCTGTTTTTTTTCCAATTTTCGTCATACCAAAAACGTTGCACAAGCGTCTCGCTTCCATTGGCCTCGATCCTGGAAATTTTCCGTGGATGGCTGTTGTGTTGTTTGTCCCTGCCGTACTCCGTGAGCAGGATGGGATCATTGCGGTTTTTTTGTATGCGATGGTCGTTTTTGTGGCCGTAAAGCTCGTAGCTTCCGTCGGGATAGGATGTCTTCAGGCAGGGGATTCCCTTGATGATCGGAAACTCAAACTTTTTTTCGTTTCTTTGGAGTAGCGTGGCGCGCGTGTTGTCCCAGCGGAAGGTTTCCGTGGCGAGGATCTCCTCGTCCGGCTTGAGAACGGTGATGGTCAACTCGTCTGGCTTGAAGACGATGGGTGTCTCTTTTTCACCATCCCACTGAAAGGATGCGAGGGTTTCAACGCGTGTGGTTTGCTGAATTTTCCTGGGTGGCCCCGAGGGCGTTTTTTCGAGGGTTTCCACGATGACCGGGCGGTATCCGAAACGGAGCAGGGCATGGCGTCCGTCCTGCAGTGTCAGGTGGGCGACGCGCCGGGTTGTGACGGGGTCGAATTCGTTTTTCCAATTCAGAGCCGGCTTGCCATTGATGGTCACTCTCAGGGAGTCGGCGCTGTCGTAATGGAACTCGGCCAGCGCGCCATCCGGGGATTTGAATTTTTTGAGTTTTCCACCCTCAAAGATGAGTGTCCAGCCGCAGGAGGATTGCACGGTGGCGTTTTTTCCGGAGAGGCTTGCCTTCCATCCGGATCCTTCAAGGCGTCCTGGAATCCTGGTTTTCTTAAGTCGGATTCGGTGCCCGGTTGGGAAGCGCAGTTCGTATTCCTTGTCGTTTATGGCGAGGAGCGTGCTTTCAAGCATGGGGAAGGCCCATCCTGTCCCGAGCAGACGGCTGTTTTGGTAATTGGGGATGGGGGTGAAGCCGACGGGAATTTGGAGTGTGGTCTTGGGCGAGACTTTGATTTTGCCCCAGGAGGCCCAGAGTTTGAAGCGATGGTTTTTGGAGTCCTCGAAGGGTGACTCCGGGAGCCTTGTAGGCATCCCGCAGGTGATGTAGTCTTCCGCCTTGGCGGGCGGGAGAATGGATATTCCGGCGAGCAGCAGGAGGGTGGTGATTTGGAGTTTGTGGAGGAATGCAAGCATGGCGGGGAGAAAAGGGGAGGTGTGTTGCTTTTTGCGAATGGCAGGGAAGGGGGAATGGCACGAAATCGCACAAGGCATCGGGAGGGAGCCTGATGGGGCGAACGAAAGGGGCGAATGGCCCTTGTGGAGTGGGGCTGCGTTGCGGGCAGACCCGGACGGGACCTCAGTGCGGCTGATGCGGTGGGTGGACGAAAGATGCGGAACGCGAAAACGTTTTCCGACACGGGCGATCAAGGAATGAAGGCGTGAGGACGGAAATGGATCGGAATTTTTCCCGGATAAAAACCGAGTGAGCATTGGGGGGGGGGACGAGAGAAGCGAACTCGGCGTTGGAGAGGGAGATGACCCTGACTTCGGGCTGCCGGGCGGGAATGCCACCAAGGCGGGAGTCAGGCATCCAATCTTCGATCTTGAATGCGAAACGGCGAAAGCTGTTGGCGCGGCTGTCGTTCGGGGGATTCATACGATCATACAAGACAGCGCCAAGGAAGAAGGGTGTTTTGCAAAATGCAAGCAAAATGATGTTTTTTTCTTCACGAATTAAACACGGAAGAAAAACACGCCGTCGCGCCAACCTGCCGCCACGGAATCCGCCGTCCGGATCGATGTTTTGCCCCTGATTTTTCCCGGCGGGGGCTGGAGTCATGCCATGCAGATTTGTTCCACACGCACGCCGGCTTGGTGCAGCAGCTCGGACGCGATGGCCTCATTGTTATAATCGTGCAGGTATTTCACGGTGCGCACGCCGGCCGCCGCGAGTATCTTGGCGCAATTCACGCAAGGGAAATGGGTGACGTACATTATGGTCCCGGCCAGCGACACGCCACGTTTGGCGGCGTCGGCAATGGCGTTTTGCTCGGCGTGGACGGTCGCCTGCTCGTGTCCGTCGCGAACGCGGGATTGATGGGGCGCGCCAGGGAGGAAACCGTTGTAGCCGGCGGCCACGATCCGGTTTGGGTGCTGCTCGGATGAGACCACGACACAGCCGACGTGGAGGCGCTCGCAGCTGGAACGGCTGCTGAGCAAAACGGCGACCGCCATGAAATACTCGTCCCAGCTTGGGCGCCCGCACTGCCTTACGAGCGCCTCCACGTCGTTGATGATGGAGTGTCTTTTTTCCATCGGCGGATTTGGGGAGTTTTCCGGCGTGGCGGGATCGATGTCTGGGCGGTCACACATGGTTCTTCGAGCCTGTTTTCCTTGCGCCTCACGACAACGGCAAAAGGAAGGGGAAGGGCGGCGGCTGGACCGCCTTTGGAATAATGTTTTGTCCCCCGCCCCGGCCTGTGGCACTTTTCGCGCATGCTTTCTGAGGGAAACCATCGTCGCGCCCCATGTCTTGCGTTGCAAAACCTTGCGTTCAAATGGCCCGGGGCGACGCTTCCCCTGTTTCAAAACCTCACAGTGCAATTTCCTCCGGGTTGGACGGGGGTTGTCGGCGCCAATGGCTCCGGGAAGACAACGCTTTTACGTTTGCTCGCCGGCGAGCTTTTACCGACATCGGGAGGCGTTGTGCGCAAGGGTGATATTTTGCAAGTTGCGCAACGGACGGATGATCCACCGCCGGAGTGGGGGGATTTCTTTTGGGACCCGGCCTCGGGCTACCTCAAATCGCGTTTGCAAATCGGGGAGGACTGGGTCGAGGCCGAGCGCTGGGCCACCCTTAGCCACGGGGAGAGGAAACGGGCGCAAATTGCCACGGCCCTTTGGCGGGAACCTGCCGCCCTGGCCCTTGACGAACCGACGAATCATCTCGACGCCGCCGCGCGCGGGTTGCTCGTGGATGCCCTGCGGACTTTCACCGGAACCGGACTCTTGGTGAGCCATGACCGCGAATTGCTCGACGAGCTTTGCCCGCAGACGCTTTTGCTCGACCCGCCCGGCGCCACTTTGCGGCATGGCGGCGTGACGGACGCCATCGCCTGGCAAACGGCCGAGGAGGATGCGGCGCAAACGGAGAGTGACGAGCTTCGCCATGCCGCCGCGCGCCTGCGTGCCGAGGCCCAGCGCCGTCGTGTCGTCGCCGACCAGCACGCGGCGGCGGCGCGCGGTTCAAAAAACAAAAAACCGGCCCGGGCCGACCCGGACGGACGCGCGGCGCGACAGCTTGCGAAGATGACGGGCAAGGATGCCTGGGCCTCGCGCGCCGTGGGGCAGATGAACCGGCGCGCGGGGAGGCTCGAGGAATCCCACGCCGCCATCCAGGTCAAAAAACGCCATGAGGTGGGAGTCTGGATTGAGGATGCCGCGCGTTTGCCACGGGATTTCCTTCTGCGGCTTCCGGCCGGGGAACTTCCCTTGGGAGGCGGAGGTGAGGCGCGGGAGGCCATGAAGCCGGTGGTGCCTGACGGGCGCTTTTCGCCGTGCCGTTCCTTGCGTTTTCCCGACCTTGCCATCGGCCCCTCCGACCGCATCGCGCTCACCGGGGACAATGGTTCGGGCAAGAGCACGCTCCTGCGGCACCTGCTTGCCCGGTTTGCGCTTTCCCCGTCGCGGCTCATTTACATTCCGCAGGAAGTCTCCGTGGACGAGTCGTGCCAGATTCTCGCCGAGGTCCGGAAGCTTCCGGAAGTCGAGCGCGGGCGCGTGATGACGATGGTCAGCCGTCTTGGTTCGCGCCCTGGGCGCCTCTTGGAGAGCGGGTTGCCGAGTCCCGGTGAGATTCGCAAACTCCTGCTTGCCAACGGCTTAACGCGCGGACCGCACCTCATAGTCATGGACGAGCCGACCAATCATCTGGACCTGCCCGGGATCCTTTGCCTTGAGGAGGCGCTTGCGGGGTGTCCTTGCGCGTTGCTGCTGGTGAGCCATGACCGCGCATTTCTCGCGAAAACAACAAATCTCCGATGGCATCTTTTTTCCAAACCAGGCTGCGACACTGTTTTGCGGTTTGTCCCGTCCCAATGGGAATTGGATGAATGAGGAAAAAAACGAAAAACCCGCGCCTGGGGATTTTCCCCACAGCATTTTGAATATTTTTTTTGAGGCCGCCATCGCGGGCGGCCCAAGGGCGGCGGAAAATGCGCTTAATCAACCCACTCCGCCTCATCCGAGACAAAGGGTCCCATTGGAAGATCGCCGGCGGGGCGAAGACGCAGCGTCCCCTCAATCCTGGCATTTCCTTTCACGTGAAGCGCCTCGCCTCCCACCACAGGCGCGGCGTTTCCTGGTGTGGATTCCGCAAAATTCACATGACGGAAAATTCCCTTCCCCTCGCGGGTGATGACGAAGAGGTTGGAGCGCTCCGCCCCTCCCGCGCCCCCTTGCGGCGCGTGAGAACCGTTCCCAATCATGAAAGCGTATTCCGGGCGCGCCTCGTTGAACATCCCAAGGGCGACTTGCCCGGAATCGTAGGTGAGGGTGCCATTGCCGAGGGCGATGGAATCCTGTCCAGCCGCCGCCGAGGACGTCCCGATGGCAATGGAATTTGCCCCCGATGTCCAGGCATCCGCGCCGATTGCCGCCGACCCGCCCCCGTTTGCCTCGGCACCTGCCCCAACCGCCACGGATTGGCTGGCATGCGCCACCGCCTGATTTCCAACCGCGACACTCTGATTGCCGGAGACCCCGCTTGCATGGCCGATGGCCACGCTCTCATTCGCGGAATTCGTCTGGATAATCCCGGAGAAATTGCCCCAACCCATGCCCCCGGCGGAAGCGGAGGAAAGATCCAGTTCTGTCAGGACACGATGTCCGCCGATGCGAATTTGCGGCCCCCCGGGATCCGTCGGGTCAAACTCCATCACGGGCGTCTGGGAGTCGTGCAGGTTGTATATCTGCACTTTGTTCTCATTCGTGATGACAAGAGCGTTGGCGCGTCCGTCATCGTAGACACCGGAGACGGGATTCCACAATGCCCCGTCGGCGTCCGCATCGCCATTGCCGATGATGAAAAGCGCGTCGTCCCGGGCCAGGTTGGCTTTTCCAAGAACCGTTTGCCGGTCGCCTGTGGCGATCGTTTTTACGCCGATCGCCACGGAATCCAGTCCCAACCCCTCGCCCGCCGTTCCCCACCCGCCGTTTCCATTAAAAAAGGAAGACGGAAGCAATCCACCCGCATTTTCCTCCGTCAGCACGCGCGCGCCTGCGATGAGAATGTGCGGATCGGCGGGGTCGGGTTGGAGTTCGATGACCGGCGCGTTTGAGGAAGATTCCGCGTTGGAATCTGAACCTTCCGAATTCGCCTGGGCGTGATAGAGTTGCACCGCGCCGGTTCTGGAGATTGTGAAAAGATTGGAGCGGCCAAACTCGCGGTAATTTCCGTTTCCATCATATCGCCAAATCGAAGCCTCCCCATTCCCGATCATGAAAGCATGCTCCGGGCGCGGGTCGTTGTAGAAACCAAGCGCGATCTGATTGGAGGAATTGAGCAGAATGTTGTTTCCAAGCGCAAAGGAGTTTCCTTCCGCATTGAAGATTTGGTTGGAGTTTCCTATTGAGATGGATGATTCGTTGTCCATCCAGGATCCGTTTCCAATCGTTATGGAATTCCTGGAATATGAGGTTGTTGAATATCCAATGACCGTGGCGTGTTCCCCGTATACGCCGGCATTATTTCCAAGTGCGACGGCGCCATTCCCGGCGTTACTATAATAGCCAATCGCCGTGGAGGAATCTCCGGAAGTTCCGGAACAATAGCCAATCGCCGTGGAGTAATTGCCGGTGTTGTTTGTGCAGAAACCACTTGAAAACGAGTAGGATCCGGTCGTGTTTGCAAAATATCCAATCGCGGTCGAGAATTCTCCCGATGCTTTCGCGGAGGCCCCAATCACGGTTGATGATCCTCCTGACACATTCGCGAAGTCTCCAATCGCGATGGATGCCCCGCCTGACGCTTGCGTGGAGGCCCCAATGGCGATGGCCGTGGACGCGGAGGCGTTGGCACCATCTCCCATCGCGATCGTTCCGTAGGCTCTCGCCATTGAAGACATTCCAAGTGAGATGGAGCGGAATCCCAGCGCGCAGGAATATCCGATGGCGGTTGAGCACTCTCCCTCCGCGTAAGCATAGGGGCCGATGGCGGTGGAGCATGCCCCTTCCGTGGAGGAGTAGTGACCGATCGCTATGGAATAATGGGCGTCGGAGTTTGCATCCGATTCGTAGCCGATCACCGTGGAATAGTTTCCCCGCGCCTCATTCCAAGAACCAATGCCCGTGGAATAGTCTCCTTGCGCATGGGAAGTGCCAAGGGCGATGGCGTAACGGCCGGATGCGTTCGCGGTCCAGCCCATCGCTATCGCATAGGGGGACGAGGTGGTGGCATAATCCCCAATGGCCGTGGCACAATTATCCGCGCTTCTGCAATTTTGTCCGATTGCGACGGAACCCGTTCCCTCCACGACGGAATTCGGGCCAATGGCCGTGGAATAGGAAGCGGCATAGGCGCCAGTCCCAATGCCCGTGGAATAGTCTCCTTGCGCATGGGAAGTGCCAAGGGCGATGGCGTAGCGGCCGGATGCGTTCGCGGTCCAGCCCATCGCTATCGCATAGGGGGACGAGGTGGTGGCATAATCCCCAATGGCCGTGGCACAATTATCCGTGCTTCTGCAACTTCGTCCGATTGCGACGGACCCCGTTCCCTCCACGACGGAATTCGGGCCAATGGCCGTGGAATGGGAAGCGGCATAGGCGCCAGTCCCAAGCGCGATGGAATTTGTGTAAAACGAGGAGATTGCGGCATGCAGTGAGTTTTCCGTCAAAACACGCGCCCCCGCGATGCGGATTTGCGCATTCGCAGGGTTGCCAGCATCAAAGACGATGGCCGGTGCTCCGGTGGGGGTCGTGGGAGAGTAAAGGGTGAGACATCCCGTGGAGTTTAGGGAAAGCGTTTTTTGCAGGGGCGCACCCGCGGCCGGCGGCCGGCGGAGCCATTCCCAAGTCACGACATCACCCGCGAGGGATGACGTCGCAAATGTCGCCCCGGCAATGGATTCCGCATTGAATAGAAATGCGGGGATCTCCTGGGCCACATCGACACCAGCGCCCGCCATCCCGATTGTCAGACCCGAGGTGACATGCAAATTCTCGACCGAAAGATTTTGAACATTTTCCGCCCGGACTTCGGAAAAGGACATCATCACGATGCTTGCGATGGACGCCAGTGTCACCGCGCGGAGGGCGGCACCCGGCAAGCGGATCTCGTAGCGTGAATATGCCGTGCCGGGTCCGGAATTTCGTTTTCTTGTGCGATTTTTTCCAGCGCCGTTTCTCAAATCAAAAAGGCGCCAGCCAAGAGTGGAAATTTTCCGTCTTAACAAGCCTTTGTGGCGGTTATCAATGTCATTGCTTTTGTTGTCTTGTGAGGCGTTCATCGTTGGTGTTCCTTTCTCTACTGATGGGGGTTCATGTGTGTGGGTGGTTATGATTGGATTCTAAAAATCGGCTTATTGGAAAGATTCGGATGAATGTCTTTTCCGGACATGGCGGGGAGGTGGTAAACGGGCACCGTGGAGAGGTTTGAATGCGAGGGAAAAGTTGGACACGTTTCATGGCTTGGAAGATGGCGGAGGGATCGGTTCCTCGGATGGCTTGGACAGGGGCGGGACAAGGCTGGCGCCATCCTTTTCTTCCATATTCAGATCAAGCGGCGTGGGGTTGAGACAATACCTAAAACGAATGATTCCATCCTCGAAAAAATCCAACGGGGCGTCGATTTTTCCGTAGAGCGCGCTGGCGATCTTTCCATCTTTGTCGAATTTGGTGCGGACACGTAAAAAGTAATTTTCATCTTCCCGGGAAGTGAGATGCTTGCCGTCGACATATCCGCACCGGAGTTCCAAGGAATCTTTATAACCGACAGTTGGGGCGTAACGCGGCATGATGACCCTGGAATCATGGATCAGGTTGTTTCGGAAAGAATGCGGCAGTGTGAAATGGGACTGGATCCCATCCCCCTTGTTTGGAAAGGAGATTTTAAGGCGGTAATCATAGGGACTCAGCTCGCTTGAGTAAGGGATTTTTTCCTCGATTTTGAGCGTGAAATCCGTGTGGATTCCGCGTCCGTACGGCGCGACGAAGTCATCCATTTTCAGATCAAAACCGAATTCTTTTTCAAAGGCCGGGATCTTCCTGTCGTTGTCGGAGACATACATCGGGATCGGCTTGAAAATCCTTGCGACTTCGAACTCAATCGTTGGATTCCATGGAACCCAGGTGTCGAAACCCCTTCTGAGGCGGATCCTTCCCGCCTTCCTTCGGATTCCGTAAATTTGTTTGTCAAAGATGAGGCAATCAAAACTCCCCGTCGGGGTTTTGGTTTCAACCACGGCCTCTCCTTTCTTGTTGGTTTTCATACAGAAGCTTTGATGCAACCGGTCCCCCTGGTTGTCCCCAAGTGTTTTGGGAGAATAAGAGACTGCAAAAAACTCAAGATCCGGGACAGGATTTCCAAAATCGTCCTTGATGAGAAATGTCATTTTCGCCGGCAGTTCTTGGGGCAAACCACCCACGCTGTGGCCGACGTCGGAGAGCAAAAGGCGTATCGCGATCATTATGATTGTTTTCATGGTTGTGCTTTCTGTTTTTGTTTGAGGTTCCAAGTTCCACGCATTTTTGGGGAGCGGAAAACCATGGTTTACGAGGGGGGGAGATGGCGGGGGGATTATGGTTTTTTGGGTGGCTTTGGCGTTAGGTTTTCCCTTTCGTAACTTCCGTTTTCCATGTTTAGGTCGAGGGGTGTTGGATTTAAAAAATAACGGAGGCGAAACCAATTCTTACCAAATTCTATTGGCCCGGAGATTTTGCCATAAAGGGCGCTGGTTATTTTTCCATTTTTGTCAAGTTTGGTGCGGACGCGAAAGAAGTAATTTTGATCCATTCCTTGTTCGATTCGCCTGTCGTCAAGGAGCGCCTTCCTAAGTTCCAAGGAGTTTTTATAACCTGTGGTTGGGGCATAGCGCGGCATTGTGATTCTGGAGTCGCCAGGCGATTCGGATTTGGGACATGGAGTCGTGAAGTGAGATTGGATTCCGTCGCCCTTGTTTGGAAATGTGATCCTAAGGCGGTAATCATAGGATTCCCCAAATTCCGTGCGTGGGATTTTTTCCTCTATTTTGAAGATGAAATCCGGATAAACTCCACGCCCGTATGGCGCCACAAAATCGTCCATTTTCAGGTCAAATCCAAATTCTTTCTCAGGGGAAGGGATGTTTTTGTCTTTCTCGTGAAACATGTACATTGGGATTGGGTTGATGATTGGGTGAATGATGATTTCCAAGGTTGGATTCCATGGTTCCCAACGCCCCGATTTTCGTTCCGTGAAGCGGTGCCGCATGTGGCGGTGTGGATAATATCCGGTGGCCGTGATACCGCACGCGAATTCCCCGCGCAGGCTTCTTCCCTGGATGACAGCGACCCCATTTTTATCGGTGATGGAAGTATAAGATTTTGCAATATCCTTTCCAAAGCCCTCTCCAGGCTCCCAATGATGAAAGGTGCTCATAGACACCTTGATGTTTGGAACAGGGGTCCCCGCATCATCCTTCACGACGAATGTTATTTTTGCCATTGGCCTTTGGACCGTGTCCGTCGCGCCAATGCCGCCAACGACAAGCAGGATGCTTGTGGCTACGATTGTTATTTTCTTCTTCATGGTTGTGCTTTCTGTTTTTGGTTGAGGTTGCCAAGTTCCACCCATTTTTGGGAACGGAAAACCATGGTTTACGAGGAGGGAGATGGGGTGGGATTATT
>JAIRPL010000032.1 GCA_031256995.1 Puniceicoccales bacterium
GACGGAGTATTGCAGGCGCGTCCCGAATCCTTCCAGCAGGCGCGCGACACGGCGCAATCGCTTTGGATTGGCGATGTCATAACAGACGAGATAGCGGCGGCGCGGGGATGGCATGGCAACGGGCTTAGCGTGTCGTGAAACACGCGATTTGCGTGCTTTCGGGATGGAAGAGTTCGCGTGACGTCATGGCAACGGGCTTAGCGTGTCGTGAAGCCGTGGTATTGCGCGGCATCCCCGCGCACGTGGCGCCAGAGCTGGCGCGCCTGCACTTCGAACATCCGCCGGTAACTCATTTTGTAGCCGAAGGCCGGGTGGCTGACCTCGGTGTCGAGCCTGCGGAACCAAGCCTCCCAATAAATGCGCCGCCCGCGCTCATTGAGCGAGGTGCCGCTGGCGGAACGGATGAAGTCGCCCTCGGCCAGTTCGCCGCGGTTGATGAGGCTCAGGGCAACGCTGTCGGCGACAAGCGGGCGGAATTCCTCCATTAAATCGAGCGCGAGCGCGGGGCGTCCGTAGCGCGGTTGGTGCATGAACCCCAAAAATGGGTCCAAGCCGACCACGTGGCACACGCCCGCGAGTTCCTTGGCGAGCATTGAGTAGCCGAATGACAGCAATGCGTTCACGGGGTCCCGGGGCGGACGGCGGTTGCGTCCGTTAAAATCGAAGGCCCACGTTGCGCGATCCTTGAGCATGGTGGGGAATTGCTGAAAATAAAAATTGGCGGCGGCGCCCTCGATGCCGAGCAATTCCTCAAGTGAGAGCGCCTGCGGGGCGGCGTCACGCAGGCGGGCCATTTCAAACAAGACGCCGCTGCCCGGGTCTCCGTTGCGCATGAGGAGGACGCGCTGGTTGTGGATTTTTGCGCGGATGGCCTCGCCGGCCAGCCGCAGCTTGGCAAAGGGTTGCCGAAAGAGGTCGTATTGTCCGAGGCGGGCATCCACGCCGGACGCGGGCAGCCCGCGCAACATGCCGAGGAAACGTCCGCTGGGGGCGAAGTAGGCGACGTCAATTTCCTCCTCAAGCGCGCTCTGGGCCGCCTGTGCGGTGAGCTGGATGGCCCCGTAAAGGTAGATGGCGCGGACTTGGTGTTTCGGCAGCTTGCGGAGAACTTCCTTTTTGACGGAGACCGTAAACTCGCCGCCACTTTGGCCGACCATCGCACCGGGTGTCTGGACGATGAGGATTTCGCCGTCAAGACGTGGCGGGCGTGGTGGCTGGTCCGCAAGGTCGGGCGCGGGAATCTCGCGGATGGCGGAGTCCGGCGACAGGAGATCCTCGAAACCGGGCAGGGGTGGAGTTCGTGTGTCGCGATCCTGATGCGCGACATGGTGCCGTTGCCACCAGGCCGATTCGCGCGGCAGGCAAATCGGATAGGCCGAGCAATATAAGCAACGCGCGTCGTCTGGCAACGGTGGCGGGATTTTCCCGGAGGCCGCCACGGCACGCGCCTCGGCGAGAGCCGTGTGGACACGGGCGAAGAGGGCATCAGACAGCTCGACGGGAATGCGTTTTTTCTCCGCAGCATAATAAATGGAGGCTCCAGCAACGTTTGTGCCTTGTTCTCTTAATAAAAGCGCATAAGCGGCGACTTGCGCGGCGTCGGGATCTTTTGCCACATAGGAACCGTCATCAAGGTGTCTCGGCGCCCCTTTTTTGTAATCAACCACGGTGACTCCGTCACTTCCACCGCCTTCCACCATGTCCACGATCCCCGTCAATCCCAAGGTTGCGCTGGTCAAGTGCAGGGATCGAAACTTCTGGCCTTCGGTCAGGTTGGATCGCAAGGCGGCTTCCTTGGCATCATCCATGCGCGAAGGCATGTCCACTTTTCGATGTGCTGCATCGCCCGCCACCGTGTCCGCGTTGTTTTCAAAGAGATTTTCGACCCATTGTAGATAGAAGAGCCGCGGACAATAGAGATAATTGTGCATGTTCCGGACACCCATGAAGGGCATATCCTGAACGGAGTCTTCCGAACGCAAGGAGGAATCGGACATTGGGCAGCTTTCTTTTACATGGGCAAGTCATCCATTCTTTTCTGCCAATTATCCAAGCGTTTTTGGTTTATCTCACGAACCCGCTTCCATTGGGCGGCTTTCACGCAGCCCCAAAAAGACTTTCCGGAAACCAGCGACGGCGGATTTGTTTCCCCCTCAATCGTGGCGGTTGACCATTTGTCGCCAAGCCAGCCGTGGTCTTTTGGATTTTCAGTGGCGAGCTGGCTGGCGAGGTTTTTCAAATTTGCAAAGTCAGCCCAATAGTTCGGTTGTTTTTCTTCCTCGGTTTCATGCGAGAGGGCCAGCGACTTCCCTTTCTCTCCGAACTTGCGTTTCTCGCGAGTGGACAAGGAATTTTTATCCATCGATTTTTGGGTGCGCAAACGCGGTTGAATTTCCCACAGGCGCGGGTCGGCGACAGCGCGTAGCCCGAGGTTGATGGCTGCGTTTACATCAGCCTGGGTCACAGCTGGCGCAAGTGTGTCGGCGGCGGTGGCGTCAACAATCGGAACAAAAACAGGACCACCCGCCTTGGGAACAAGCAAGGTTCGTTTGGGGCAAACGCCTTGTTTTTCCTTGTCTCGCCACTGATTTTCGAGCGTGGTCTGTGCACTTTTTAAGTCCCTATCTATTTGCTGGAGATGGGAGGCTTCCAAGGTTGGATTTCCGTCCTTTTCCTTTTTGGAGGCCAGCCATGCCCATTGTCCTGTTTTGGTGAAACCGGCAGTGACTTCATAAGCCCGGAAACCGGGCACTCCACTTCGCGAGCAGAAGCGCGAGGAGTAGGCGGCGGGCGTTTCGACAACGGGAATGCCGAAAACCTCGCAGAGTTGGGCAAGCTTGTCACGCACGGCACGGTGGCACCATTTCATCAGGCGTGAATTCTCAGACGGAGCGCGGCCTTGCGACGTGCGATAACGGGAGAGGTCCTCGATGACAATGAAGTCGGCACAGCCAATCCATTCATTTGTGTCGTCGGCAGAATTTTTCCATTTGATTTTTTCATAAGAGCCATGGATGTCGCGCTGGGCCAGTTGTGTTTTCTTGTTGATGGCCGGCTTCGCAAGGCGCAGTCCGAGAGCCTCGGCGAGAATGAAGTGCGCGGTTTGGTTGACGCGCTGGGTTTTCAACTCGCCAAGTTTGACAAGCAAGTCCGGGCACGGATCAGGGATGGATTCGTCGCGGCGTTTGCGCGGCGGCTGTCCGGGAGCACGGCGCAGGAGTTGGTTCAAGGATTGGAAACGCTTTCGCAGCTCTTCGATTTGCTCAATACGTTCCATCGACAGGCCGCGCTGGCCACGAATCCAGACAGGGTGTTCCTGTGTGCCAAGGTCGGGACCGGATTTGGAGAGCAGACGAATGGGATTTTCCGAGGTGGCTGCGGGATGCGCATCCCATTTCCACGAGCGTCCGCGCAAAGGAAGAACACGGTTGGCTATGGCAACAGCGGCGGCTTGGACGATGTCTGTGCGGATGTTTAGTTGTTTAAGCAGCTTTTCCTTGATGCGCGGATCACGGCGGGCAATGAAGTTCTTGGCTTCCTCGTCGAAGAAGCGAACCGCATCTGAATTGAACGGCAGATTGTCTGCAGTGGGCTTGAGTAACGCTTCCATTTCCGTCCACGCCTTGGGCGCATCCGCTTCCAGAAACCAAATCCAACGATGAAGACGGGCGAGTTTTGATTGGTAGCGACGCAGGGCGATGAGGAGTTTGTCGTTTTGCTCGGGGAAACTGAGTTCATCGCGCCAATGCTCGGGAAGCAGGTCGAAAATCTCGTTTCCGCCAGCAGTTTTTTGGACTGTTTCCAATTCGCGCATGAGTCTGGCAGTTTCGTCCGCCTCCCAATCGCGGGCAGGGCGGCCACGTTCGCCCCAAAGTTCCTCTCGATAATCAAAGAGCGGTTTCCTGTCGGTATCTTTCGGGGACTGCTCGCGCCAGACTTTGGCGTCTTCTCCAGGGAGTCGGAAAAGGCCGGATCGGAGAAGTTTTGCGTGCCAGCATCTGCTGTCGGTTTCGCCGACAAAGCGGGCTTTTTTCATAGAAGCCGCATCAAGATCATTTGAGACCAGCAAACGGGCAAAGGCTCCGGCGTCGCGTTGCCCGAGATCGACGGAAACCACCTGAAATTTATCCACGCGTTCATGCCATGGTTTCGGCGGATCTTTGGGAAGTTTTTCGTGCGGCCAGCGCAGGGTGGCACGATGGAAAGTTTCACCTTCAGGATGTTGATTAAACTGTTTGTCCATCCAGAGGTCACCCTTGGCTGTGACAGCGTGGATTTTCGCAACCTCATCATCGGAGAGCGGAAGCGGGATGGTGACTTGGATGTCGGGAACTTTGTCAGGCGATTCGGGATTTTTATGAGCCTGCAAGGTGAGGCTGCAATTGGCGAAGTTCACGGTGGCGGATTCCTTGATATCCAGTACGGCCATCATCGGTTGAATCCAATGGGCAGCGTGGAGGTTTTCCTTTTCTGCCAAGCTGTGGCCCGCGCGGAGATTGTCACGCAACAAACGCGGGGCACTATAGGTGATTTTCGCGACTTGAATGTCAAATTTGCCATTGGCACCCGACACAGCAATTCCGGCGGCGAAGGCCAGTTCGCCAATGACATGTTGCGAGTCGCGTCCAAATTTTTGGCGAGTGCCTTTCTTTTTCTCTTTGGATTCGTTTTTCTTTGGAAAGATAAAGTAGCGCGGCGAATGAATGGGATGGGCCGGAGTGAAACGAATGGGGCGATTTTTGTCATCCAGTTCACGCCGCAATTCGCAGTAATTGAGCCAGGCTTGAACCGGATCCTCGGCGTGCCAGGATTGGGTTCCACCATCGCGCCAGATGGCATGATTCTTCGGTTTGGCCAGTTTTTGATAAAATGTGGCGCTGCCAAAATCATCGCGATGGCCGGTTTGTTCCTCAGCGAGGATTTTTAGCAAAGCAGCCTCGGATACATTTCCATCCCTTGCCGCTTTGCGCCATTTTTCGCGAATGTCACGGTAGCCTCGCAGAGTACGTTCATCTATGGCGTATTCAACAGGGCTGCCGGACGATTCATCCTCCTGCCATGCCAAACCTCCATCCTTTTCATGTTTCTCAACGATTTCCTTGATCAGGCAAATGCGTTTATCGTCCTCAAATCCAGGCAAGTCGGACGCTTCGTCATCAGTGTCTTTCGCCGAGACAACACGTCCTTTCCCAAGCATGGCATTTATGTCGCGTTGTATTCTGGCGACATTTTTCTTTCGTGTTTGCGTGTCCTCAAAATAGCGGCGAGGCGCCTTGATGGCCTCGACAAACGCTGCGAGATCGAAGTTAAACCAGACGGCACGATTGGCGTTCTCATCCTCTTCCCCGTCGTCGCCGGATGCGCTCGCGGCAAATGCCAGATTCGAAAAATAATCGAATTGCGGCTGGTCGTCCACACGGGCATCGGCAATGGTGTCAACGGCAACTTCCTTGTCCGTGGTTTCCGCCAGCGACTTTGTGGCGGCCTTAAAAACAGCGAGAGTTTCGGCACGTGGAAAATATTTGAATGCCGCGGCAATTGGATAGAGGCCGGAAGGTTTGCGCCCCGGCGCGGGCACGGAAAATGTTTCCGGAAGTTTTTCTGCAAACGCGGAGAATTCCTTTTCCAGATCTTCGTCAAAGGCATGGCCATGTTTCTTCGCAGCCTCCGCAGCCTTTTTGAAGTAATCACACAACTTGGAAACAGCATCTTTTCCCGAGATCGACTCCGTCGGCGGTGCGGTGAGGAACAGCCCCAAATCTAATTTTGGCGCACTGGCAATCGCATCCGTATCTGTTTGGTTGTGGATGGCGCGAACTGCCTGCTGACGTTTTTGCTCTTGTCGCGCAGCAGCGGCTTTGCTGGTGGCAGAAAGTTTACCTTTGGCTGAGGCAAACCACGGCAGCCTGGAGACACAAAGTTGATTCAAGGCGCCTTTTTCCGCCAGTAACTGCGATACAGCTGCAACGCGTTGCTTCATTGTGGCGCGGCTGGTTGAGAGAATTTTTTCGGCGGCTTCCTCGAAAGAAAGCAATGTATCATCAGGAGCAAAAATGCGTGAAACGGACTTTTGTGGGCCGTCGAAAACTTCGGATTTTTTAGTCACAGAAACCCATGTTTCGCGCACCTTGTCGACCCATTCGCACAAGGCTGCAGTGGCATCGTCGGAACCTGAGGCTCCGCGAGCCATTGCTGCCAATGCGAGCGTGTAGTAATTCACCGCGTCCTGGAAAAGTTCGTGGTGCTTCCAGAGTTTTTCCTCCCAGCCGTCGAGTGCGGTCCAGGATTTTTTCTCTCCGTTGGAGTTCGCGGGCAGTTCTTCGTGCTGCGGATTGCGGTCAACTTCAACTTTTGAAACACGGCCTTGATAGATGCGGTTGAGGGACATTGCGGATGGGATGCTGGGAGTTTTTGGAAGGTGCTTCGAAAAAAAGCGCTAACAGGGTGTTGTGCAATCCATTTTTCAGGCGCCAGACGAAAAGCGGCATGGCATTGGAGGCGATCAAATCACACTTCATGCGCGCTTTGCTCGTGCACGCGGTGAGTGACATCATTTGCGGCGGTCAATCTTGCAAGCGGGCGATGTTCCTTTCGCAAGCATGGGATTTATGCCGGGAGTGGACGGGGAGTTTTCGTTCGTGGAAAGATTGCCCCGGCATCCAAGGTTTTCCCGGCATCCCTCAACTGTTTTCCGGGAAGAAAGTTGGGGAGGGGGCGCCGGCGGTTTCCAAGAGATCTTTCCCGGCAGCGGCCTTGGCGTGAGTTTTGAAGTCGAGACGGGGGTGCCCGCCACCGTGCCGCTCCGGTGGCATGCCGGAGGATGGACCGCCGGGGTTGCGAAGCTTTTTGAGGCTGGATTTGGATTGCCTCGCGCGGGATTTTCCACGCCAGCTGGCAGGTCTGGAGCAATGAACTTAACTTGCTTTTGTGCAGCGTGTTAAATGGCGGAGAGAGAGGGATTCGAACCCCCGGAGGCTTGCGCCTCAGCGGTTTTCAAGACCGCCGCGATAGACCACTCTGCCATCTCTCCGAATTGGAACAACCGGTCCTTTCGATCGCGGTTGTTACCGCCTTGCCGGGGGAAGTCAAGGATGGAGGGTGAAAAGAGGGTCTTGTTTTTCCTTTGTTGCCATCGTGCGCGTTGCATTGTTCACTGGTGGTGAAAAGTTAAAAGCATGGCCATTTGCGTCCACGACACCCTAAGCCGCACCGTCAAGCCACTCGCCCCCCGCGAGCCGGGCACCCCTTATCGAATGTATTGTTGCGGGCCGACGGTTTATGGGCCGGCGCACATTGGCAATTTTCGCACTTTCATCCTGCAGGATGTGCTTCGGCGCGCTTTGCAAATGGATGGCGTGGAAGTCTTGCATGTTCGAAATATAACGGACGTGGATGACAAAACGATTCGGCGTTCCCAGGAGGAGGGCGTTTCCCTTGGGGAATTCACGCAAAAGTGGACACGCAAATTCCATGCCGATTGCGCGGCATTGAATCTTTTGCCGCCGCATATCGAGCCTTCCGCCGTGGAACATATTCCGCTGCAAGTCGATATGATTAAAAATCTCATGGAGCGGGGCCATGCCTACAGGACTCCCGATGGCTCGGTGTATTTCAAGGTCCGCTCCTTCCCGGAATATGGAAAACTTTCCCATTTGGAACCGGAGAGCTTGCGAACCCAGGACACGAACAGCGCCGGGGATCTTCATACTGCGGATGAGTATGGCCGGGAGCACGCCCATGATTTTGCCTTGTGGAAAGCGCGCAAACCCGAGGATGGCCGGAATTTTTGGCCCAGCCCCTGGGGGGAGGGGCGCCCTGGCTGGCACATTGAATGTTCCGCCATGAGCACGCATTATTTGGGGGGCACTTTTGATTTGCACGGCGGGGGTGTTGATTTGTGTTTTCCGCATCACGAAAATGAGATCGCCCAGGCTGAATGTTCCACGGGCGAGCGTGGTCTTGCGGCCCATTGGTTTCACTGCGCCCATCTCATGGTGGATGGCGTGAAGATGTCCAAAAGCCTGGGCAATCTTTACACGCTGGACGATCTTCGCGCCAAGGGGGCCTCCCCGGCCGCACTGCGTTATGCACTCGTCGCCGGGCATTATCGCAGTCAGTTGAATTTCACCTTGAAAGGCCTTTCGGATGCCACGTCGGCCATTGCAAAAATCCAAAAGGCGGCGCGCAAACTTCTTGCCCGCGCGGGCCTTGAACCCGCCGATTTTGCGCCGCCGGAGGTTTTGGAGACTGTCACCACTTGGGGGATTTTCCAAAAGGCCTGGGATTGCCTGCGCAACGACCTGAACATTCCATCCATGCTGGGCCAGCTTTTTGCGGCGCTCCCGCGCGCCACGATGCCCGGACGCACCTTGGAGGAAGTCCGGGCCGATCTGTCCGGACTTGGGAATTTGCTTTATGTGCTTGGCATAAAATTATTTGAGGAAAGCGCGAAGAACGCCAAGGATCCTGATGCTGCCGATGGCGTCAACGGGGGCGCCAATCCGGTGATTGTCGCCGGGAATGACGGGGTGGCGGCGGCGGCGCAAACGGATGTTCCGGAAGCGATCCGCGAACTTGCCGAACGCCGCAAAAAAGCCAAGGAGGCCCGCGACTATGCCACGGCGGACGCCCTTCGCGCCCAGCTGGAGGGCCTCGGCTGGAAACTCACCGACTCCAAGGCGGGGCACATATTGACTCCACTCTAAGTATATAATTACCAATATATTCCAGGCATGAGTATTCTCGAAAAACGCCAGGCCATCCTCGACGAGCTTTCGCCATTTGAGGATCCGCGCGATCGCTTCCAATACATCATAGACCGCGCAAAATCCGCCCCGGGGCTTCCCGAGGAGCAACGCTTGGAGCAGCGGCTCATCGAGGGCTGCACATCGCAACTCTGGCTTGTGCCCAGCCACGAGGACGGCGTCTGCCATTTTTGTTCCGACGCGGATGCCGTGATCACCAAGGGGATTGCGACGCTGGTGTGCGATTTTTACGACGGCGCCACCCCGGCCGAAATCCTCTCCACGGGTGCCGATTTCCTCGCCCAAGTCGGTCTGACACAACATCTTTCGCCCAATCGTCGCAACGGGCTTTCCAATCTTGTGAAGAAAATCCACGCCTTTGCGCAATCCGTTCAGGCGCAGTAACTTGAAGGCAATTTTAATTGTCGCCGCGCGCTGGATCCCATTGGAAGAGGGGATCTCCGGAGGGCGCCCGGGCTATTTTGCCTGACGCCATTGGATGAGTTCGGCGTGAGGATAACGCCGCCCGTTGTAGTAATTCCAGGCCAGTTTGACGGCGAGGTCCAACGGGGTGTCCACGGGTGGCGGCGGTGTGTCCTGACGCCAGGCGACGACGCCGAGCCTCCGCCAGGAATCGAGTTGGATTTGGAAACGGTAATTTTTTGCGCCAAAAAGCACCGGCGGGGTGCGCAGGGTGATGTCGGCGACGCCAAAGATGGGTTCCGGGTTGCCCTCGCCAAACGGCTGCAAGAGTTCGAGTTGGTCAAGGAAATCGTCGGTTATGGCCGCGCGGTCCATCCAAGCCGCGATTTGCAATGGCTCGGCGCAGGGTTTTTCGCCCTTGAGCAGGGCGTTCACGGCGGCGTCAAAGCGCTGGCGGAATTCGCCCACCCGGTCCTCAAGAATGGAGATCCCGACCGCCATGGGATGCCCGCCCCAGGAGTCGAGGATGTCCATGCAGGCATGCAAAGCCTCGACGAGATTCACGCCGTTGACGCCGCGCCCGGAGCCTTTGGCCATGCCGGCCCCTTCGCTTCCAAGCACGATGCAGGGGCGGTTGAAATGGCGGCAAAGTTTGCCGGCCACTATGCCGACAACACCCGGATGCCAGTCCCCGTGGGCGCAGAGGGCGTGTGGATAGGCGTCGGACATGGCCTCGAGCTGGGTGGTGGCCTCGGCGCACACACGCCGCTCGATCTCCTGCCGCTCGCGGTTCATGCCATTCAGCCTTTCGGCGATGTCGGCGCAGGTGGCTGGATTGCTTTCCAGAAGCATTTGCACGGGCAGGATCGCATCCGCCAGGCGCCCGCTGGCATTGATGCGCGGGCCGAGGCGAAAAGAGACGTCCGTGGGGAGCAATCTGGCGTCATCGAGGACGCCGCTGGTTTTTTTCAGGGCGCGCAACCCCTCCCTTGACGTCTCGCGCAGGCGGTCAAGGCCGTGGCGGACAAGCAGGCGGTTCTCCCCGCGCAACGGCACGAGGTCCGCCACCGTGCCCATTGCCACAAGATCAAGGTGGTTTTTCAGCACGATTTCGCCGGCGGCCTGGCAGTCTTGCGCGCGCAGGAGCTTGAGCAGGGCGTGGCACACTTTGAAAACGAGGCCCACGGTGCAAAAGAGGCGCCATGGCGCGCCCGGCCCCTCGTTGTCATACACGTGAGGGTTGACGAGGATGCAGCCCTCCGCTGGCGGATCCTTGGAGCGATGATGGTCTATGATGATGACCTCGACGCCCTTCCGGGATAGCGCACGGGTCTCCTCCAGGGAATTTGTGCCGCAATCGAGCGCGATGAACAGGCCGCAGTGACCGCCCTCGGCGAGCACGCGCCCGACGACGGCGGCGCTCATCCCGTAACCCTCCTCCAGGCGGCGTGGCACGAAATAGGACGGGTCGGCGCCAAGCGCGCGCAACACGTCCACGAGCAGCGTCGTGCTCGTCACGCCATCCACGTCATAGTCCCCGAGGATGGAGATTTTTTCCTTGGAGGCGATGGCGCGCGCGATCCGCCCGGCGGCCTTTTGCACATTGCTGATGAGCGCCGGGTCGGCCAGGTGGGCGAGGCGCGGGCGCAGGTGCCGCTCGCCCTCCTCCGCTGTTTTGATGCCGTTTTTTGCGAGAATCTCGGCTACCGCCGGAGAAATTTGCAATCCGGACTCCAAAATGGCGGCGATATCGCCAGGGGGGGGATGGTAGGTCCAGAGTGTCATCAGAGGCTCGCTTGGCGGTTTGTTCGTTTTTTCATCGTTTTTTTGGAAATTACCGGCGCGGGCGGGGGGTCGCAACGCCCATTTTCCCTGCCATCTCTTTCCTTGAAACCATGAGCCTGTGGCGGGGTTTTGATAGATTCCGCCTTGTCCAACGAAACATCACAGCAACCAGCGACAGGCCTTGTGGATGCCGCCGGGGCCGCGTCCCCGGAACCCGCCCTGGAGGCCGACGCAGCCCTCATGCTTCGCGTGGGCGCGGGGGACCACGGGGCTTTGCGCACCCTGATTGAGCGCTGGCAGGGTCCCCTGCTTAATTTCTTTTATCGGTCTGTGCGTTCGATGCAGACCTCGGAGGACCTTGCGCAGACGGTTTTCATACGCATCTACCGCAACGCCGCCACGTATGTCCCGTCCGCCCGGTTTTCCACCTACCTTTTCCATGTCGCCCGGAATGTGTTGATCAACGAGCACCGCCGCCGCGTGCGAAAACCCGCGGAGCCTTTTGATCCCGCCGATTTCAACATGGAAAACGCGGCCTCGGGCGACGATGCCTCCGCGCGTTCCTGCGCCGAGATCGAGGAGGCCTTCTCCCGCGCCATCCTCGAGCTTACCGAGAGCCAGCGCACGGCCATTCTCCTGCACAAGCAGCAGGAGCTTTCCTATGAGGAGATCGCGGCGGTCATGGAGGCGAGCGTGCCGCTTGTGAAATCCTGGATTTTCAGGGGGCGTTTGCGGCTCAAGGCCTTGCTCAAGGATCTCTGAAAGGGTGGCGCGAGGGTGGCGCGGCGGCGTGTTTTCGCCTTTTACCCCAGGACGCGACGCGCATCGTGCGGGGCGTAAAAATTCCCAATGGCAACACCACTCGAGACATTCAAAGCCAGGCTCGCCAGGGGCGAGGCTGTGTACGGGCCATTCATGAAGGCGCTTGACGCCTCCTTCATGGAAATCACCGGGTACGCCGGTTTTGATTTCGCGATCCTGGACATGGAGCACGGCCCGGCCTCGTTTGCCGACATGCAGAACCTCATCCGCGGCGCCGCGCTTGGCGGGCTTGTCCCCATTGTGCGCACTTATGACTCCTCGGAGACCGCCATCAGCAAGGCGCTTGACCTTGGCGCCGGTGGCGTGCAGGTGCCGCAAATACAATCCGCGGAGGAGGCGCGCGCCGTCGTCCGCGCCGCGAAATATTTCCCGAAGGGGGAGCGCGGCGTCTGCCGTTTTGTGCGCGCCGCCCGTTACTCGGCGACACCACGCAACGAGTACTTTGCCAAGGCCAACGAGGCGCTGCTCATCCTGCAGGTCGAGGGCCGGAAGGGGCTGGACAACCTGGACGGCATCCTGGGGGTGGAAGGGCTGGACATCCTGTTCATCGGGCCGTACGACCTTTCCCAATCGCTGGGCGTCCCCGGCGATGTGGCAAACCCCAAGGTTGTCGCCGCCATCAAGGAAATCTCCGAGCGCGCCCGGAAGGTGAACGTCGTCACGGGGGTTTTCGCGGACACGCCGGAGGCCGCCAGGCGCTGGAAGGCGGCGGGCATCCAGTACATGTCCTATTTGACGGATGTTGGCATCTACCTTGAGGCCTGCCGGGGCATCCTGGATGCCATCAAGGATTGAAAAGGGGGACGAGCCTTGCCGGAACCCAGCGCCCCAAGCCGCCCCAGCCCCATGCCCGATCCGCCCGCCAACACCCCGCCACTGCTGAGTGTCGAGGACCTTCGCGTCTCCTTTCAAACCGAGCATGGGCTGCTGTCCGCCGTGGATGGCGTCTCCTTTGAGGCGCGGCGCGGGCGCACGCTCGGGATTGTCGGCGAATCGGGCAGCGGGAAAAGCGTCAGCGCCCTTTCCATCCTCCGGCTTCTCCCGCAACCCTCCGGGAGGATCACCGGCGGCCGTGTGCTTTTTGACGGATGCGACCTGGCGTCACTCCCGCTTGGGGAGCTTCGGAAGGTGCGCGGCAACCGCATCGGCATGGTTTTTCAGGAGCCGATGACGGCCCTCAACCCGGCCCATTGCGTCGAACGCCAGATCACCGAGCCGCTCCGCCTCCACAAGGGCCTTGGCGCCCGGGCGGCCCGTGAGCGCGCCCTGGAATTGCTCCGCCTTGTGGGCATCCCCGCCCCGGAGGAGCGCCTGCGCGCCTATCCGCACCAGCTCAGCGGGGGGATGCGCCAGAGGGTTGTCATCGCCACGGCCCTGGCGTGCTCCCCGGAATTGCTCATCTGCGACGAGCCGACCACCGCGCTTGATGTGACAATCCAGGCGCAGATCCTCGAGCTGCTCAAGGACCTGCGGCGCCAGTTCGGCATGGCCATCGTGCTCATCACGCACGATCTGGGCGTCATCGCCGAGAATGCCGATGAGGTGGCGGTCATGTATGCCGGGCGCATCGTCGAGCGCGCGCCTGTGAACGAGATTTTTGACAATCCACTGCACGCCTACACGCAGGCCCTCCTGCGCGCGATCCCGGGGGCCGATGTCGCGCCCAAGACTCCGCTCCCGACCATCGAGGGCATGGTGCCCGCCCTTGCCGACTTGAAGCCGGGGTGCCGCTTTGCCCCCCGAAGCGGGCGCCCGTATAATGAGGAGGACCTGATCCGGCGCCCGCCGTTCGTGGAAGTCAGCCCGGGCCACTGGGTCGAGGCGTCGCGCGTTTGCGTCGCCCCGGAGGTTCTCGCCCGCGTCCGCTGACGTCCCTCCCGGGATCAGGGGTTGGGCGGCAGCCCGGCGAGGAGCAGCAAAAATGTGTTGAGGTTGAAGAGCGCGTGGACGAGCACGACGGCGCGGATGTCGCGCGTGCGCTCATAAACCAGGCACAGGAACACGCCAAAAACGGCCAGTGGAAGAAAGGCCGTGGCGCTGGCGTGGATGGCGCCAAAGATGACGCCCGTGAGCAGCGCGCCGGGGAGCGCCCCCATTCGCGACTTGGCGAACGGATAGACGATCCCCCGGAAAAAAAGCTCCTCGGTCAGCGGCGCCAGGATGACGACGGAGACGCCCATCGCCAGCAGGTGCGCGGGGTTGTCGCGGGCGTTGGCGATGTGCATGACGACGTCCTGCGCCTTGTCCAGCCCCAGCGTGATCCCCGTGTGGCGCGCGAGGACCTTGTCCAGGAACATTTGCGCGAGAGAGACGCCGCTGGTGAGCGCCAGCCCCCCCGCAAACGCCGGGAGCGGGTGCCACAGGCCGTGCGGGAACCATGGCGGCCGCCAGCCTCCTGCCTGGTACCGAAAGCCTGGGTTTGGGTTTTGGAACAGTGGAAAGAGAAGCAGCACCACGAGGACGGCCATCTGCCCCGCGATTGTCATCAGTGTCGCCCTGACGACCTCCCCCGCGCCCCTTGTGAATGGGACCAGAAACACCATGACAAAAAAATAGGTGCCCAATGTCGCCATCACGGTGCGCAAGAAATACTTCAGGCCCTGGCTGCCACGCGGCCACGTGATGGCGCCGCAGGCAGGGTCCGTGTCCCACCCCTGGGCCGCCTGCGCCGCCCCGGAATGTTCCGGAGGCCGGGAGGCGTGGCGCCTCTTTTGCAGCTCCGCCCGCGCGAGGAGCGCGAGCGTGGCGACCCCGGCGAGGAACAGCGCGCCCTGCCACGCTTGCACCGCCATGCCGGGCGCGTCCCCGGTCAGGCTGGCGATGAAGAAATCGGGAATCATTGGATGGGCGGAAAATGGCGGCCCAAGGTTTTCGCGGGTCGTGCGGCGGCGGCGCGGCGCGCCTTAGTAGCGATAGTGCTCCGCCTTGTAAGGGCCGTCCACCGGGACGCCGATATAGTCGGCCTGCCCGGGGGTGAGCCGTGTGAGTTTCGCGCCAATTTTTTCCAAGTGCAGGCGGGCGACCTCCTCGTCCAGGTGCTTTGGAAGCGTGAGGACGCCGGGTTTGTAGGTGTCGCGGTTCTTCCAGAGGTCGATTTGGGCGAGCGTCTGGTTGGAGAAGCTGTTGGACATGACGAAGGACGGGTGTCCGGTGGCGCAACCGAGATTCACCAGGCGGCCCTCCGCGAGCACAAAGACCTGCCTGCCGCCGGGCACGGTGTAGCAATCCACCTGCGGTTTTATCGTGTCCTTGACGACGCCGGGCGTTTTTTCAAAGCACGCGACCTGGATCTCGTTGTCGAAATGGCCGATGTTGCACACGATGGCCTGGTCCTTCATCCGCAGCAGGTGCCCGGCGGTCAGGATGTCGCGGTTTCCGGTGCAGGTGACATAGATGTCGGCCAGCCCGAGCGTGTCCTCGACCGTCACGACGCGGTAGCCCTCCATTGCCGCCTGAAGGGCGCAGATCGGGTCGATCTCCGTTATCCACACCGTGCAGCCCAGCGCGCGCAGCGATTGCGCCGAGCCTTTGCCGACGTCGCCAAAACCGCACACGACGGCCACTTTTCCGGCGATCATGACGTCGGTGGCGCGCTTGATGCCGTCCACAAGCGACTCGCGGCAGCCGTACAGGTTGTCGAACTTGGATTTCGTGACCGAGTCGTTGACGTTGATCGCGGGCACGAGCAGCTCGCCCGCGGCCGCCATGCGATAGAGGCGCTTGACGCCCGTGGTGGTCTCCTCGGAGACGCCACGCCAGTCTTTCACCGTGCGGTGCCAATGGCCGGGGGTGTCGCGGTGGACCCGTTTGAGCAGGGCCTTGATGATGGCCTCCTCGTTGGATTCCGAAGGCGAATCCACCCAGCGGTCGCCATTCTCAAGCGCGTGGCCCTTGTGGATGAGCAGGGTGGCGTCGCCGCCGTCATCCACCACCAGTTGCGGGCCGGAGCCGTCGGGCCAGGTCAGCGCGCGCAAGGTGCAGTCCCAGTACTCCTCGAGGGTTTCGCCTTTCCACGCGAACACGGGGACCCCGGCGGCGGCGATGGCGGCGGCGGCATGGTCCTGCGTCGAGAAAATGTTGCACGAAGCCCAGCGCACGCTGGCGCCGAGGGAGACGAGGGTCTCTATGAGCACCGCCGTCTGGATGGTCATGTGGAGCGAGCCGCTGATGCGCACGCCCGCGAGCGGTTTTTGCGGCGCATGCTTGCGCCGGATGGCCAGAAGGCCGGGCATCTCATGCTCGGCCACGTTGATTTCTTTGCGGCCCCATTCAGCAAGGGAGGCGTCGGCGATTTTGTGATCTGGTTTCATCAAGAAATGGGCCGCAGGAAACCGTGGGCCGCGGGTGTTGTGAATGAGAAAAGGGCGTGGCGGGGAGGCGCGCCCGGCTCACCCGATCCACACAAACGCGCCCTCGGGCACGGCGTCGAAGAGGCCGAGCACCGCCTCGTCGGAAAGCAGGATGCAGCCGTGGCTGTTCGGGCTGCCAAGCCTCTCGTGCTGGTTGGTGCCGTGGATGTAGATGTGCCGCGAGCGCGTGTCGCAGCCCTCCCCGCGATTTTGCCCCGGCTCAAGGCCGTCGAGCCAGAGGATCCGGGTGGTTATGAGGTTTTCGCCGCGCTGTTCCGGCGGGGCCTCGCGCCAGGTGAAGCCCAGCGGTTTGCGTCCCTTGAACACCATGCCAGGCGGCTCCCCGGCGCCGATTTTTTGCGCGACCTGGTGCAGCCCCAGCGGCGTCCCCAGCGAGTCCGGCACGCAGGATGGCGCGGCGCGCGATGTCGAGACCTTGTGCCGGGCCAGCAGTTTCCCGGCGTGAAAATGCCACAATTTTTGCTCGCCAATGGAGACGCACACGCAATCGTCCCGCGCCCCTAACCGCAGCTCTGATCGGCGGTTTTCCAGCCTTTTCAACGAAATCCTTCCCGCATCCTCCAATGGCACAAACGAAGTCATACAAAGTCGGCATCGTGGGCGTGACCGGCGCCGTCGGTCAAGAGTTCCTCAAGCTGCTCGACAAGCGCAACTTCCCCGTGGCGGAGCTTCGCCCGCTTGCCTCGGCGCGCTCCGCCGGGAAAACCCTCGCCTGGCGCGGGCGGGAATGGCGTGTCGCCGAGGCGAATCCGGAGGCGTTTGAGGGGCTTGATTTTGCGATATTCAGCGCCGGCGGGGGTGTCTCGCTGGCGCTTGCGCCGGAGGCGGCGCGGCGGGGCTGCGTCGTGATCGACAACTCTTCGGCCTTCCGCATGGACCCCGGGGTGCCCCTTGTCGTTCCCGAGATCAACGCCCATGCGCTCGCCGGCCACAAGGGGATCATCGCCAACCCAAATTGCTCCACGGCCATCGCCCTGATGGGCCTTTACCCCTTGCACCGGGCTTTTGGGTTGAGACGCTTTTTTGCGGCGACTTACCAGGCCGTCTCCGGGACGGGCGCCGCCGCGATGCGTGAGCTGGAGGAGCAGACCCGCGCCTGGGCGGGCGGCGATCCCATTGTCAGCGCCGTCTATCCCCACCAGATCGCCTTCAATGTGCTCCCGCACGTGGACTCGTTCCTGGACTCCGGTTACACGAAGGAGGAGATGAAAATGGTCAACGAGGGGCGGAAGATTCTTGAATTGCCCGCGCTGCGCGCCTCGACGACCTGCGTCCGCGTCCCTGTTTTCCGCGCCCACTCAATCGCCCTCAGCGCCGAGTTTGAGTCTCCCGTTGACTTGGAAGTCGCGCGCAAGGCCATCTCCGGGTTTTCCGGGGCCGAGCTTTGCGATTCGCCCGCGGACAAGGTTTACCCCATGCCGCTGTTCTATTCCGGCAAGGAGCGCTGCGGGGTGGGCCGCCTTCGCAAGGATGTCCTGTTCGACAACGGCCTGGCCCTCTGGGTTTGCGGAGACCAGCTTTGGAAGGGCGCCGCGCTCAATGCCATCCAGATCGCCGAGGCGTTGTTTTTGGGACAATAGCGCGCGGCGTGGCGGTTCGGATGGCTGCGGTGCGATGCGCGCCGGGCAAGGTGGATGATTTTTGGGGCGTGCGCGGTTTTTCCTGTGCATGAAAAACGCCGGGCAGCGCGCTGGCGTGTCCGGCGTTTTTTTGCCTGTCCGTCCAAGGATCCCCCGCGCGGGGCGGGAGGATGAGGGCGTTGTGTTCAGGCGGCGGCGGAGGTGTTCACGGTTTCCCGAGTTGGGCGAAGATGGCGTCCTCCCACTGCGCGTAGGTGTCCTCAAATTCAAGGTCGGCCTCGACGCGCGCGGCCACGCGTTGGGCGCCGAGGGCGTTGAGGCGCTCGTCGAGGTTGCGGGCGAAAGCGTTGAAGTTCGGGTAGTTGCTGTCGCCCAATCCGAGCACGGCATAGTGCAACCCCGAAAGGTCGGCCGTGGATTGGGAAAGCTCCTCAAAAAAGGCGCAGGCGGCGTCGGGTGGTTCGCCGTCGCCCCAGGTGCTCGCGATGAAGAGCGCGCGTCCGGACGAGGCGAGGTCGGCGGATTTCACGTCACAGAGATTGTGGAGCCGGGTTTCCCAGCCTTCGGCTTCGGCACGCGCCTTGGCGCGGATTGCGAGGGATTCCGAATTTCCGGTCACCGTTCCGTAGTAGATGTGCAGTAATGCCATGTTGTTTGGTTGTCTTGTGTTGTTTTCGCGGAAAATCCCGCATGCGTCAAAATTGGCGGGCGAGTTGTGAAGGAAAACGGCCAATTTTTCACATGAGAACGATTCTCAATATCACAGAGATTGGAATCAAGAATTTTATGGGCGCCGGCCGCGGGCGGGGTCATGGCGCGGGACATGGGGCCGCGGAGACCACGGGAGCGCTCAAGATATTGTGGATCCGGCGGTTGTGGAAACACTCCCATTCTTCAAGCGTGGGTCTGCGCCGGGGCGGCGGCCTTTTTGGGGTTGCCTTTGCGCCTGTTTTTTTGCCCTTGGTGGCATTCCCTGAACAACACGCTTTAACAACTTAATAAACATATTTTTTGAATGTGCGGCATCATCGGTTATATCGGCAAATCAGAGGCTCCGGCCAACCTTCTCAAGGGCCTCAAAAAGCTTGAGTACAGGGGTTATGACTCCGCCGGCATGGCGGTGTTTGACAACGGGCGGCTGGCGGTCGCCAAGACCTCGGGCAAGGTCTCGGCGCTTGCGGAGAAGGTTCGGGCCGAGTGGCCCGGCGAGCGTTTTGCGCGGCCCCCCGTCGGCATTGCCCACACGCGGTGGGCCACGCACGGCAGTCCCACCAGCCTGAATGCCCACCCGCATCTTGACGCCAGCGGCGGCATCGCGCTTGTCCACAATGGCATCATTGAGAATTACAGGGCCTTGCGCGCGCGGCTTGAGGCCAAGGGCCATGGTTTTCTTTCCGAGACCGACACCGAGATCCTTGCCCGGCTCATCGGCGAGTTTTACTCCGGGGACATTTTCGACGCCGTCTGCGGCGCGCTTCACCAAGTGGAGGGGACGTTTGGCATTGCCGTCCTGTGCGCGCAGGAGCCTGACCGGATCATCGTCGCCAGGCGGGGCAGCCCCATCGTCATCGGTGTCGGCGTGGATGGCGAGTGCGTGGCGGCCTCGGATGCCTCGGTGCTTGTGGAGCACACGCAGCGGGTGATTTATCTTGATGACAATGACGCCGCCATTGTGAGGGCCGATGGCGTGGAGATCCGCGACCTCGACAATGTTCCCGTCACCCGTGCCGTCGTGGGGCTGGACATGGCGCCAAGCGCGGCGGAGAAGGGGCGCTTTGCGCACTTCATGCACAAGGAGATCCATGAGCAGCCCGAGGCCCTGGCCAACGCCATCCGCGGGCGCCTGGATTTCACGCGGGCCACGGCGGTCCTCTCCGGCATGGGGACCTCGCCACGGGAACTCTCGGAGCTGGAACGCGTTGTGATGGTCGGTTGCGGCACCTCGCTTCACGCCGGCATGGTTGGCGAATACGCCTTTGAGGACCTTGCGGACATCCACGCCGAGGTGCAGCAGGCCGCGGAGTTCCGCTACCGCAACCCGATCCTCGACCGGCGCGCCTTCGTTGTCGCCATCTCCCAATCCGGGGAGACCGCCGACACGCTCGCCGCCGTGCGCGAGGCGCAGCAGAAGGGCGCGTTTGTGATGAGCCTTTGCAACGTCGTCGGCTCGACGATCGCGCGCGAGACAGGGCGCGGGGTGTATCTGCACGCCGGCCCGGAGATCTCCGTGGCCTCGACCAAGGCGTTCACAAGCCAGGTGGTCGTGCTCTTGATGATGGCCCTGAAGCTCGGGCGCGGGCGGCGGCTCTCCCGCGAGGACGGCCTGGCGCTCGCTCGCGCCATTGACGGCGTTCCCGCGCTGGTGTCGCGCGTGCTCGAGGCGGATCCCGCCATCGCGGCCGTTGCCGAGCGCTTTGTGGAGGGTGAGCACGCATTCTACATCGGGCGCGGGCTGATGCACCCCGTGGCGCTGGAGGGAGCGCTGAAATTGAAGGAAATTTCCTACATCCACGCCGAGGGCTACCATGCGGCCGAGCTGAAACACGGCCCCATCGCCCTGCTTGCGCCCGGGGTCCCCGTCGTGGCCGTCGCGTGCGATGTCCCGGGAAAAGACAAGACACTTGGCAACATCGAGGAGTGCCGCGCGCGCGGCGCCCGCATCCTTGGCGTGGTGACGGAGGGTGACGCCGACACCATCGCGTGCATGGATTCGGTGCTGACCGTTCCCCCCGCGCATCCGCTGGTGGCGACCATCCCCGCCGTTGTCGCCCTGCAGCTGTTCGCCTACCACGTCGCCAGATTGCGCGGCTGCCCGATTGACCAGCCACGCAATCTGGCGAAAAGCGTGACAGTGGAGTAGGGGCGGATCCCGCGCGCGTTTGATTGCGGAGCTTGAGGCGGATGCGCGGACAGGCTGTTGCCTGCCGCCGCCGCGATTTGGGCGATCCGCCGCGTGGCCTGTTTGTAAGCGAGCCGGTTTGCCAGCGCGGCTGGCTTGGGGCGCGTGGCGCGTGGCGAAAGACCACCAGCGTTCTATCAACCTGGGGTTCCGGCACTTGGCGGCTGGAAACTCCCGATGGCGACGCGCCTTGGCGTGAGCCGCCGTCCAAGCACGGCGGACTGGGAAGGCAGCCAGCGCCGGGCTGGCGCGGAAAATGGTTGCGGGGGTGCTGTGAGAAAAGGCGCCGGGCTGGCTTCAAGCGGGCCATGTCCGAGGAGGATCCCGTGAAAATGCGCGGTGCGGCGGCAGGGGAGATTGCGCAAGATATTGGGGGCGAAGCGCGGCGGACTGGATGTCGTCCTTCGCGTACCGGAATCGCCGATTCCTTGGGGATGCGTGGCCGACGGGTGCGGTCCGCTGCGTGGAGACGATTTTCACCCCGGCTTCGGCGCGCTGCACGTGCGGGTGTGCGGCGGGATGCTTGGGGCGCCTGACGCGGCCATGCGCGCGCCACCGGCGTCGGCGGGAGAAGGATTTCGCGCGGGGGGAAGGATTTCGCGCCGCAGACGCCAGACGCCCTGAAGGGATTCCGCATGCCGCCGCGCCTTGCGACCGCCTTTTCTGTCTTCATGCCCCAAAATCCCCCAGGGATCCCTCCCCCTTATCATAGCTGCGGATATTGTCCCTTTTGGGGCTGGACTCCCTTGCCATGGCCTGCCGCCGCCTCGCGCCCCTGCGAATTGTGGTTGCGTCGTGGAATATTCTTCCTGCGGCAAGGCAGCGACGCGGCATTGTCGGTTGGCACGCTGTGGATTCCATTTTGCGGGAATTGTCAAATTTTGGGGTGTAAGCGCGCTGCGAGGGGCCGATTCCAGAGTATTGACTGAATTCGTATGTTTTTCCTAAGACGAAGATTATCAACGTTTTTTCTTGCACGAATCTATTCGAACGGCACTCTTATCCGCAGTCATGAGGCTCTTCCCTCTCCCCCTCTCCCTGATGCACACTCACCATTCACCGAGGGCGATTCTTCGCCATAAAAGCATTCTCGCTTCAGCAGCGGGTCTCGCCGTAGCATGTTCGGCACTAGTTTCCGTTCCGGAGGCGTTAGCATTACCGACCGATCTCGGTGCGGATGTGACGTACTCCGATACCGTGCTTTACGGGAACACGGGAGGTAGCGCGCTTCCGCCGGACGATTCCAGTACCTCTTCAGGCAACTACTTGTACTTAAATGAAACTAAATTTGTTTCGCCGTGCGTGATCTATGGAGGATTTTCGCAAAATGTCCCTGTCATCAATAACTGGGTCCGCGTTGATGGTGTGAATTTTCCGCAGGGGTCTGTGATTTATGGTGGTTACAGTGTGGATGGCGAGGTTGGCAGCTGCCCCGTGGACATTTTTGCAATAAATGTCGAAAAGGTTTGGGGTGGTTATTCGCAGAATTCAGGTGTGACGGGAAGCCGTGTAGTAATTTCGGGAGTAGTTTCAGGTCGGGGCGTGATTGGCGAGGTGGTCGGCGCTGAAGGCCGAACGGTTTCTGGCGGTCGTGTCTATATACGCGGGGGCGAGACGTTTGGCAAAATTTATGGAGCCAAGGGGGTTGTGTCGGCGATAGACAATCAAGTTGATATCGAAGGCGGGGCCACTGTTGGGACGATATCTGGTGCCGTTTCCGAGGGACTATGCGCAAACAATATCGTGAAACTTGGTTCAAATTCAAATCCATTTGGGTCTGTGGTGACAATTACCGGTTCCATCATCGGAGCGGAGACATCTTCCTCCACGGCAACCAATACCGGCAACACGGTCCGTTTGCACAGCGGGAATATCCTGTCTCCGACGGTGGTGGGCGCGCATGGGGGCCTTTCGGCCACCGACAATGCCATCTATCTGAATACGATAGATCCGGATACGAGATGTTTGGGTAATGCCACATTTGGCACTGAAACCAAGTTTTTTGGAGCCTACTATGACAGTGATGATGGCAGCAGGGATTTCTTTAGTGGCAACACCCTGCACAAGGGCAACGATACCCCGATCCTCTGGGACGGCACTGGCGAGGGCAATTACGGCGCGCAAAACTTTGAGTATCTGAAGTTTTACTACGACGGTGCGGCCAACATCGGTTCGCTGGACACCACGGTGCGGCGTCCGACGGAAGGAATCGTGAAAATTGACACCGACCCGGAGAACAATGGAACCGGGCACGCGATTACATTTGGTGGCCTTATCGGGGGGACGGGCGGCTTGCAAAAAGTCGGGGCCGGAAAGCTGATCCTATCCAGCCGGGCGGAATACACCGGGGCGCTTTCTGTCGTGGGAGGCACGGTCGTCCTCGATGGCGTCAATCAGTCCGCCACCTCGGTCTCGGTCGCCCCGGGCGCGACACTCGCTGGCACCGGAACGGCCAATGCCAGCGGAGCGGTGACGCTTGCCGGCACGATTTCCCCTGGCGTGAACGCGGGTGCGATCGGAAAATTGACCTTTAATTCCGCAGGCGGCGACTTTGTCATCAAATCCACGGCAATCCTCTCCATTGACCTCGATGCCGCCGCTGGCGCGGATGTTGTCGAAAATTTTGGCGACATTACGATTGAGACCGGCGCGCAACTCCTGCTGGCCAGCATTGGCGGGGATATTGTGATTGGCGACGAATTCACCATACTTTCCGCTGTTGGCGGCAAGATTGACGGGAACTTTGAGCAGACGGAATTTGAGCTTCAGGGCACTTCGCTTCGGCTTGTGACTGTGACGCGGACCCGTGATGGAGGCGAGGGGGAGGATCTCCTTCTTCGCGTCGTCGCCCGCTTGAAGGGATCACCGCTGCCATATGGCCCCTATGCCACGCCCATTGTGCCCGAGCCGAGTGTCTACGCACTTTGTGGCGGTTTGGCCGCCCTGTCCTTCGCCGCCTTTCGCCGTCACAGAAAGAACCGGCGCCGCTGAGCTGCCTTCGGGCGGGCCTGGCCACGCTGATGGCAGGCGGCATGGACCCCGCAGGGCGTCGGGCAGCGAGGATGCCGGCCGCCGGGCCGCCGCAGGATTTTTGGTTTAGGGGCTGTCCATGCAGTGTCGTCACGAGAGAAAAAATGATGCAGGCATGGCGCCTGACTGGCGCCGGCGCGGTTTGAGCGACCGGCGAGGAGCTTGCTTGAGACGCACGTGTCCGGAAAAAGTGAGCCACGGGGCGGGATGGCGGAAAACGACCGGCGTTTTAACAACGCGGTGTCCTGGCATTTGAGGACTGGGGTGCCTTGAAGGTGGGATGTCCTGAGGATGTCCTGACGGTGGGGCGTCCAGGGTGCGGAAGCCCTGCTGGCGCGGGTCTGCACGGGCTTGACGGCGGGGCGCCCTGGGTGCGCTCTGCCGCCGATTCAGGCGGGGCGGGTAAAACTCCCGGCGACGGTTCAGCCGCGGTGCGACGAGGGGCTTGTGGGAGGCGTTGCTGGGAAAATGCCACAAACACCAAGGCGCCCGACTTCGCATGGTTCATGATCGACGCGGCCACGTGGAAACGCGCTCGCACGCGGCCAGAGCCAAGGGCGGCAACCAGGCGAAGGGGCGCACAAAACAGAATTTCACACGAAAGCACATCTGACCGTGGATCCCCATGGCAAGCCGGCCGAGTTCTTGTCGTGGCGGGTTCCGTTGCGGATTGCGCACAGGCTGGGGCGCGGACCGAAGGCCTTCCCGCCGAATGCCGGATTGCCGACAGGAGCTGTGAGGCCAACGCGGTCGTGGCGGAGGCGCAAAGCCTTGACATGGCACGGAAGGCCTCGGCGCGGAAGTGGCCAGCCCGCCCCAAAAGAACCGCCTCCAGACGCGTCCGCATGACCGCTATCTCCGCAAATTGCGGCACTTGCCTGGAAGCGCCTTTTTGAAACTCGAAGGTTGGCGCGCGATTGCCACACCTTCCCCAGAAAACGCCGCCAGCACCCTCGCGGCCGCCCAAATTCGTGGACTTTCCCTTTGGTGCGTCATCTCGTGTCGACGTTACCCGAGCCGAAAAAAATTATGACGTTTTTTTCTTGCATCCATCCACTCGTATGACATTCCTATTCGACGCTATGCGATTGTGGGGGGGGGGGGGGGGGGGGGGGGGGGGGGGGGGGGGGGGGGGGGGGGGGGGGGGGGGGGGGGGGGGGGGGGGGGGGGGGGGGGGGGG
>JAIRPL010000061.1 GCA_031256995.1 Puniceicoccales bacterium
AATGTATTGGCGACAAACCCCGGGTTTTAAAACCGCCCCATTCCTTTTAATTGGGTCTTGCCGCATATTAAACCCCCCCCCCCCCCCCCCCCCCCGTAAATTACATAACTCTCTATTAGAAAAGAATTTGCGGATTGTTTTCCGCGCATTTGCCACTTTTCCCAGCACGCCTGTCCGGCGCGCTGGGTTTTTCGTGTCCAGATCGGACGCGAAAACTTCACGGACGACACCAATAACTAAAAAAGTTTTGTTTCTTATGCTGCACTTCCATCCTTCCCTTCACGCCCTTGCGATGGCCTTGGTCATTGGATTGGGATCCCCCGGCATGTCGCGAAACGCCGCCGCCCAAGCCACACCTTTCGGAACGCCGACTGGCGAAAGAAGGCCTGTGCGTGTCGCAGAACCTTCAAGAATTCAAGCCATTCCGGACAAAAAGGAAGCCGGAAGCGACGAACAGGTTTCAAGCCCGTTGCAGCGCGAGTTGCAGGCCTTGCGCGAAGAGCAGGAAAAGACGCTTTCCTTGTCCAACGCCCATCAGGGGAAGCTCGACAGGGCACGCATTGAGCCACTGCGACAGCGCGCCCTGCGCGCCGGGGATGAGGCGCTGGCGGCATTCCTCGCCGACGCCCAGAAGGTGCTCGAGGCGGGTGGAGAGCCAGCGGCTGCAGAGGTCGAGGCTGTGACGGGGAGTGCCTCCTCGGCGGTGCTCAAAGAATACGCAAGCGCCCTTGAGGCCCGTGCCACGGCCATGGACAAAATCTCCAAGCGCGTGGCCTTCCTTTACAGGAACAAATACGCCCACCTGCGCGCCAAGGCTCAAAAGGCCGGTGAGAGCGACACGGTCGCGCAAATCGATTCCCTCCTTGCCCAAGCCTCCCCGGGACCCCGGACAAAGGATCCATCCGAGGGAAAGGCCGCTGGAAAGGATGATCCTGGTGGCGATTTTCTCGGGACGCACGCGAACAAAGACGACAAGCGCGACAAGATCCGGATCTGGAGAGCGGATGGAAAAGTCCGGATCACGTGGCTGTCCGACCCGTTCCGCAGAACCCACGAATCGGTTTCCATCCAGGAGGATAGCATCACTTTTTCAAATGGCCGCACCCTGACGAAATCCGGATCGACCCTGCGCGAGAGCGGCTCCGGCTCCGACGGGGGAAGGAGCTATGTTATCTTACGCAGGTCGCATCCCCCGGCCGCGCGCCACGGAACGTGGGTCTATGCCTTCTCCGGGCTGTGGGAGCACGGTTTGTTCGGCCGCGACAAGTTCGAGATCCGGATCGGCAAGAACAATGAGCCAGTGCTCCATTCCGTGGAGGGGAGCTGGTGGAAGGAGCAATTCCCCAAGCCGACTGTGTTGCCCGCGCATTCCACAAATCCCATCTCCCTGCGCATTCCCCTTGAGGACGGAGATTTCCTCATCCTGACGCGAAAGGACGCCGACACCCTGCTTGAGGGAGACTCGCACAATCCGCGCGGAGCCAAGGAGTGGAAGCGTGTGAAGTCCGACAACAAGCGCAGGCGGTGAGCGCAAGCCGCGCCTGGCCGGCGTTTGCGCGCCGGCCATCTGGCCCTTCCGGGGCGGCGATCCTTTCGCCGCCCCTCTTTTTTGTCCGCGAAACAGTGGCAAGGAAGGGAAGGGGAATGGGGAAGATGTTTTATAGCGTGTCGTTACGAGGTGATAAGCCAGCGGCGAAGACACGGATTTGAACGGGCGTGAGGTGACGGGCGGCGTTTTTTAGGCAAGACGTGGCAATCGCTCGCCAGCCCTTGGATTTCCAAAAGCGTTCTTCATCAAGCACCGCGATTTGTGGAGATGGCGATAATTCGGGCGCGGGTGGACGTGGCGCATTTTGGGCGGATGAGCACTTCCACGCCGCGTCTTTTCATGCCGCGGCTTTTCGCCTGCGCAACGATCGCGCTGGCGCCGCGGCCTTTTTCGGCGATCAGGCATTTGGCGGAAAAATCTTTGATCAATGCCGTTTTTGAAACGGCCCCGGCCTGTGTGCAATTCGCAACGGAAACCCTGTGACAAGGGTCCAGAACGGCTTGCCAGAGGCATCAACGGTCAGAGGTGTTTCGTGCGAATTCCCGTGCCGCCTATCGCCTGGTTTCCGCCCTTTGCTCTGGCCGCGTGTGGGTACGTTTTCACATGCCTGACGTCGATCATGAGCCATTCGGCGTCAGGTGTCTTGATGCTTGATGCGTTTTCCATCAACGCCTTTCACGATCCTTTGTCATGCCGGCGGCCAAATCTTCGCCGGGCGTTTTTTCATCCGCATAATCGGACGGCAGATGCCGCCAGGACGGTTCAGTGTCAGGATGCTTCAGCCCTTAAATATGAGAACCCCAAGTTGATAAAACGCCGGTTGTTTTTCCGCCACGCCTTGTTTTTCGCCAGCACTCCCCGTTGTTCACTTTGCCCGGTCGGGTGCGGCTCAGGCTGGCCCCATGCTTGGTGCTCAAATCGTGTCGGTGAGCATCGTCTTTCATGCTGCCACAACTTGTTTTCAAGCTCTTCTGTCAGCCCAGTTTCGTGACGACATCATGCGGGAGATTCACGCCATTTCGAACCGCCACCCCAAGCCTTGGCCTGAGTGCCTCCTGAATCTCGTTTGGAGCGCGATCCTTTTACGGATCCTTTCGCAATCTCCCATTGCTCCGGCGGTCCCTTGAAAGCAATCGCACCTGCCAGTTGCCGGCGGTGCGCACACCGCCAAGTGATGCGAGGTCGGCCGTCATCATCAAGTCGCGGCGCTGATGTGCCTTGCGTGTGGACGCAAAGCCGGTGTGTTCACCGCCCCTGTCCCATATTGGCTCTCCGGCGATTTTCCCTTCGCAACGCCATCTTGCAACCTGACGCGTCGCGCCGGCGCATTTGGGTGGGCGCGCGGCAGGTTGTTGCCATGCGGGCGCAGCGGGGCATAGTGGGACGCCTCAACCCGAAAAGCGTTTTCTGAATCTCCATGAAAGTATCCCTCCAATGGCTTAACCAATACGCGGACCTCGCCGGAATCAGCGCGGAGCAGATAGCCTCGGCGCTGCCGATGGTCGGCCTTGAGGTCGAAGCTGTCTCCACGGCGGGCCTTGGGCCGCTTGAGCACGTTGTCGTCGGCGAGATTCTTTCGTTCGAGAAACATCCCAAGGCGGACAGGCTGAGCGTCTGCCAGGTGGCGACGGGCGACCCCGAGCCGCGCCAGATCGTGTGTGGCGCAAAGAACTTCAAGGCGGGGGATCGCGTCCCGGTGGCGTTGCCGGGGGCGGTGCTTCCTGGCGGTTTTGAAATCAAGGTCTCGAAGCTTCGGGATGTGGATTCGCACGGCATGATGTGCTCGGCGCGCGAGCTGGGCATTTCCGATGAGCACGAGGGGCTGTTGCTGCTCACCGCGCGCAATCTGCCGGTCGGCTCGCCAATCAATGCCCATTTTCCGCCGTCTGACACCGTCTTTGAAATCTCCGTGACGGCCAACCGCAGTGATGTGCTGGGACACATCGGCGTGGCGCGCGACCTTGCGGCCTATTTCCGGCGCGCGCCGCGAGTCCCCGCGCTGGCGCCCCTCGACGCCGGGCGGCACGATATTGCCGGAAGTCCGCTGGTTTCGGTGGAAGTCTCCAGCGAAGCCTGCCCCTACTACACCGTCCGGGCCATCCGGAATGTGAAGGTCGGCCCCAGCCCGGACTGGCTTCGGCGCGACCTTGAGGCGGTGGGACTGCGTTCCGTCAACAATGTCGTGGATGCCACGAATTGGGTGATGCTTGAGACGGGGCAGCCCCTTCACGCTTTCGACGCGGCGCGGATTGGGGGTGCCACTTTGCGTGTCCGCCCCGCCGCCGCTGGCGAGAAGATCAAGTTGCTCGACGGACGTGAGATCGTGCTTGAGGCCACGGATACCGTGATCGCCGATGTGGCAAAACCGCTTGTCATCGCCGGGATCATGGGCGGTGAGGATTGCGGCGTTGGCGACGCCACGGTGGATATTGTCCTGGAGTCGGCGTGGTTTTCCCCGGTTGCGGTGCGCAAAACCTCGCGTCGTGTCGCCGTCAGCACCGACAGCTCGCAGCGCTTCACGCGCGACACGGATCCCGCGCTTGTGGAATACGCCGCCGCGCGCGCCGTGGAGATCATCCTTGCCACCGCCGGGGGCGTTGCCAGCGGGCCGCCCATCGTGCACGGCGCGCCGCCGCGCGGCCCCGTGTCCATCGAGATCAGCGGCGCGTATGTTCGCGAGCGCCTTGGGCATGATTTTGGCGATGAGGAGATTTTTGGCGTCTTTGAGCGTCTTGGTTTTTCGGTGAAGGATCCATCCGGGGCGGGAGACTCCCGCATCGTCACCGTTCCCACGGGACGTCCGGACGTCACGCGCCCGATCGATCTTGTGGAGGAATTCATCCGCATTCACGGGGCGGAAAACATTCCCCTGGCGCCGATTTCCTCTCCAACTCTCCCCGCGACCGACGCGCCTGTGACGCTTTTTGTCCGCAAGGCGACGGCGCTGCTTGCCGGGCGCGGTTTTGCGGAATGCTGGCACTACACGCTGGCCGACCCCGTCCGCATTGCCCGCCTGCACGGGCAGGAATTCGCGGATTCCCTGGCATTGGCCAATCCGCTTGCCAGCGATCAGGGGTGCCTGCGCCCCTCGCTGTTGCCCGGGCTGCTGGATGCGTTGAAATTGAATCTCGCCGTCCATGCTGTCCCGCGCCGTTTTTTTGAGATCGGCCACGTTTTTCGTCCGGGGCGGGATGGGGCGCTGCGCGAGCTTCTCTCCGTCGCCTTCATCATGCTTGCCGATCCCGTTTCGCAATCGTGGAAAAAGCGCGATTCCGCCGATTTTTATGCGGCGAAAAAACTGTTGCTCGACATCTCCGCCGCGGCCGGCCTTGTGCCGCAGCGCCTCGTCTTTTCCACCCCGCAAACCAGCGCCCCGCTCTGGCAGGAAGGGCATTGCGGGACGGGCAGGGACCGCAGCGGCCAGGCCGAGCTTGCTTGCGGCCTCGTGGATGCCGCCGTCGCCCGCGAGTGGGGCATCAAGGGCGCGGTTGTCGCCGGGGAGGTCCTGTTTGCCGCGGAAAACTTCGCGGCCATTCCCAAACGCCCGCGTTTTCAAGATTGGTCACCCTATCCGCCTGTTTCCCGCGACGTTGCCATTGTCGTGGACGCCGGCCTGCCCGCCGCCACCGTGCTGGACAAGGTGCGCGGCGCCGCCGTGAAGGCCGCCGGCAAGGATTTTTCCGTGGAGGACGTTTTTTGCTTCGACGTTTATGCCGGAAAAGGACTTCCAGAGGGGAGCAAGAGCCTCGCCTTTGCCCTCACCTTTCGTGCCGAGGACAGGACACTCACGGATGACATCGTCAACAAGGCCTTTCAGCAGATTCTGAAAACGCTTGAGAATCTTCCCGGGTTTCAGGTGCGCAAGTAGCCTGAGGGCGGGCGCTGGAAGCAAGGGCATCAAGGTGGGGAACCCATGCCCAAGTTGGCGGGTACGCGCCTCACTGGCTGGATCCGTTGGGCTGTGAATGGCCTTCGGGTCTCCAGGCACGGGCGATTTCGGAAGATTTCTGGGGTGAAGTGTCGAATGGAGTCGAATACGGGATTTTTTGCTTGCGACGAATGGGCGCTCCAGTTTTTTCGCGGTCTTGCATGCAGCTTTCCCCGCCAGTCTGTATTCAGCGCCACGCGCCCCCGATTTCCGGGTGGTCGCGCGGGTGCCGAATCAGCGACATCAGAGGGTGCGGCGATTTCTATTTCGGGCGCGATTTGCCCGTGAGGGCGATGGGGACCCGGCCGGGTTGCATTGATAGGACGCGGGTTGGGGGGGGGGGGGGGGGGGGGGGGGGGGGGGGGGGGGGGGGGGGGGGGGGGGGGGGGGGGGGGGGGGGGGGGGGGGGG
>JAIRPL010000072.1 GCA_031256995.1 Puniceicoccales bacterium
GGGGTACATCTCGGAACGTATTGGACGCGGAATGGCGCCCGGCATTACCGGGGAAAAGGGGGCGCCGTGGCGTCTGCCTGAAAAAAGAATAAGATTTCATGGACACGTTGAAAATGTAATGACGAATTAAATTCGTCGACGTGAATTAGGTTCTTTTCGGCCCAAGTCCGCAAGAACTATTTTTTTCCTATTTTCCGCCCACAGGCAGGCCATGGGCGCGCCGCCGTCAAAAGGCGGTTTCCATGCGTATAAATCCCGGCCCGCCCGGTGTCCAAGGAATTTTGCACGAATTTCGCATCTTGTTAGCATTTATAAACGTACGAAATATTTTTGGCGTCCGCCGCCCGCCTCATGCCGCCCTGAAATGGCGCCAGCGCCACGTCACATCGTCGTTACAAAAACGGCCCCGCCCGAAACATGCCCCCTCCCCGAATTTCCCCGCCGCCGTCAGACCCGCGCGCCGCGCCGCCCGTTGCGCCTTGGGTAGGGCGCGCTCGCCGAGCGCGCCGCGTCACTGGAGGCGGTCCGGCGCGCCGTGCGTCCGCCGCGGCCCCTGCGCCACAAGGAGCGGCGGTGGGGCCGGAACACGGCGGTTTCGGAACACGGCGGCGGGGCCGGAATGGCGGCGGTTTCGGCGAAACCGCCCTACCCTGCGGCAGCTGGCGCCTTCGGCGCCTTGTGGCGCGGGGATTCATCGCGGCTGGCGGCGCGGGAATGGCACGGGGAAGGCAGATGGGGCGCGGGAAACGGGAAGGCGCGGAGAACGGGAAGGCGGGGGAAACAATGGGCAGGCTCTTCTTGTCTGCGGATGGTGATGAAGGATGTTTCCCAAAGGTTATTCCGTTTTCTTGCCTCGCCCTGGCTCACCGCAGGGCTTCTGGCGCTGTGCATGGTGATCGTGTTTCTCGGCACGATTGAGCAGCCGGCGAACGGGCTTCGGCCCGTGCAACAGCACTATTTTGAGGGGTGGTACGCGCCCTGGCCGTTGTCCGCGCGGGAGCGCCCGTGGGGCTGGCTGGCGCTGCCGCTGCCGGGCGGTTTTTCCCTCGGGGTGTTGTTGCTGGCAAACCTGCTGTGCGCCGCCGCGCGGTATTTCCGCCTCTCCTGGGGCAAGGCGGGCATGCTGCTCATCCACCTCGGTTTTCTCGTGCTGCTGGCTGGTGGATTCGCCATCGCCGCCCTGCAGGAGGAGTTTCACATGGAAATCCAGGAGGGCGGGGCGTGTGACTATCTTTTGCGCTCCACGGCCCCCGGATCGCCCGAAAGTCCGGAACGCGTCCCCCTGCCATTCACCCTGCGGCTGGACAAATTCACACACGAGTTTCACCCCGGATCGAGCATTCCCAAAAATTACGCCAGCCGCCTGCGCATCTTGGAGAAGCCCGCCGCGGCCCCCGTGCAAGGCGGCGCGGCGCCGGCCAGCCCGGACGGCGCGGCGCCGGCGGTGGCGGCGGACGCGGGGCGCGCGGTGGAGATCCGCATGAACGCGCCGCTGCGCCACGGCGGGTTCTCCTTTTTCCAATCGAGCTACAAGCACGCCCCGGACGGGCGCCCCTCGACCATCCTGCAGGTCGTGCGCAACCCCGGCTGGGCGCTGCCCTATGTCGCGTTCTACCTGATGGGCGCCGGGATGCTTCTGCAGTTTCTCACGGATCTCCTGCGTTTCCTCGCAAGGCGCGGCGGCACGGGCAATGGGGCCGCCAAGGCCGGGCTTGGGAAATCCCCCGTGGGAAAAGCCTCAAAAGCCGCGGCCATCCTGTGCGCCACCGCCCTGGCCGCGCTCCCCGCATCCGCCGGGGCGGAGGGGCGGGATGGCATGGACGCCCGCCTGTCCGCCGGGATCTCGAGCGAATTTGGCAGGCTGCCCGTGCAGCACAACGGCCGCCTTCAACCCGCCGACTCGCTTGCCCGCAACGCGCTGTTCCTGATCCGCGGACGCCAGAGCGTGGCGTTCCCCGAGGCCGCCGCCGTGATGTTTGGCACGCGCCCGTCGCAATGGACCCTTCCCACCGCGCAAATGGAGCGCGAGACGGGGGTGCGCCTCGGCCCCGCCGAGCTTGCCATGCTGGAACGCTTCCCCGTGCCGCTTGAAAAAGGGTTCCTGACCATTTTCAACGGCTCGAAATCGCTCCCCGCCAGCGCCTGGATGCTCGAGGTGGCCTTCCGCCCGGCGCTCGCGGCCCATTTTCCGCTCTTTCGCGTGGAAAACGCCGAGGTGCGGGACCTTCTGGGGCAAAAGCCCGGCGCCATCGCCCATTATTCGTGGAACGAAATCTCCCTGGCATGGGAGAAAATCCAAAAGGCCGCCGCGCCATTGGATGAGAAAAAGCCAAGGGATTACACGGCGTTCGAGCACGGCCTCGCCAAGCTTTTTTCCGCCGTCCAGGCGTACTCGGCCATCGCCGGGGCGTTCGCGCCGCCCGACCTGCCCGAGGGACGCCTCCCCAACGAGGAGTATGCCGAATGGGTCGCCCTCAACCGCGCCGCGCTCGCCGCGCGCGATGCCACCCGCGCATCCAACACGCAACGCCCTGGCGCCCCGCCCCCGCTGCTCGCCCTCCCCTCGCCACGTTTCGGGCAGCGAGAAATGGTCCTTCTTAGCCGGTTCCTGAAACGCTATGACAGCTTCGAGCGGGAGGGCACGGTCGGCATCCTCCCGCCGGACGGGCACGGCCGGGCCGGCGCAGGGGCGCCGGAGGATGGCGAACGCTGGGAGAACCTCGGCGGCGCCCTCAAGCACCGCCACCCCGGCGAGGAGTTCAAGGTGCCCGCGCCCCTGCGCCTCCATGGCGACCTCGCCGCGGCGTGGAACGCCGGGGATGCCGGCGCGGCCGCGAAGGCGGTCGCCGCCCTGACGGAGGCCTTCCAGCCCGCCACAACCCGGACCGGCCCCCGCCTGCACGCCGAGGCCCTTTTCAACCGCGCGGAGCCGTTCTTCAAAACGCTCATCCTCTACGGGGTGGTTTTCGCGCTCGTGTGCGCGGCCTGGGTGACACGCGGCCGCCGCCTTGTCGCCGTGGCATTCTGGACCGCCCTTGCCGTCCTGCTGCTGCACACGGCCGCCATCGGCGCGCGCATGTGGATCCAAGGGCGCCCGCCCGTCACCAACCTCTACTCGACGGCCATCGTGGTCTCTTGGGGCGCGGTCGTGCTCGGCCTGGCGGTTGAGCGTCTCATGAAAAACGGCATGGGCACGGCCGCGGCGGCCGTGGCCGGGTTTGCCTCGCTCATCCTCGCCCACAACCTGGCCATGAACGGCGACACGCTCGGCATGATGCAGGCGGTGCTTGATGACAACTTCTGGCTGGCGACGCATGTCGTCACCATCACGCTGGGCTACTCGGGCATGTTTGCCGCCGGGCTGTTCGCGATTTTCTGGCTTCTGCGCCGGCTTTCCGGGCGGATGGGCGCGCGGGAGCAGGAGGACCCGCTCGGGCGCGTGGTGCATGGCATGGTCTGTTTCGCGCTGCTGCTAAGCTTCGCCGGGACGATGCTCGGGGGGCTTTGGGCCGACAAAAGCTGGGGGCGCTTCTGGGGCTGGGACCCCAAGGAAAACGGGGCCTTGCTCGTCGTCCTCTGGTGTGTCGTCTTCCTGCATGCCCGCGCCTTCCGCCTTCTGGGTGACGCCGGCCTGATGCGGCTGGCCGTCGGCGGCAACATCGTCACCGCCGCCTCGTGGTTTGGCACCAACCTTCTCTCCACGGGGCTGCATTCCTACGGATTTTCGCAGGGCGGTTTTTTCTGGCTTTCCGCGTTCTGGCTCTCCCAGCTCGCCCTGGTCGGCCTCTCATTCCTGCCGCCGTTGCGAAAGACCTGCCGGGGCGCGGAATGACGCCCCCCCTTCCCGCCCGCCGCGCTCCTTTTGGGTTTCAAGGGAATGGCGGACGGGCATTCTCCGGGGGCGAGATGGAAGTGATTTTTCTTGGAACCGGAACCTCGCAGGGAGTGCCGATGGTGGCGCACAAAGGCACGGGGCTGGATTTGGGGGACAGGCGCAACTGGCGTTCGCGGGCCAGCATCCACGTGACCCTCGGCGGGACCCATGTGCAGGTGGACGCCGGCCCGGAGTTCCGCATGCAGTGCCTCGACAACGATGTCACCGCCGTGGATTTCCTCATCCTCACCCACGAGCACAGCGACCATGTCACGGGAATGGACGACTTGCGGCGTTTTTGCGACCTGCGCGACGGGGCGGCCATCCCCGTCTTCAGCACCGACGCCGGATTGGAGCGTGTGCGCACCATGTTCCCCTATGCCTTGCGCAAGGAGAACCGGGGGACGGGCTACGCCGCGTTCGACCTCCACGCCATGCCGCCCGTGCTTGGCCTCCCCGACGGCTCCACGATCCGCTCCACGCTCCTTCCCCACGGGCGCACGCGGACGCTTGGCCTGGTATTTGAGGAGAAGGGGACGGGCGCGCGCCTCGCCTATTACACCGATTGCAAAATGGTGACGCCGGAGGCGGTGGAACTCGCGCGCGGGGCGGAAGTTGTGGTGCTTGACGGCCTGCGCCCCACCGAGCACCCGACGCACATGAGCATCCACGAGGCCGCCGACGCCGCGAAGGCCATCGGCGCGGCCCGTTCCTTCATCACGCACACGACCTGGCAGATCGACTACGCGACCTGGGCGCCAAGACTTGCCGCCATGGGCCTGGAGATCGCCTGTGACAGGCTTCGGCTCGCCTTGTGAGACGTCGCCCCGCCCTTCCCCGCCCCGCATTGCGCGCGGTTTTGCGGGCATCCGGGCCACCCATGACACCTCCCGCACGAACAACTCCTCCCGATGCAATCCCCCTTTTCCCTGCCACCCCTGCTGCTGGCGGCAGCCTATCTCCTTGGCAATGTCTCGCCGGGATTGCTGCTGGCGCGGCTTTCCGGGCATGGCGACTTGCGCCGGCAAGGCAGCGGCGCGACGGGGGCCACGAACGCCGGGCGCCTGCTCGGCAAAAAAGGGTTCGCCGCCGTGCTGGCGCTGGACATGGCAAAGGGGGCGCTCGCCGCGCTCCTGCCCGTGTTTGTGGCGCTGGTTTTTCCGGAGGGCCTTGCGTCCGGGGCGGCGGCGGAGGTGCCCGGCGGCGCCGGGGCGGTCTCAGTGGAATCCACGCGCTTGGCCGGATTGTCGCTGGCCTGCGGCCTGTCGGTCATCGCGGGGCATGTCTGGCCCGCCCTGCTGGGGTTTCGCGGCGGGAAAGGCATCGGGCCGTTCCTTGGCGTGTGGCTTGCCGCGGGTTTCGTGGCGTGGCCGGCATTCTGGTTCGCCCCGGCAACCCTGCTCATCGCCGTGGCCGGGTGCTGGCCGCTGCGCCCTTTTTTGCGCAAACGCGCGTCCCTCGCGGCGCTTTGCGTGCTTCCCGCGCAGCCCTTCCTGTTCTGCCTTCTGGCCGGGACGTGGAAACTGCTGCCGCCCGCCCTGGCCATGACGCTGATACTGCTCCACGCCCATCGGGAAAATTTCAGGCGCGAGGGGGATTAGCGCCTTTTTCCCGTGGGCGAACCCGTGGGGGCGCGCCATGGCGGGAAGGCGCACGCGGAGTTTCCGGCCTTGCCGCCGGGATCATCCCAATGCGGCCAGGAGGCGTTTGACCTCGTCGTATTTCGACTGGGTCTCGGCAAGCTGGGCACGGGCGCCCTCAAGGATGTGGGCGGGGGCCTTGCTGGTGAAGGCGGCATTGGCGAGCCTGGCCGCGCCGGCGGCGACAAGTTTCTCGAGGCGGGCGAGTTCCCGCGTGAGACGCTCCTGTTCGGCGGCAGTGTCGACGCTGACGTCCGGCGCGAGTGCGAGGATGAGGGTGCCAAGCGAGGTTGCCGCGGCCGGGCCTGCCGGAAGGGCGGAGGCTTGGGGGCCTTCCCCGTCGGCCGGGGGGGCGATGTCAAACCGGCTGGCGCCGGCGAGCTTCTGGATTTTTCCGAGGTGGCGCTGGATGAGGCCGGCGGACGCGCCATCCTTGGGAATGAAGTGAAACTCGAGATCCCGGCGCGCGGCCATGTTGTTCTGGGTCTTTATGGCGCGAGCGGCCGTGACAAACTCGCGGAGGCGGTTGGTTTCGGCCAGGGCGGATGGGGAGAGGACGATCCCGGCGGCGGCAAGAGTCTGGCGAAGGCCGGCCCCCGTACCCGGATTGGTGTTTTGGATGAAGTCCTCCGGGGCGCAGTAACCGAGCCGGTGGTAGAGTTCCTCGGTGATGTGCGGGGCGAGGGGATGGAGGAGCAGGAGGAGCTGGCGCAGGACGATGTCCTGGATGGCGAGCAGTGTCGTTTTGGCGCCGGCGGGGCGGGTTTTTATGGTTTCAAGATACCAATCGCAGTAGTGGGTCCGGAAAAAGTGATAAAGGGTCTCGGTGTAGGTGTTGAAGTCGTAGGACTCGAGGGCGTCGTGGATGGTGTCGGTTGCGTTGGCGAGGGCCTCCAATATGGCGTGGTCGTCCGTGTCGATGTCGGCCGGGGCGAGGCGGCTGGCGAGGGTGGCGAGGCTTGGGTTTGCGCCGGCCGGGGTCTCCTCCCCCTGCATTTGGCGGAACCGGGCCGCGTTCCAGAGTTTGTTGCAAAAATTGCGGCCCTGGGAGACGCGCTCCTCGCTGAAAAGGATGTCCGTGCCCTTGGGGGCGATGCTGAGCAGGCCGATGCGAAGACCGTCGGCGCCAAATTTGGCGATCAGCTCGAGCGGGTCCGGGGAATTGCCGAGCGATTTTGACATTTTGCGCCCTTGGGCGTCGCGGATGATGCCGTTGAAGTAGACATGCCGGAATGGGATGCGGCGGCGGATTTCGTCATCGGAAAGGGTGGTCTTTTCCTCTCCGTGGAATTCGAGGCTGGCCATGATCATGCGCGCGACCCAGAGGAAGATGATGTCCGGGCCTGTGACGAGGGCCGTGGTCGGGAACCAGAAGCGAAGGGCGTCATTGGTGTCCCCCGGCTTTTCCCAGCCAAGGGTTGCAAGGCACCAGAGCCATGAGGACGCCCAGGTATCGAGCACATCGGGGTCCTGCGTCCAATTTTCGGGGTCGGCGGGGGGGGTGAGTGAGACATGGCGATTGGCGGGGATGTCGCGGTCGGCGCCGTTGCGATACCAGACGGGGATGCGGTGCCCCCACCAAAGCTGGCGGGATATGCACCAGTCTTGTATGTTGTTCAGCCAGTGGAGGTAAACCTTGCTCCAGCGTTCGGGGTGGAAGTGGACATGCCCGTTGATGACGGCCTGCTTGGCCTCCTCGACCTTGGGGTAGCGGATGAACCATTGCTCGCTCAGGCGCGGCTCAATGGGCACGTCGGCGCGCTCGGAGTAGCCGACATTGTTTTCATAGGGTTCCTCTTTGAGGAGGAGGCCAAGTTCGCGAAGCATCCCGGCGGCCTTGGTGCGCGCCACGTCGCGGTCAAGGCCGGCAAGCCCGGGGCCTGCAAGCTCGTTGAGGGAGGCGTCCGGGTTGAGGACTTCTATGATGGGAAGGTTGTGGCGCTGGCCGATCTCGAAGTCCGCCTTGTCGTGGGCCGGGGTGATCTTGAGCACCCCGGTGCCAAAATCCTTCTCGACGGCGTTGTCGGCGATGATGGGGATCCGGGCGCGCGGAAAGGGGCGCCAGACATGTTTGCCGACAAGATGGGCATAGCGCGGGTCGGAGGGGTGGACGGCAACGGCGGTGTCCCCGGGGATGGTTTCGGGGCGGGTGGTTCCGATCTCGAGGAATTGCCCTGGGAATTCGACGATCTCGTAGCGCATCTTGTAGAATATGCCGCGCCGGGGCTTCATGATGACCTCCTCGTCCGAGAGTCCGGTGAGCGAGACGGGGCACCAGTTGACCATGCGTTTCCCCCGGTAAATGTAGCCGCGATCGTAAAGGGTGACGAAGGCTTGGAGGACGGCGCGGGAATAGCCGGGGTCAAGGGTGTGGACGCGGCGGGACCAGTCGCAGGAGGCCCCCAGTTTCTGGAGCTGCTCCAGGATGATGCCGCCGTGTTTGTCGCGCCAGGCGGCGGCGGCGGCCACAAAGGCGTCGCGCCCGAGGTCGTGACGGGTTTTCCCCGTCTTGCGAAGCTCCTTTTCGACGCGGGACTGGGTGGCGATGCCGGCGTGGTCCGTGCCCGGGAGCCAAAGCGCGGCCTTGCCCTGCTGGCGCGCGCGGCGGGTGAGGATGTCCTGGATGGTGTTGTTGAGCAGGTGCCCCATGTGGAGAACGCCGGTGACGTTCGGCGGGGGGATCATGATGGCGTGGGCGCGGTCGGGATGGGCGGGGTCCGGGCTGGCCTGGAAACACTTGGAATCAAGCCAGCGCTGGTACCATGCGGCCTCGACGGCGGCAGGCTCGTAGGCTTTGGGAATGGCCGAGGAGGTTTCGGGCGTGTCGGCGTTTTGGGTCGTGGCGGTGTCTTGGGACATGGCGTTGCGTTGCGATGGAAAATTGTGAAAAAGGCGCGCACAGGGCGCGCGGATGGAGGCGGGGAGAAAATGGGGTTCCGGCCAAAGCGCAAGCCGCTTGGCGGTGCCGCCCCCGGAGGGATCCATGGGCGCGCCAGCCCCCAAGGAGGCCCCGGCGGGCGCGAGGAAAAAACCGGGAAAGCGTGCGGCGCGGGAAATGAAACCACCAAGGCGCCGGAAAAGCGGGAAATCCGGCGACACAACCCCCGCCCATTCAGGATGCGGAGGCGGAAGGTGGAGGCCGGACGCCCCGCGATGCGAAGTCAGGGCATGCAAAAACCGCCCCTCGCGGACTATGCCGTGGTCTTGACCTCGACAATGTCGTGGGGGACGGCCTCGCGCTGGCCCGCGGCGGAGACGCGGGTGTAGCGCGCGCGGGCGCGTAACTCGGCAAGATCGGCGGCGCCCTGGTAGCCAAGCCCGCTTTGAATGCCGCCGGCAAGGGTGGCGAGGACTTTATCCACGGAACCGGAAACCTCCTTGAGGGCCTCAATGCCCTCGGCGGTCAACTTGGCGTTTTTGTCGTTTTTCGAGTATTGGAGTCCGTAGCGGGCGGCGGACCCCTTTTTCATGGCCTCAAGACTGCCCATGCCCCGGTATTCCTTGTAGATCTTTCCGTTGATTTCGAGGATCTTCCCGGGTGCCTCGCGGCATCCGGCGAGCATCCCGCCGAGGATGACGGCATCGGCAAGGGTGAGCGCTTTCACGATGTCGCCACTCTTTGTGATGCCGCCGTCGGCGATAAGGCGGACCCCCCGGCGCGAGGCCGCGCGCGAGGCGGCATAGAGGGCCGTCAATTGCGGAATGCCGACGCCGGCGACAATGCGGGTGGTGCAAATGGAGCCTGGCCCCTGCCCTATCTTGATGGCATCCGCCCCCGCCTCGGCCAGAAACTCGACCCCCTCCCCGCTGGTGACATTTCCGGCGATGAGGGTCAGGCCTGGGAATTGCCCGCGGATGAAGCGGACGGCCTCCCCGACGCCCTTGGACAGGCCGTGCGCGGTGGAAACGGCGACGGCGTCGAGGCCATCGGCAACCATCGCGGCAATGGCCGCCTGGATGGAATCGCGGTCAAGGGCGCCCTCGGGCGTGCGCGGAACGGAAATGGCGGCGGCGACACGCAGGCGGAACTGCTCATCGCGCGAGGGGCGGCGGGTAAGGGTGGATTCGGCGAAAATCCCCTCGATATCGGAGAGGGTGAAGAGGCCGCGCAGGACGTCGGACTTGTCCACGACGAGCAGCTTGTTGATGCCCACATGCTCGGAAAAGTGGCGGTCGGCGGTGGCGATGGGGTCGCTGCCAAGGGCGTCGTCGAGGATCGTGGAGACCTTGGCGCGCGGCATCATCACGGCCGCGACGGAGAGGTGTTTGTGACGTTCGCGAACGGCGCTGCCGCGCAGCAGGCCGAGAAGCTCCCCTTTGTGGTTCACGACGGGGAAAGTGGTGAACTTGTAGTCTTTTTCCTCGATGATCTCGAGGACCTGGGCGATCGCGAGGTCCGGGGTGACCGTCGCGGGGTCGGCGATCATGCCGTGGATGTGGCATTTCACCTTTCGAACCTGCCGGCGCTGGGCCTCGGCGGACATGTTGTAATGGATGATGCCAAGACCGCCGTTGAGGGCCATCGCGATGGCCATCTCGGCCTCGGTCACGGTATCCATGTCCGAGGAAAGGATGGGGAGGGAAAGGGAAAGCCGGTCGGAAAGCGAGGTGTCCAGACGGGTCTGGCGCGGCAGCACCTCGGTGTAACGTGTCGCCAATGAAACGTCGTCGTAGGTAAGGGCGGTCGCGGCGTGCTCGGGAAAGAAAACGTGCGCGGGCTTGTAGAAGAGGTGGTCCTCGTTGATCAGGCCGCCGGCGGCGGCGCATCGGTCATCAGACATTGGCATGGTTGGCGTGTTTCCCACCGGGTGTGTAGCGGCCGCGGCAATCCTGGCAAATGTTTTCAGGAACGGCGCGGGGTGCGGTCTCAGTTTTTGACGCGCATTTTCTCGGCCAGGTAAATGGCGCGAATGCGGTCAAAGTCCGAGGCGCGGTCGGCGCTCAGGAGGCAATAGTCGTAATGCGGCCATTGAAGCATCTCGTGCTCGGCAACCTTCAGACGGCTGGCGATGTTTTCGTCGGAATCCAGCCCCCGGCCCTTGAGGCGGCATTGAAGTTCCACGCGATCGGGGGGCATCAAAAAGAGGGAGACCAGCGAGGAGCGCAGCCTGGAGTCATCGCGGACCACGTCGCGGACTTTTGCCGCGCCTTGCACATCAAGATTGAGCAGAAGATCAAAGCCCTGGTCCAGGTGGGCGTGGACGTCCGCCTTGAGGGAGCCGTAAAGGTTGCCGTGGACGTGGGCGTGCTCGAGAAACTCCGAGGCCTCCACGCGGCGCTGGAACTCCTCCACGCCCAAAAAATGGTAGTCGACACCATCGCGCTCGCCGAGGCGCGGTGGGCGGGTGGTGCAGGTTATCACACGGCGGATTTGCTCCGGGAAAGCCCCGGTCATGCGTTCACAAAGGGTGGTTTTGCCACTCCCGGCCGGGCCGGAGACAAGCAGGAGCAATGGACGTGACTGAAACTTCATGATGAAAACACAAAATTTGCGGAAATCCGTGATGGATGAGGGATGGCGCGGCAAAAAGCGGCTGGAAGGCGCGGGACGGAAAGCGGCTCCATGCCAGGATCACGCGGGAGGGCCGGAAAGCGCAACCCAGCCGGCGCACGCGAAACAGCCAAGCGCCGCAAAGACCAAAACCATCCCGGTGGCGCGGGCACGAGCCGATGTCGCCAGAAGGATCCCGGCCCAATCGCGAAAACGATAGGGCATGACGCCCCAGCAGATCCCGAGCAGCACAAAGAAATACGACACCACGGAAAGCGCCAGATTGTACGGATGCTGCATGAAACCGGCGTCGAGAAACGCACGGGCGAGGAGCAGCAAAAGAATGCCAAGCCCGCGCACGGCGAGAAAATCACGCAAAAAACGGAACGAAAGAAGGGCGGCGGCCCCAAAAACACCCATCAAGAGACTGCGCGAAAAACCCGCGAGGTCGGACTCGCCGAGCATATGGATGCCCGCAAGAAACCAAAGCGCGCCCCCCCCAAAACAAAGAACGGCCGCCAAGCCGGAGCGGGAGAAGGCAATGGCGAACGGCAGCGCCCGCGCGCCCAAAGCGAGCGGCACAAGGGCGGGAAACAGGAAAATGGAACCGGCGAGCAGGTAGGATTGGAAAAGAGTCATTCTAAGGACGGCGAAATTTGTGACAGCGGGCGGGGATCAACGCGACAAACGGCAGCCATCGAGCCGGGAAGCCGGATGGGGCGGAACACGGCGCTGTCCGGCATTCAGGGCGAAAGGCATGGCAAAAAAGCGCAAGGGCGGTTGGCATCTCCACGCACTCAACCGGCGGGGGCAAGGGAGCGCACGACGGCATCGGCAAAGGATTCCGGCGCCGGATTTGCGGCGGTGGCGGCGACAGGAATCCCGTGCTCGCGCAGCGAGGCGGCGGTCGAGGGGCCGATGGCGACGGCCTTCGGCTGGCGCGCGGACTTGCCGGGTGTGAGGTGCCGCGCCTGCGCCACAAAGGATTCCACGGCCGAGGGCGAGGCAAAGAGAATGGCATCAGCCCCGTGACGGCGGAAAGACTCGGTGGCATCCAGCTGCCCGGCATCATTCTCCGTGACGGCGTAAACAGCCAGGGTTTGCACAATGGCCTTCCCGACGGTCTCAAGGGCGCGCGGCAGCTCGTCGGAATTGCGGGATCCAGTGACGACAAGCAGGCGCAGATGGGCGATGTCCTCGCGCTGGGTCAATTCACTGGCGATCCCCGCCGCGGTGGCGTCCGCCGGCTGAAAATCCACGTTCAGGTGATACTGCCGGACGGCCGAGGCCGTGGCGTCGCCAACACAGGCAATCCGCGCAAGCCCGAGGGCGCGAATGTCGTTGAATGTCTCAAAAAAGCGTTCGAAGAAACCGCGCACGCCGTTGGCACTGGTGAAGACAAGCCAGTCAAATTTTCCCATGTCGTCCCAGGCATCCCCCAGTTCCGCGGGATTGGCGGTGTATTCAACCTCAAGCAGCGGAATCTCGAGGACAACCGCGCCACGGGCCTCCAAGGCGGCGCGAAGCACGGCGACCCCCTGCCCCTCAGGGCGGGTGACGACGACACGCCGCCCCGAAAGAGGGGCGGCGGGGATCCCGGCCTGACAATCAGACATTGGCCGCACCTTCCACAGCGCCGGCGGCATCCGCGGCAGGGACAACATCCGGGGTCACGCCACAATCCCCGGCAGGTGATCCGCCAGCGGTGGCGGCGCAGGTGGAAACCTCCGGACCGGCATCGGCAACGGCGGCGGATTCCACCCCCGGGCCGGATGCGGCACGGGCGGAAGCCTCCCCATCCCCATCGGCGGCGGGCTGGGGGGGGACATCGGCGGCGGGAGCAGGCTGGGCGGCGGCATCGGCGGCGGGAGCAGGCTGGGGGGCGGCATCGGCGGCGGCCGGCGCAGGTCCGGAAGCCGGTTCGCCCGTGGATTCCTCGGAAGGCGGCTTCCCTTCCCCGGCGGCCATCGCCGGGGAAACGGCGCCACCGGCGGGGGTCCCATCGGCGGAAACCTGGCGCTGGCGCCGATCGCGCGGATCACGCTTTTTCTTTTGCGGATGGACAACCGGGGGCGGCGCATCCGAAGCGGTGCCATCATTCGCAGAAACGGCGGCGACGGGCTGCGGGGTGGTGGCGCGAACCGGATTGGCAAACAGGCCGCCGTCGGAAAATTCCGTGACATAGCCCTCGGCAACCAGCCAACGGACATTGTTGAAAAGCTCGCGAATCTCCGGGTTGTTGAAATCAACGCCCGTCGACGCGGAATTATTCCCTGCGGGCGCCGTCTTGGGGGCGGCAGAAACGGAGGCGGGAGCCTCGGAGCCGCTGTCTGGCGAGGCCTGCCCGGTGGTTTCCGAAACCACGGAGGCATGGGCACCCGTGGCAGGGGCATCACCCTCGCCGGCGGCGGGAACATTTTCGGAGCCTTCGGCGGCAGGGGCATCCTGTGCCACGGCAGCCTCAGGCGCGGAAACAACGGAAGCCTCCCCACCATCGCTCGCAGTCGAAGCCACCTCCGGCGCAGGCGCGGCATCGGGCTTGGGCTTCACCGTGGACGAACCGGCCGCCGGGGCCGGCGTCGCCGTGGGGCCGGCAGGGACGTCATCCCGCGCCGCAAGGGCGCCGGGCGCGATGCCAAGGAACTTCTCGGGGAGTTCCGCGAATTTCACATAGGGCTTCCGCGCGGAACGTTGCTCAATGAAGTCAAAAACCCGCTGGATGGAATCGGCGAAAACGGTGCCCGGCTGACGAAACTTCCGCTCAACGATGGAGATGTAGGTGACGTCCTTGGAGCCGCGCTTGAAGATGAGGAAACCGAGCTTGCGAAGGCGTCCGCGCAGGAAATTGGAGAAGAGGAACGGGGACCGGCGCTGGCGGTAAAGCTCGTTTTCGACAGCGGAACGCAGCGGGCCGACGGGGAGAAGCGCGATATTTTTGCCCGGGAATCGCGCCTGTTGCACGGCGCGGACAATCTCGCCCTTGCGCCCGGCAAGCAGGTGGTTGCGCAAAGCCTCCAGGGAGTCAAAAGCGGGCGCGGCCTCGGCGCCATCCGGGATTTTCTTGAGGGTGTAACGCGTGACCTGCGTCTTGGATTGGAGCCATTTGTCTATGGCCTCCTTGTCGCGCACGGACTCGATGCGCGAGGTGAAACGCGCGAAAGGCATGGAGGAAAGGCGCGCGGCATGGTGCTCACGGAGAGCCTGCTGGTAGCCGTGGTAATTGGGCGGACCAAGGATCTCGCCCGTGAAGCCACATTTTGAGACCATCTGGAAAACACCCTTGGGCGGCTCGACGGTGGCCGTGCTCCGCTCGACGAAGAGGTCAAGGTGATTGCGGAGGACATGGGCGATGGCATCGGACTCGGAGAGGAACGGCAGGCCGTCGGGGATGGACTGGTAAAGGCGGGCCTCGGGCTTGTGCTCGGCGTCAAACGGACGGCAGACGACGACAAAGCGGTCGTCCTTGTCGAGGATCAGGCGGGCTATCTCGAAAAGCTCATAGGTGCGCAATGAGGCCTTGATGGCCTTGGTGAGGACGCCAAAGGGCTTGTCCTCCGGGAAGAAGGAGATCTCGACAAGCGGGTCCTGGAAAAAACCACGCGGCGGAAAATCGGCGCGCGGAAAACCGTCGTCGCCACCGGGGGCCGGGGCGCGGCGCGGCCCGCCACGGTCGCGATTGTCGCCCCCGAAACGCGGCCCCCTGTTGAAGGACGGCCTGTCCGTTCGCGCGCCGTCGCCATTGGAGGCGCCAAAACCACCCGCCCCATCCCGGCGCGGACCATCGCGGCGGGGAGGGCGGTTGCCGCCAAACCGGCCGCCGGCATCACGCCCCCGGAAGGCGCCCCGGTCATCCCGTTCCTCGCGGAAATTCTTCGGGACGGAGGGCGCGCGCGGGGTCTCGCTGGTGGCCCATTCAGGACCGATCTGAAGCGCGGAAAGGTTAAAACCAGCGCGGGTGTCGGGTTTGTCGTCGGATACGGACATTGCGTTCTATCTGTTGAAGTGGAGAATTTTGCGCGCACAAGCCTGCCTGCGGGCCATGGCTTTGCAAGCATTCACGCGCGACGGGGCGCCTATGCGGCCAGCATGCGGGCGATCCGGACGGCGTTGTCCCAACTGGTGGTTGTGGCAATCCCCTTCCCGGCAATGGCATAGGCGGTGCCGTGATCGGGGCTGGTGCGCGCGAACGGCAGGCCGAGGGTGATGTTGACGCTTTGGTCGAACTCGAGGGTCTTGAGCGGCGCGAGGCCCTGGTCATGGTAGAGCGCGATGGCGACATCAAACTCCCCGCGCAGGCAGCGGTGGAAAACGGTGTCGCCGGGAAGGCTCGCGGAAAGCCCCGTGAAGGTCTTCCGCAAAGCATCAAGCTCCGGGTCAAGGCGGTCGCGCTCCTCATTGCCAAGCAGGCCGCCCTCCCCCGCGTGGGGGTTCAGTCCGCAAACGGCGATTCGTGGAGCCGTGCCGCCGGCGGCATCAGCCGGGGAAGGCGCGCGGGAGAAGGAAAGCTTTCGGGCGAGAAAATCGGCGGCGCGGACACTGCGCCCCAAGACCTCCGGCGTGAGCGCGCCCGGAACGGCGCCCAATGGAATATGCCATGTCGCAAGCACCACGCGCAGGCGCCCTCCCGCGAACGCCATCACCGGCATGCCCCCCCAGCGCGAGGCGAAAAATTCCGTCTGGCCCGGAAAGGGATAGCCGATTGACGCCAACCCGGCCTTGTTCACGGGGCCGGTGACAACCGCGCGAAACCGCCCCTCCAGGCAGCCCGCCGCGCCGGCCTCCATCGCGTCCCAGGCGACGCGCCAACCCTGCGCGTCCGGGCGCCCCGGCCCGGCAACGTAATCCACCGCGCCGACGGGCATGACGGCGCACGGGAGGCGCTCCAGCCACCGGCGCGGCCCGACCGCCACGCACCCTTCGGCCCGCGAAGGATCCTCCCGCAGCCAGCGTTCGATGATTTCCGGCCCCACCCCGGCAGGATCCCCGCACAGGAGGGCAAGTGGTTTCCCTGAATCAGGCATGCCGGCCAGACTGCCAGCACCATCGCGCATGGCAAGTCCACCGCCCGCGACGGCACGCGGGGCGCCGACAAAAGCGGACACTTTCGCATGCCGTCCGGCCAATCCCCGCCTCCTTGCCCCATGGAACGAGCCGGGGAGACGCTCCACTCACGCCGGGAATTCTGCGAACTCGTTGATTGAAACACACTTGGCGGCGGGGACCGTGCGTTTCAAGTGCCCGGCAAGAATCCCGCCTGGGCCGCATTCATAAAACTCCTCGCAACCGGCGGCGGCGGCCGAGCGCAGGCAATCCTCCCAAAGCACCGTGCTCACAACTTGTTGCACCAAGGCATGCTTGAGCGATTCCGGTTCGGAAATCACTTTCCCGGTCGTGTTGGTGAGAACGGTGATGGATGGCGTGTGAAACTCAACTGGCGCAAGGAATTTCTCAAAGGCGGCGCGGGCCGGCTCCATCAGGCGGCTATGGTAGGCGCCCGCCACGACGAGCGGTTTGACGAGCTTGAAGGCCCCATGGTTTTTTGCCTCGGCGGCGGCCTTTTGCACGCGGTCGTAATCGCCGGAAAGAACCGTCTGCCCCGGGCAATTGCAATTGGCGATGTCGAGATCGAATGCGGCGGCAAGTTTGCGCACATCGTCAATGGAGCCGCCAACCACCGCCGCCATGCCCCCCTTGCTGGCATCACAAGCCTGCTGCATGAGACGCCCGCGCTCGGCGACGATTTTCAGGCCGGTCTCAAAATCCCACACGCCGGCAAAGGCGTAGGCGGTGAGTTCGCCAAGGCTAAGCCCGAGGGCGGCCTTCAAACCCTCAAGTTTGCCGCGTTCGCGCAAGATTTGCGCGATGGCGTAACCTTGCACGTAAAGGGCTGGCTGGCAATGACGTGTCTCGGTAAGGAGGTTTTCCGGCCCCTCAAAGCATATCTTTTTGAATTCAATGCCAAGCGTGGTCTCGGCCTTGTCGTAAAGAGCCTTGGCGGAGGCGGAATTGTCGTACAAGGACTTGCCCATGCCGACTTTCTGGGCACCTTGCCCTGAGAATAGAAGTGCTTTCATCTTGTTCGTTGACAGGTTGTTGTGCGGAGGGATGAATGGAGGAAAGGGTGGTTGGGAAGGGCGGGCGGTTGAAAGATCTCTCCCGCCCGTGCCCGCGCCTGCGGGAACCGCGGCACGGCCTACCTTTCAAAAGGAGTGGGCGCCACGCCTGGCTTGGGGAGATTGGGAACCCAGGGGGTGGGGACGACCGTGGAACCAGCCGCAAGCCGCGCCATGGCGCGCTCGGCGCCCTCGACAACGAGCTTCATCCCCTCCTTGAGCACATCGCTCTGGCGCACAACCCAGTAGGGGCCGCTGGATTCCGAGGTTTGCACGGGAAGAACGGCAAGTTTGTTGTCCGCCCCCACGACAAAGACACTCCCGGCGGCGGTGGCTGGATCGCGTTTGACGGCCTGCATGGGCACCAGGAAGGCCGTGGAACCGTCATCATAGGCAAAGCGGGCACGCACGTACATCCCCGGCCAGAGATGCTTCCGGGGGTTGGGGAATTCAACGCGCCAAGTGACGCTGGAGGTGGTCGGCTCGACGGCGATCTCGGAAAGCAGCGGTTTGCCCTCATGCGGGTATTCCACGTCATCGACGAGCAGCTTGATCTTGATCCGCTCGAGATTGTCCCCCCCCTTCTGGCGCAGCGCGAGCAGCTCCCCGGCCGTCTGCACGACGTCCACGTTCACGCTCTCGATTTGGTTGATTTCCGCCAAGGGTGTGACCTCCCCCTGCCCCACCAACGCCCCTTCCGTGACATACGGACGCCCAATGCGGCCGGAGATGGGGGCGGTGACCCTTGTGTAACCAAGGTCGATTTCGGCGGATTTCAACGCGGCCTTGGCGGCGAGGAACCCCGCCTTTGCCCCGGCCACGTCCGCTTTTGCCTGAAGCTCGGCGGATACGGCGGAATCCAGCTCCTGCTGGCTGACGGCGTTTGTCCGGATCAGTTCGCGATAACGGGCGGCAAGCTGCGTCGCCTGCGCGAAATTGGCATTGGCGCGCTCGATGGAAGCCTCGGCTTGCGCGACACTGGCCAGCGCGCTCGCCTTGCGGGCCTCATAAACGGCGGCATCAATCTCAAAAAGCAGGTCGCCTTCCTTCACATCGGCGCCATCGGCATATTTTTGCTTGAGAAGCACACCCGGCACGCGGGCGCGCACTTGGGCGACACGCACGGATTTCACGCGCCCCGGAAGGAGTTTCAGGACGGGAATCGGGGATTTTTTGAGTTCAATGACGCCGACCTGCGCGGGAGGCATGGCCGGGGCGGCCTTTTCCGGGGTTGGTTTTGCCGCTGCCGTGGCGGCGGCCTTGGGGGCATCCGCCGCACTCGCGCCAAGGGCTGGAAACAGGAAGAAAGAGGCAAGCAGGAATGAGGTGGGAACGCGCACTTTGCGAACGCCCGCACAGGAATGGTCTGATAACATCATTGCGCCGTCAGGGTAGCCCCGAAGCGCCCCGGCTGACAAGGGGAAAGGGCCTCCGGGACACTGCCCCTCCCGATCAGCCCCCCGGCCGCGCGCGGCGGCATGGCGTTCAAAACATCCCGCGAATGCGCCGGAGCGAAGCGGCCAGGCGGTCCACTTCCTCGTGGGTATTATAGAAGGCGAATGAGGCGCGGATTGTCCCCTGCAGGCCCAGCGTTTTCATCAACGGCATGGCGCAGTGATGGCCCGTGCGCACGGCAATGCCATCGGCATCAAGCAAGGTCCCCGCATCAAGCGGATGCACTTTGTCCATGACGAAGGAGAGCACCGCGACCTTTTCGGATGCCGTGCCAAGGATGCGCAGGCCGGGGATTGCGGAAAGCGCGTCGGTGGCCCGCCGCAAAAGGGACTCCTCGTGATGCATGGCGCCGGGGCGCAACGAGGTGATGTAGTCAAGCGCCACCCCCAGCGCGATGGCATCGGCGATGCTGGGAGTCCCGGCCTCGAAACGTTCCGGGATCTCGCGATAGGTCGTGCCCGAAAAATCAACCACCCGGATCATGTCCCCGCCAAATTGATAGGGAGGCATGGCGTTGAGGATTTCCGCCTTTCCGTAAAGGACGCCGACACCCGTCGGGCCGCAAACCTTGTGCGAGGAAAATGCGAAGAAATCGACGTCAAGCGCGCGGACATCCACGGGGAAGTGCGCGGCGGACTGCGCGCCGTCCACAAACACCCGTGCCCCCACCTCATGGGCGGCGGCCGCAAGCTCGCGCACGGGATTCACGGTCCCCAGGACGTTGGAGGCATGCGTGATGGCCAGAAGTTTCACGCGGGGCGAAAGCGACTTGTGAAAGGCTTCGATGTCCAGCGAGCCGTCGGGAAGCAGGGGAAGCACGCGAATCCCCGCCCCTGTCTGGGCCGCAACTTCCTGCCACGGAACGATATTGGCATGGTGTTCCATCGTGGAAAGCAGGATCTCGTCCCCCTCGCGCAGGTTTGCGCGCCCCCAGGTGGCGGCCACAAGATTCACGCTTTCCGTGGTCCCGCGTGTGAAAACACACTCGCGGGAGGAGGCGGCGTTCAAGAAACGCGCCACCGACTCACGCGCATGCTCGTAAGCGGAGGTTGCCTCCTCGCCAAGGCGGTGAACCCCGCGATGGATGTTCGCATGGTGTTCTCTATAATAGCGATTCAGCGTTTCAATGACGCACAACGGCTTTTGCGCGCTCGCCCCGTTATCTAAGTAGGCAAGCGCATGCCCGCCGATCTGCCTTGAAAGAATTGGAAAATCGGCGCGAACCCTCTCCACGTCAAACGTGGCAGCGGCGGAGGCGGAAGGAACCGGCACCCAGGCGTCACAGGTCGAAAATGTGCCGCCGTTTGGAAGATCCGTTGTGACGGCGCTTCGTTTTCTGGCATCCTCGCCTGCTTTTTCTACGATTTGCATGGGTTTCCGATCTTTTTTCGCGGCGCGGACGCGCCCTTGTCCCGTGGCAGGAAACCACGCCCTGTCCCGCGCGCAAGCGTACAGGCGGGAGGATGGCAAAATCCGGTGAAAATTGTGGCCCGGCTCATTGTCCGCGCCCTCGCATGTCCGCCGATGTGCCGTCACGTGACGCAAAACGTCTTGCGTTTCAACTGTGGCATATTTCGCTCGGCGATTCCTATGAATCGACGTCATGCCCTCAAAACCCTTGTGACCACAAGCGCCCTTGCCGCGCTCAACGCCCTGCCCGCCAGCGCAAAAGCCGCCGCCGCCAGCGCAAAAGCTCCCGGAACCCCATCCGCCGGCACCACATTCCGCCATGCGGTTTGCACAGGCTACGGGCGCATGTCTGTGGACAAGCTTGCGGAAGTCTCCAAAAAGCTCGGCATTGAGGGTATCGACCTGGTCCACCCCAAAGACTGGGAAACCGTGAAAAAACATGGTCTCGTTTGCTCCTTGGCCTGGGGGCCAGGCTCCATCGGCAAAGGATTCAACCGGCGCGAAAACCACGAAAAACTGGTTCCCGACTACATCCACCGCATTCAGGAGTGCGCCGCGGCTGGCGTCTCCAAAGTCATCTGTTTCTCTGGAAACCGGAATGGCCAATCCGCCGAACAGGGCTTGGAAATTTGCGCCGAGGGCATCAAAAAAATCGCCGCCGCCGCCGAAAAATCAAAGGTACTGGTCGTCATGGAGTTGCTCAACAGCAAGGTGAACCACAAGGGGTACCTGTGCGACAGTTCGGCATGGGGTGTCGAGCTGGTCAAACGTGTCGGTTCGGAATATTTCAAGCTGCTCTACGACATTTATCACATGCAGATCATGGAGGGGGACATTATCCGCACAATTCGCGCGAACCACCAATATTTTGGGCATTATCACACCGCCGGAAACCCGGGGCGCAACGAGTTTGAGGCCCAGGATGTGCAGGAATTGAATTATGCCGCCATCATGAAGGCGATACACGGCACAGGATACCGCGACTTCGTCGCCCAAGAATTTGCGGCCCGTCGCGATCCCGTCACCTCCCTGGCCAACGCCATAAAAATCTGCACAGTGCCCGCCAACGGATGACCGCAAGGCCGGGAAACTCCCGCCCAGGGTTATTCGCCCAAACACCACAAAACGCCCCCCCCCGCGAAGGAGGGGCGTTTTTTTGCATCGAAACATCAGGAAAACTGGAAAATTGCGCGGACGCTGTCTCAAAGAAGGCTCGGAATGACACCAAGGCATTGTTTTTTGGCGCCCGCGCGGCGGACTGGATTTTCATTCCGCCTCTGCCAAAGACAACCAGGCGACAGTTTTCCATTGAAACATGCCCCGCATGCACACACATTCCGCAGCCTTTATCCGCCAGATGAGCACCGCACTCTCCCAACTCAAACAATTCACCACTGTCGTCGCCGACACAGGCGACTTCGCCACCATCAAGGAGTTTCAGCCGCGCGACGCGACCACAAACCCCAGCCTCATACTCAAGGCCGTGCAAAAGGCCGAGTACCGCCCGTTGCTTGACAAGGCGATACGAGACAACAAAGGCCGCTCCACCACGGAGATCATCGACACGCTGCTCATCGCGTTTGGCACTGAGATCCTTAAGATTGTGCCCGGTCGCGTTTCCACCGAAGTCGACGCCACACTCTCCTTCGACACTGCGGGCACCATCGCGAAAGCCCGCGCCCTGACCGCCCTTTACCAGAAGGCCGGAATTGACACACGCGAGCGCGTCCTCATCAAAATCGCCTCCACGTGGGAAGGAATCAAGGCCGCCGAACAACTGGAAAAGGAAGGCATCCATTGCAATCTCACGCTCCTGTTCTCGTTCGCCCAGGCCGTCGCCTGCGCTGAATCCGGCGTTCGTCTCATTTCGCCCTTCGTCGGGCGCATTTATGACTGGCACAAGAAGAACACCGGCAAGGAATACGTCGGCACCGAGGATCCCGGAGTCCAGTCCGTCACGAAAATCTACAATTACTACAAGAAATTCGGTTACAAAACCGAGGTCATGGGAGCCAGCTTCCGCAATACCGGCGAAATTCTCGCCCTCGCCGGAAGTGACTTGCTCACAATCTCCCCCAATCTTCTGGATGAATTGAACAAGTCCAACGTCCCCGTTTCCCGCATGCTGGCCCCGGATACCGCGGCGGCGACCGACATCTCCAAAATCTCGCTCGACGAGAAAACCTACCGCTGGCTCCACAACAGCGACGCGATGGCGGTCGAAAAAACAGCCGAAGGCATTCGTTCCTTCGCCGCCGATGGCGCCAAACTCACCGCCATCGTCACCGAGGCGGCGGCCCTCGCGGCGTGATGTAAAAACACGGACACCGCGCCTGCGTTCAAGTCACGGACTGGCCAGCCGCGGTGTGCCAGCCCTCCCCCTCTCCCAACACGGGCTTGAAAAGATGAAATCCGGAAAATTGCGCGGATTTTCAAGGTCATAAGAGAGCGGGGGCGCAATCCCTGTGAGCCAAAATTCCGAAACATCCGAGGAAGGCGACAAGCCATGCCCGGCGCTCTCTTCGCCGCTTTCCTTGGCCTTTCGGGATTTTTGTTCACCAAGGTCGTTTTCCACTCACCCTCTTCGCCTTAAAAATCAGCGCAAGATTCAGGACGTTGTCCAACACGGAGAACCAGCATTTGGAATGCGCGTCATCCCAAACGGCGCGGACTTCACGGTCGTCAAAAAAACGCATGGAGATTTTATTCATTTCCCAACGTCTCCGCCGTTTCGCTACGCAGTGCGTAGTGTTTCTCCCCATCCATCACAGCACCCTCCTGATCGTGTTCGGGCTGTAGGTGGCAAACATCTTACTTTTATCCAAGACTACATTATTGTTCACGGTTTTCTCCATTCCGCATTCCGAATTTCATTTGTTTACTCCCGCTTTCCCCGTGTCCGTCAGTCTATATTTTTGCAAGCGGCTGTTGGGTTTTTCGGGAACGGTCATTTCAATCAAACCTGTCGCAATCAGTGGCGCAATGTGCCGCTTGAACGCGCGGGAATCGCCGTTCATCTCGATTGCGGTAAAAATTTCATTGCGCGATAACGGTTTATCTGCAAGCGATTTCAGTGCCAAGACTTGCGTGTCGGTGAGATCGACTTGGTGCTTACCTTGGTGCTTGACTTGGTGCTTCGATTGTTCCGCGATGATTTCCAAAATCGCGGAAAGCGTAAATTCTATGAAAACGCCTGAATCGTTCACTTTTTGCGCGGACTCAATCGCCGCATAGTATTCGGGGCGATTTTCATAAAGCACGGACTCCATGGGAATCCATGCAAATATCGCGTTCCATTTTGCGAGAACGAGCGTCTGCCAGAGCTTTCCCATGCGTCCGTTGCCATCGGCGAAAGGATGCATGGTTTCTATTTCGTAATGCAATATCGCGCTTTTCAATACGGGGTGCAGTTCCGAAACCTCCGCCCATTTGAGCAAGTCCTCAACAAGCCTCGGCACGAACTGTGGACGCGCGCCGATGTGAACGGCAACGTTCCCGTCAAATACGCCAACATCGCCGCTTCGAAATTTTCCTCCTTCCGCCACAAGCCCGTGGGTCATCAGTTTGTGGGCTTTCAGGAAATCCTTAACAGTGTAGGGATTGAACGTCATAATCTTATCGTAGGCTTCGTAGGCATTCTTGACTTCCTTCATCTCCGCCTGCTTGCCCGCCACGACCTTGCCCTCTATGACGGCGGTCACTTCGCCCAGCGAGAGTGTGTTGCCCTCAATGGCAAGGGATGAGTAAATCGTCCGCACGCGGTTTTCGCGGTGTAGCTTTATGTCGCGTTTGAACTCTGTGCCGAATTCCAGGCGCGTCACGGTTTCCACGATTTTTGCCAGATAATCGGCGGCTTTCTCCGTGAGGGTGTAAGGCGGCTTTTGCGGCGTCACAGTACCCTCCTTATCGTGTTCGGGCTGTAGGTGTTGAACACCTGCTCGAAGTTGCCCATCGCGGAGTCGGAGGCGAAGCTACCGTCACGGAACACAGCGTAATAAGGATTCTGCTTGGCGATTTCCGCAATCAGGACGCCATTCACCCGCTTGAAAAAAGAAGGCTCATCCCGTCGCTCAAAACTCCTCTGTCAATGGCCTCCTCAGACACCCAGTTCCAAACTGGTTTGGGGAAGGGCGTTTATGGCGTCGGAGAATTTGCTGACGATTCCATCAAAGGAACCATTGCTGAAAAACACGACAAGGTGAGGATTCTTCCTTGAGGCTTTGTCCACGGCGGCTCGAAGCATTTCCAACAATGCCTTGTTGCTTGTCGCAAACTCGGCCGTGCGGTTGCGCGAAACCAGCTCCTCGGCCATTTCCTTGGTGTTCAAACGGTCTTCTGGAGGCCGTTTCTCGCCTCGGTGAACAGGCGCAAGCCATATGCTGTCCGCGATGGCCAGCGCGGCGACAAAGGCGTCCTGCAGCAACGCGCGAACGGCGGTGTTGCTCCGCGGCTCAAAGGCGGCGTGAATGTGGTGGTTTGGATAGCGCAAACGCAGGGCTTCAAGCGTCGAGGCGATGGCGGTTGGATGATGCCCAAAATCCTCCAGCACCGTGACTTTTGGCGTTGCAACCAGGCGTTCCTGCCGGCGCTTCGCCCCTTGAAACCCTGCAAGGATGTCCAGGCGCAGCTGCGAGGGGTCGCGCGGGCGCAACAGCAATGCGGCGGCGGTCGCGCCCATCGCGGCATTGCGGGCATTGAAAAGCCCCGGCAAGGCCCAGCGCACCTTGGCCCACACCGCGCCACGCCATAAAAGCGTGAACGCCGCGCCATCCGGACCTTCCCTGAAATCGACGATGCGGACGTCACAATGTTCCCCGATTCCAACGCGCACAACCGGGCACCACGTCACCCCGCCCACCACTCGCTCAACCACGGAATCATCACCATTGGCGACGATGGCGCCATTGCGCGGAACAAGCCGCGTGCCGTGGATAAATGTGCGTTCGATGTCGGCAAGATCGCGAAAAATGTCGGCATGGTCGAACTCGATGTTGTTGATGGCAAAAACCGCCGGCTCGTACTGGATGAATTTGCTGCGTTTGTCGAAAAAGGCGGTGTCGTACTCGTCTCCTTCTATGACGAATGGCGAGTCTTCCTCCCCCGGCGCGGCGCCACCCGGCAGGTCGCGCGGAACGCCGCCGACAAACCAGCCAGGATTGCCGCCATTGTCCCGCAACAGCGTCGCGGCAATGCAGGTGGTGGTCGTTTTGCCATGCGTGCCAGCGACGACGATATTGCGGCGTCGGCCAAGCACCTCCTTGCGAAGAAGTTCCGGCAGGGAGACATACCGCACCGCGCGGGCCTCCAGCAACCATTCAACCTCCGGATTGCCGCGGCTCGTGGCGTTGCCAACGACAACAAGGTCTGGCGCGAGCCTCTTCAGGCGGGCGGCATCCCAGCCTTCAAGGATTTCCACCCCGGCCTTGCGGAGCTGGGTGGACATCGGTGGATAAATGCCGGTATCCGCGCCGCTAACCTCATGGCCAAGCTCGCGCATGAGCAGGGCGGCATTTCCCATCGCCGTTCCACAAATCCCAAGAAAATAAATATGCATGTTGTTGTTTTTTGTATTGTTATGGAAAATCCTGGACCGGGAAAAAACTCAGGCCCGCGAACGGTTGAGCTGCCGGGCGGCGATGTCCCGGCGGTAATGCATCCCGTCAAAATGGATTTTGGCCGCAAGCGCATAGGCACGTTCCACGGCCTCATGAAGATCCTTGCCTCGCGCCACCGCCCCCAACACACGTCCCCCCGCCGTGAGCAACGTCCCTTCCGGCCCCAATTTCGTCCCGGAATGCAAAATCTGCGTGGCGGGCGGCATTTCCTCGGGGGCGGGCAATGAAATAGGATCCCCTTTTCGCACCGAACCTGGGTAACCATGCGCGGCAAGGGTGAGGATCACCGCGGAGCCATCGCGCAAACGCAAATCCGCAGGGCGCAGATCGCCGGTGGCGCAATCATGCATAAGTCGCACCGGGTCCGTCTCAAACAACGGCAAAAGGACCTGACATTCAGGGTCTCCAAAACGCACGTTAAACTCCACGACCTTCGGCCCTTCCGCCGTGACCATGATGCCGACATAGAGAGTCCCGCGGTAATCCACGCCCTCGGCGGCCAACCCCCGCAATGTCGGCTCGACGATCTCCGAGACAACACGCTGGCGCACCTCGGGCGTCACCACGTCGGCCGGCGCATACGCCCCCATGCCCCCGGTGTTCGGCCCCGTGTCGCCATCGTGCGCGCGCTTGTGATCCTGACTCGGCGGAAGCATCACAAAACGCGTCCCGCAAACCATTAACATGATTGAGGCCTCCTCGCCTTCCATGAATTCCTCGATGAGGATCTCGGCGCCGCTCTCGCCAAACACGCGCGCGTCCAGCATGTCGCGAACGGCGCGTTCCGCGCTCGCGGCATCATGGGCAATGACAACCCCCTTGCCCGCCGCAAGGCCTGACGCCTTGATGACGACCGGGAGTGGGTGCGCGCGCAGGTATTCAAGCGCGGGAGCCGTGGCGGCAAACTTCGCCGCGCGGGCCGTCGGGATGCCATGCCGCTCCAAGAATGCCTTGCTGTGCGTCTTGCTGGCCTCCAGCAATGCGCCCGCCCGCACGGGGCCGTAGGCCGTGATCCCGGCCGCGGCAAGCGCGTCCACCGCGCCGTTGGCGAGCGGCACCTCCGGCCCGACAATGACGAAATTGGAGCCAAGTTTCCGTGCCAATGCCACAATCGCGGCCGGATCATCCGAATCAAGCGGATGGCAGGGCGCCTCAAGAGCCATGCCCGCGTTGCCCGGAGCCGCCGTGACCGTGGCCGCAAGCGGGCTGGCCAGGCAGGCCTGAAGCAAGGCGTGCTCGCGCCCGCCGGAGCCGACGACGAGGATGTTCAAGGATTTGGGCAAAAGTTCCATGCGCGGGGCATCCTGCCCGCTCTCGCGTTCAACGAAAACCAGAAAACCGCGAAAAATTTGCTCGCGGCGGCAGCTTCCCAGGATTCCTTCCCACCTCCCCCCTCCTGACTGATGCCAGCGACCGACGACCTGCAACAGGCTTCCTCCAGAAAAAAATCCAATCTCGCCACCGCATTCAAGATCGCGGGGCTGTCCGCGCCGCGCGTCCGGGCCATGGAGGTTTTCTACACCTTTTGCCGGGTGGCCGACGACATTGTGGACGAGCCTGGCATGACAGCTGACGCACGCCACGCCGCCCTTGACGCTTGGCGCGCCAGCATCCGGGGTTTTTTTGCCGCGCCCGGCGGCGCCCCCCCTCACGACACGCTCGCCGTGGAACTCAAGGGTGTTGTCGAGGAACACCGGGTGCCCATGCAGCCCTTGCTCGAGATCCTTGACGCGTGCGCGATGGACATCACCCACGCGCCCTACCCCGACTCCGCGACCTTGCACCAATACTGCCACGGTGTCGCCTGCGCGGTCGGCCTCGCCAGCATCCACATTTTCGGCTGCGTCTCGCCACGCTCCTCCCAATACGCCGAGGCCCTCGGTTATGCGCTGCAATTCACAAACATCCTGCGCGATGCCGGCGAGGATTATCGCGACCTTGGGCGCGTCTACCTTCCGCGGGACGAAATGGCGGCCTTCGGTGTGCGGCCGGAGGATCTCGCCGCCCCGGAATGCCCTCCCGCCCTTCGCCGCCTTTTCCACCTTCACTACTTCCGCGCCAAGCACTACTTCAACAAGGCCAGAAGACTCCTCCCAAAGGAGGATTTCGCGGCACTGCAAGCCGCGCGCCTCATGGGGGCGTTTTACGAGCGGATTCTTGAAAAAATCCGCGCAAGCGGCTTTCGGCACACGGCCACGCGCATCCGGTTGGGCAAGCTTGAGAAAATCCGCGCATTGCTCGCCGTGCGCCGCGAACGCCCTCCCGCCACACCGCCTCCCGAGCCGCGCCGCACGGTCATCGCCGGCGCCGGGATCGCCGGAATCGCCGCCGCCGCCCAGGCCGCGCTTGACGGCGACAACGTCATCCTGCTTGAGGCGGCGGACCGCATCGGAGGACGCGCGTCGGAAACCCCCGCGCCGCGCCAGGCCTGCCTCGCGGAAGGTCTTCGCGTGGACAACGGGCACCACGCCATTTTTGGGTGTTACGACAATTTTCTTCACGTCGCAAAAATCCTCGGGGTGCGCGAAAAACTCCACCAGCCCCCGCGCATGGACATCCCCTACCTCTCCCCCGGCGCCTCCTCCCGCCTCTCCGCCTCGCCGTTCCTGCCTCCCCCTCTTCACCTGCTCGCCGCCCTCGCCTCCTTTGGCGAGCTGCGCCATCGCGACCGCCTCGCCATCCTGCGCCTGGCGCTAAAGCTGAAATTCGCGTGGCTCTGGAAGGCCGCCCTGCCCCGCCCGGACGAAACCGCCGCCTGTTGGCTCGCACGCCATGGCCAGCCCCGTGGGGCCGTTCGCGCCATCTGGGAACCATTCTGCCTCGCCGCGCTCAACGAGCCTCTCGAAAAAGGCTCCGCGCGCCTCCTTTGCGAAACACTGCGCCGCACCCTGTTTGGCAAACGCGCTTCGGATTCCGCGATCTATGCCGCCAAGGAAGGCTCCCTTGGCTCGCTGTTCCTCCCGGAACTTCCGCTCGCCCTCCGCGCCACCGGAGGCGAATTGCGCCTGCGCGCGCCCGTCCACGCCGTCGATTGCCGGCAAAATGCCGGGCCGGCCCCTCTCTGCGTCGTCCTCGCCGACGGCACCGCGGTGCCCGCCGACCTGCTCATTCTTGCCACGCCCCAAGCCGCGACGGCAAAAATCCTGGCCGATGTCAAAAACGGGACTTGCACGCCGGCCGGCGCCGGTTCGGCCGCCATTCAGCCCGGCCCGGCCTCGCCAAAAGCCGGGGAAATGCCCGGCGGACACTCCCCCGCCTTTTCCACCAACCCCATCCTGAACATCCACCTCTTCACGCGCCGCCCCCTCATTCCCGGAAACCTCTGCGCCTTTTTGGACTCTCCCGTGCAATGGCTCTTCACCGAGGCGCCCTCCGCATCCGGCACATCCGGAATTTTTTCCGGCGTGCCAACGCCCGGCACCGACACCCCGGCCACCCTGCATCACCATGCCCTCACGCTCAGCACACCCGGGGAATGGATGCGCCTCCCCCAGCCCGAAATCCTCTCCCGTGTCCGGGCTGAGCTTGCGCGACTTCTCCCCCAATTTTCCGAAAACGACATCGCCGCCGCCTTCGTCATCAAAACCCCGTTCGCAACCTACGCCGCCACTCCCGGGGCGCGAAACGCCCAAAACGAGTTTCTTCACTCGTGGCTTGCAAAAACAGAGACGGCACCAACCCCACCCTCGGAAACCGATGTCCCAAACGCCATTCAAGGACATCCCGGCATCCGCATCGCGGGCGACTGGACATTTCCCCTCCTTCCCTCCACCCTTGAGTCCGCCGCGCAGACGGGACTCCGCGCCGCCCGGCCGGACTCATGCCCATGGCGTGAATGACCCGCGCACACCCCGCGTCCCGTAAAAACGCCTTGCCAGAGAGCCGCGAACCCGCAATTTTGGCGCCGTTTTTGAGGGAGACCTCCCGACAGTTTTCAACACATCAACGCCAGAACACACATGAAAAAAATCGCCACCCTCCTTTCCGTTTGCGCCCTCGCGGCCACCCTTTCCGCCTGCGTCTGCGTCACCGCGCGGGAAACAAACATCGCCGTTCCAAACCAAACCTGCCCCAAGTCCAAAGTGAAAAACGATAAATGCTGCGCCAGCCTTAAGTTCGACAATGCACAGTTCTACGACAAGGACGGCAAATTCAACACCGAGGCTGCGAAGGACGCCGTCCTGAAACTCCTCAAATTCCACAATTTCCCGATCAACGAAAAAACACGCGGGCAGCTCTGGGTTAGCGATTACGGCACAGGGAAATTCACCGAGGTCGGCCTCGCCGCCATCATGGTTCGCAACCACGAAAAGAACGACGGCAAGGGCCTCTACATGTTCCAGCCTCTTTTCCTGCTCCCCGGCCAGATGCTCCCCGAGCATTGGCACAAAAAACCCGCCACCGACATGCCCGCAAAAATGGAGGGTTGGTATGTGCTCGGCGGAAGCACCTACACCGTCGGCGAAGGCACGGATAACCTGACCCAATTCCCCGAGATCAAGATTCCGGCCAGCCACTCCACACCGGTCACGGCAAAACACGCCACAAAACTTAATCCGGGTGAATGGAATGAACTCGGGCGCGAGCTTGAGCACCACTGGCAGCAGGCCGGCCCCCAGGGCGCCGTGATCATTGAAGTCGCCAACGTGCACACCAATTCCTGCGTCGAGCACCTCGTGCCTGCCATCGACAAGCATTTCTCAGGCAAATAAGACAATGAAAAGGAATTTCCGACGCAAAAACGCCCTCCCCCCACACCGAGGGTCGCGTCGGACACTGCAACAGCCTGCGGTGGCGCACCGCCCTCCCTCGCGCCCCGCAGGCTTCTTTTTTATCCACTCACAACGCCGTTTCCGCGCAGTGCTTTGGGAGTTCAAAAAACAAGACGTCCGCGGAAGCTGGTCGCCATCAACACAATTTGAGTGAACGGCGCGAAGCTTGCAGGGGTAGTACTCGCCAGAAAAGGAATGATGGAGGGACGCCTTGACGGAAGGCGTCTTGACGGAATCCTCCATCCTGATTGCGTTGGATAAAAAACGTCCGGTGAATGAGTTGCCGCCTGTGTTTAAAAGCGTGCGTCCGCCCTTTACCCATTTTCGTTTGACATGCGCGCCTGTTTTTCGCACCTGCTCTCGTTATGAAAAATCTCGTTACCCTGAGGACGGCAGTTGCCTCCGGCCTGTTTCTTGCATCCGCCGCGATGGCGTTGCCTGTGCCCGTTTTCGGCGATGTCATTGGGGCAAGCACGCCGCTTGATGCCGGATTGCCTGCCGTCGGCGGCAAAGACACCGGCGGCAGCGTCGTTGATGAAAACCAGACAGGCGCGAATACGACCGTTTCCAGAGGTGTCACGCTTGCTCCCTACGCGTTGGATTTTTCACGCAAGGACGGGGTGTCATACATCGACCAGACGGCCACCACCGCCGACGCCGTCTGGTATTGGAACAAACCGGGCAACGGCGAGGGTCTTATTCAGCCATTGATGGCCTTGGATACCTCCGGGCGGCTCGGTTTTTTTCATCCCAATGACCGCGATAATCCCGTGATCATCATAGACCCCAGCGGCGACACACCCGCGATTTGGGTGGGCGGGCAAAGGGTTTCTCTGGAAGCCATTGGCGGCGTCGCGCTCGCCGGAAGCGGAGGAAGCGCACTGATTTTGAAATCCGCTGCCGGGCCGGGAGAAGGACTGGAATTAGGCTACAACGCCAACGCTCCCACTTGGGGGACCATCGCCATCGGAGTTGATACAAATGCCACCGGAGAAAATGCGATCGCTGTCGGGCGCTGGGCGAAATCAGAAGTCATAGATGCCATTGCGATTGGTGTTTCCAGCCGGGCGGCAGGTGACGCCTCCGTTGCGCTCGGTCCGTATTCTCTAACCACCAACGATTTCACAAATGCAATAGGTTATCACAGCGTTTCCGGCGGTTATTCCTCCAACGCGATGGGAACCAATGCTTCCTCGGCTGGAAATTACAGCATCGCCCATGGACACAACTCCATCGCCGCCGCCACTGCCGCCTACTCTGTGGCACTGGGTCCCACTGCAAAAACGACGGCAAATCACGCGATAGCCATCGGCGACAATGCGCTCGCGACCAACCATGCCTCACAAGCGATAGGTCCCTATTCCTCTGCCAGCGGTTCTCGGTCAATCGCACTGGGCGCATCTTCAGGCGCGAGCGGGGAAGACGCCACGGCGATGGGCCGTCTTGCTGCCGCCGCTGGCCCCTACTCGGTGGCGTTGGGGCCTGTTGCAAAAACGACGGCAAATCACGCGATGGCCATCGGTGACAATGCGCTCGCAACCAATCACGCCTCACAAGCGATAGGCGCTTATTCCTCTGCCAGCGGCTCTTGGTCAATCGCACTGGGCACGCGTTCGGTCGCGAGCGGGGAAGACGCCACGGCGATAGGGCATTTGACCAAAGCGACAGAAGCGCGCCAGATCGCTCTTGGCGCCTTCAACAAAACCGAACCCAGCAAAGTTCTCTTCATGCTCGGCAACGGCACCAGCGAGGCCAGTCGTTCCAACGCCATGACCGTCGAAAAGGATGGCACCACAAAAATCAACGGCACGCTCACCGTGCGGCCGGGCGGGGACATCGACATGGGGGCCTTCACCGCCACCGCCCCCTGAAAAAACACGCCCTTCCCTTCCATTTCATATTTCAACCCGATTCCCAGTCCATCCCAACCCCGGCTCGCGCTTTGTTTCCTCTTTCTGCTTCCGCCATGCTCTTGTGTCGCAGGTTTTTCATGCCTTTGGGGATGTATTTATGGTTTGCCATTGTCGCGGTGGCTGCGGTGCGGGACGCTGCTGCGGGGGATGCGCGGGACACTGCTGCTGCCGCCCAAGATGCCGGGGAGACTTTCCAGAATTCAGACTCCGAACTGCAGCCCCCCCTCGCCATCGCCCCGTCTGGTTCGTGGAGGTTTGGGGCGTTGCCGAAGGCTTCGTTGGAAGGGGTGCGGCTGGGGGCGGTTTTGACGGAATCCGCGCCGGCACTTCTGGTCTCTGCCTCTACTTCTAAATCTACCTCTGCCCCTGTCTCTGCCACTGCCTCCGCCTCTAGCTCTGCCTCGGTTTCTACCACTGCTTCTGTCTCTACTTCTCCCTCTCCCTCTTCCTCTACCTCTGTTTCTCCCTCTGTTTCTGGCACTCCCTCTTCTTCTACCACTTCCTCTTCCGCAGCTCTCGCCTCTTCCGCCTCTTCTGCGGTTTTGGTTTCGGCGTTGCCTTCGGGGGCTTTTGTTTTGCCTGATGCCTTGGCTGGGGGGGCGGGGGGGGCGGCG
>JAIRPL010000036.1 GCA_031256995.1 Puniceicoccales bacterium
TGCCCAAAGAAGCCGCCAAAGCAGAAAGCTCCGGCGCAATCGCATCCGCCTCATTGCCAGCCACAAGCGCGGATTGCGCGCCCCCTCCGCCCCCAAGGGGCGTGGAAAACTCCGCCTCCCCCCCATTGCCATTCACCGGCGCGGATTGGATACCCCCAACAGCCGCAGCCCCCCCTCCCACGGAAGCAGAGGAAAACCCCGGTAAAGACACAAGCCCCGCCCCCGCAATCGTTTGCGCAAACACCGCAGGAGCGCTCCCACGAAAATCAGGCGCCGCCACCCCCCGCCACACCCCAGAACCTCCCGCATCCCGGCCCCCACCCACATCCCCTTCCGAAACAACAGCATCTCGCGCAATTTCCGCCACAACCTCCCGCGCCGCCATAACAACAATGGCAAACCACAAAAACACCCTCAACGGCATGAAAAACCTGCGACACAAAAGCATGGCAAAAACAGGAGAGAAGGGGAGGCGGGGCGGGGCGAAAAAAGAAGCCCCCAAAGGTTGGGGGCGGATGGGAGAGGGGGGGCAACGAGAGAAAGCTGTGGGAGGAAGAGCGGAATCCTATTTTGCAATGGCTTCCTCCACGGGCTTGCCTCGCCACGGCTGAGGCTGGGGAAGGCCCAAAAGGCGAACGATGGTCGGGGAGGTGTCGGTGTTGAGAACAGCGGAATTCATTGTGACCCCGCGCTTGATGCCGGGTCCCCAAATGAGCCATGGAATCTGGGTTTCGAGTTTTGAGTTCTTGCCATGTCCGCGTCCCACGCCGCCATGATCAGAGACAACGATAATGACGGTCTCCTTTTCCATCCCCGCCTTTTTAATGGCTTCGAGAATGCGACCGACATGGGCATCCACATTGGCGAGCGTGGTGTAATAGGCGGGAGTGTCATGACCGAGCTTGTGCCCGGTCTCATCAAGCGCCCCGAGATAAATGAAGGAAAGCAGCGGTTTTTCCTTCTCAATATACTCGGCGGCGGCGGCGGTCACCTCCTTGCTTGAGGCCTCGTACTCCTCAACCAATTCCTGATCCGTCCGTTTTACCCCGCGCGGCGAGTCCCCGGCATTGGCGGCGCGTGGATGTTCGCGAGGACGTTTGAAGCGTGTGATTTTTCCATCAAGGCAACCGACATAAACCTCGTGGGAAAGCACGTCGGTATCCAAGAGATTATGGATTCTACCCCAATCGTAGAACGCGGCGAGTTTTGCCTTGGGGTGCGCGGCGCGAACAATGGAAAACACCGTGGGGAAAAGGCCCCGTTCGTTGCGCACCAGCGGCTCAAGGGATCGCGCGCCGTTGGAAGTCCAACCATGCAACTCCGGCCCCGCGCCCATGAGGTGGGTGCCCCAATTGGGGGCGCTGATGGTGGGAAGGACCGTGCGGGCGTTGAGTGTAAGCGCGCCGTTGGCCGCCAAAAACCGCAAGTTCGGAATCTTTGCCTTTTCCCAGGCATAGGCGCCAAAACCATCCACGCCGATAAGGACGACGTGCCTCACCCCGGCCACGGGCGCGGGAGTGGAAACATCGGCCGGACAGCACGTCGAGGAAGCCGCCGGGGCGGCAACGGCATCCGCTGGCTGATGGACGAGGGCCAGTGCGGAAACGGCAAAAAATGCCGCCGCAAATTCACGAAATAGAGGGAGGGGAGACATGCCTTCGCAAACATTCATGCGTGACAAAAGTTCCGCCATTCAAATGACAAGGAAACCGGCCCCGTTTTGTTTTTCACAAAAGGAGGCCGGCGGCACCCTGCCCCGCCCTCGCGCGGACAAACCAAAATCAAAACCGCTGGGTGAGGCCAAGGAAGAAGGTCTCGGCGCTCACAGTGTTTTTTACGTGAAAACTGGCGCCCGGGCCGCTTTTAGCCGTGCCATCCATGCTGTTTCTGAAGGCATGGGAATAGCCAAGGACGATGTCCGTGTTCGTCGCCGCAATGGTGTAGGAAAGGCCAAGGCTGGCGACGTGCTGGATGAAGAGCGGCGCCACGACATTGGCAAACTGCACTTCGCCGGGGATGGGATTTTCGCTCCAGCAATAGCCCGCGCGGAGCTTGATATCGTCAGTCACGGAAAACTGGACGCCGACCGCGACGGACAACACGCTGTCCCACCCCAACCCGGCGACGCGTCCTTGCCCGTCGATCACGTTCGCCGGCTTGAAACCGGGGGTGTTGGCGTAATCAAAGTACCGCACGTCCAAGGCGAGGAGCCAATCCTTGTGCGGTGTGTAGGACGCGCCCCAGCCCAGCACAAGCGGCAGCGCGAAACGGAAATTTGTCTCGCGATAGTACCCCGTGGAGTCCGGAGTGCTTGCCCCGGAGAAGCGGAACGGCTCGGCCACCACGGGGCTTTTCACAACAAACCCTGTCTTGAATCCGGGCAGGTATTTCCCGAGGTTGAGAAAAATTCCGGCATTCGCGCCCCCTCCAAACGTATAGTCCGTCCGGCTGTGGTAAAGCGGGCCATCCGGTTCCGCCGGAAGGCGGTCGAATGGCATCGGGTCCACGGCCAGTGCGAAACACCCCACAACGCCTGTGACGCCCACGGAAATGATGTCGTTATACTTGTACGCCGCGGTGGGCATCAGTTCGATGACTTTCACCTTGGAGGATTTTCCGTAGGTGCCGAGTATCGGATTCGTGCCGTCCCCGGACGGGGTGTAACGGGCGGAAGCACCCCCGATGGCGCCGGTGGAGACACCGAACGTCCATTTTCCAACGTGGCGGGCGACGGAAAACGAGGGCGTGTAGTAGGTCTCCCTCTTGCTGTCTGTTTTGCCATAACGCTCCCCATAGGCCGCCGCGGCGGGGCCGACATAGCTGGATGAAACCGATGAGGCCGGCATCAGGCCGCCAAGACCAAAGGAAACCTCGTTTGAGGGGAGGTCCACAAGAGCCGCCGGGTTGGTGTAGATCGCGCCCATGGAATCCAGTGGCGCCGCGATTCCGGCGCCGCCCATCGACTCATTCACGGCCCCCATGCCCCGGAAGATGACGCCTTGCGCGCCGGCTTCCGTGCACATGGCGGCAAACAAGGTGAGCGCGCCAAAGGCAGCCCGTGTGGCGCGCGCGAAGATCCCGCGCGTCCTTTCGTTGTTGTTCGCTTGCATAAGCGGCGCGGCAAGGAAGCGACACACGCAAAAATGTCCATGGGAAATTATGGACCTTCGCGGGCAGGACACGCCTGCCTTGGGGGATGACGGAGTTGCGCACGCCATCCCGGCCGCGATCGGAACCCTAAGGTGTCGTGTTCGGATAGCTGCCGAGCCATTTGACGAAGTGGCAGGCATCCGTGATTTTGCGCAGCGCGGTCTGCAGGCGCGGGTCTTCCCAGTGTCCGATGACATCAATGAAAAACAGATACTCCCATGCCTTCCGGCGGTTGGGGCGCGATTCGATGCGCGTGAGATTCAGGCCGTTTTCCGAGAGCGGTGTCAGCGCTTTTTGCAGGGAGCCAGGCTCATGCTTCAGCGAAAGCACGAGGCTGGTCTTTTCCTCGCAAATCATGCTCGGGGGGGTGGTTTGCGAACCGATGACAAGGAACCTCGTGGCATTGTCCTTCTTGTCTTGAATGCCCTGGACGAGGATGGGCACATCGTAAAGCGTCGCGGCGATGGCGGAGGCGATGGCGGCGCAGGACGCGTCCTCGGAGGCGCGGCGCACGGCCGCCGCCGTGCTGTCAACGGCCTCCATCTCGGACGCAGGCAGGTTGCGCTGCAACCATCCGCGGCATTGCGCGATGGCGGTGTCCTTGGAAAGGACACGGCGCACGGCTGACAACGGGCCGCGCCCGATCAGGCAGTGCTCAATGTTCAGATAGACTTGGGCGATGATCTTCAGTTCTGTTTCCGCCAGCATGTCCAGGGAGTGCACAATGGCGCCGTCGGTGGAGTTTTCCACGGGGATGACGCCATAGGCCGCCTCGCCGTGCTCGACCGCCGCGAACACGTCGGGGATGGTGCGCATGGGGGAAAGCTCCACGTTGGAGCCAAAATTTTTCCGTGCCGCCTGCTGCGTGTAAGTCCCCTCGGGGCCAAGATATGCGACAGGCCGTCCCATCTGCGTTCCAACCGAAAGGGAGATGATCTCGCGATAAATGGCGCGCAACGCCGGGCGCGGAAGGCTGGCGGGGGCAATGCGTTCCAAATTGGCAAGCATGGCCTCCTCGCGGGCCGGGACATAGGCGCCCACGCCGCTGGCGCGTTTCTGCTCGCTGATCTTGGCGACAAGCTGCTGCCGGCTTTCGAGCAACCGGATGATGTCGCGGTCAATTCTGTCTATTTCCGCACGAAAGTCGTCAAGATTCATGAAAACAGGGGGTTGGTGGGTGAAAAAGCAGTGTTGGCGGGGAATGGAAACAGGTTTGGGGGACTCATGGCTTTGGCGCGCTCCATTCCACCCGCAGGGCACTCGTGGCGCGCCCGGCATCATCAAGTTCGGCGAGAAACCCGTTCAGGCGCACATCCCCCGTGGCGACGTCGAGGCGGCGCGGGATCCCGTCAAGGAACGCGCCGATGGCCGCCTCCTTGCTCCGTCCAATGACGCCCTCGTGCGGCCCGCACATGCCGGCATCGGTCAGGTAGGCTGTGCCGCCCGGCAGCACACAGGCATCCGCCGTGGCGACATGCGTGTGTGTGCCGACCACGATGGAGGCCCTCCCGGCCAAATGCCAGCCAAGGGCGATTTTCTCCGATGTGGCCTCGGCATGGATTTCGACCAACGAGCAGTCGTACCGCCCCTCCAATTCCTTGAGAATGCGGTCGGCGGTGGCGAACGGGCAGGCGACATGCTGGCGCATGAATTGCCTGCCAAGCACCGTGAACACCAGCAGACGGCCGGCGCCGCGCGGGTGATCAAGCAGCAGGTATGGCGCGCCCGGGTTTCCCTCCGGCAAATTGGCGGGACGGCACAGGCACGGGATTGCGCCGATTTCCTTCTCAAAACCTTTTTGTCCCCAGACATGGTCGCCCAGCGTGAGGGCGTGAATGCCCGCCGCCGTCAATTCACTGGCGATGGTGGCGGTGATGCCCGACCCGCCGGCGGCGTTCTCCGCGTTGGCCACGACCCAATCCGCGCCAAGTGATTCGGCGAGTTTCGACGCTTCCTCCATCGCGGCCTTCCGGCCAGGGGCGCCGACGATGTCCCCCAAAAACAAAACTTGTCTCATCGTTCCCAAGAGTGAACCGGCCTTGTTTTTTCCTGCGAGGCTTTTTGCCGGGACGCCGGTTTTCGGGTCCTTTCCCGGAATATCCTCACGGAGACTTCCTCAAAAAACGAGGCGAGCGGCGCAAACGGCTTCCCGACCTCGACGGACACGGTTTGCACAAGAGGGAATCCCCCAAGGACGGCCGCCGCGACACGCTCGGCAAGCGTTTCGACAAGGCGGACGGAGGGGCCGTGCACAACGTCCTCCACGCGGCGGATCACAGCGGCGTAATCCACCGTCAGCGACAGGTCATCGGCCTCGGCCGCACGGCCTGTGTCGAGACCCAAGACCAGCGAAACCTTGAACATCTGCCCGAGCCGGACCTCCTCCGGCAGGTCGCCGTGGTGCCCAAAAATCTTGATTCCATTGATGCGGATTTCGTCCATGCCCGCGCGATTCAACCGCAAAGCTGGGGACGGGCAACCGTGTAGCGAAACCCCGGCGGGCATCGCCACCGCGCGCGTCCAAGCCTCTCTCACCGCGGAGCCTCAGGCCCCGCCTCCCATGCCGCCTGCGGTCGATTTCCGCCGGATGGGGCGCGCCGCGTGTCGCGCGAGAGCCAGTATGCCGCGAAGGCCGCCGTGGAGCAGACGCAGATGGCGATGCTCATGGGGACCGTGCCACCGCCGAATGCCGCCGCCACACCTCCGGCGAGTCCCCCCACCGCAAATTGCAGCGCGCCAAGCAGGGCCGAGGCCGCGCCCGCGTTGTGGCCGTGCGGGGCCAGTGCCAGCGCCGTGGAATTGGGGCTTACCATGCCGTTGGAGGCGACCGTCAGAAACAGCAGCACCGCAAGCAACGCCAGCCCGCCCGTGCCGGTGAAGGCCGCAAGCGCGAGCAAAAATCCCACAATCATCACCACCGCCAGCCCCGCTCCCAAAACCTCCCCCGGCGGATGGCGGCGCAACAGACGGCGGTTCAGCCAGGATGCGCCAAGCAACCCGAGCGAGTTCACTCCAAAAAAGAACGCAAACGTCTGGGAGGAAACCCCGAAGTCCCCGATGAAAACGCGGGATGAGCAGGTGATATAGGCAAAAAACGCGCCAGCGTTGAACCCTTGGACAAGACAGAGGCCAAGAAAGCGCTTGTCGCGCAGCAAGGACACATAGTTCTGGAAAATTCCCCCGCCAAGGATGCGGGTTTGCGCGCGGCGCGCCTTGGGCAACGATTCCGGAAGCCCGAACCACACCCCCGCCCATGCCGCCAGCCCGATTCCCGCCAATACCGAGAAAACATGCCGCCACGGCGCCACAAGCAGCAATTGCCCGCCGCAAAGCGGGGCCAGTATCGGCGCCGCCCCCATCACCACCATCATCAGCGAAAACGCATCCGCCGCGGAATCGCCGTCAAACTTGTCACGAATGACAGCGCGCGAGAGCACCATCCCCGACGAGGCCCCAAGTCCTGTCAAAAACCGCCAGAACATCATCTCCCCAATGCTTTCAACAAACACACAGGCCAGCGAGGCCACGACAAACAGCGCCGTGCCGCACAGCAGCGGCACACGCCGCCCCGCGCGGTCCGAAAGCGGGCCGTAAAGAAGCTGCCCAAGGCCCGCGGCGAGAAAAAATATCGAGAGCGTCCCCTGCGCCGCCCCCTGTGCCGCACCGAGATCTTTTTCGATTTCAATCAGGGCGGGCAGATACATGTCCGTGGCAAACGGACCAAAGGCGGCAAGCAATGCCAGCACGCCAAAGAGGCGCGCCTTGACACGTTTCTCACGGGAGCCAAGGAGCATCGTCATGGGCGCCAGGGAGCATCAAAACATTCCATTTTTACCGCCAGGGAAAACATTGGCGGACTCATGCGGGACTTTCCTCGGCGGGGACATCGAGTTTCACGAAAGTGGCCTTTTCGCCGTCAACGCGCAGCTGTTCGATTCTTAACTCCGCCGCCTGCAGTGTCTTTTGACATTCGGCGTGAAGTTTCACCCCGCGTTCGTACCGCTCAAGCAGGGTCTCCAGAGAGTCTCCGCCCTGCTCCAAGGATTCCACAATGGCCTCCAGCTCGCGAAGATTCTCGTCGAAAGATCTGGGTGCCTGCGTCTCGTTTGCCATGCCGGTCCGTTTGCCGTACCGGGCGGGCCAAGTCAAACCCGGACAGAGCCTCGCGCCTCCAGCTCATCCAGCGTTTCTCCCCGCGCCCGCCTTTCCGATCGTCCGCCCATGCCGGGCGTCGTGTTTCCCTCCGCGGCATTTTCGACGGCAAATCGCACGCAGGCCTCCGCGTTGTTTGCAACAAAGCAAACCCGATATTGTCTCACGCGCTCCCGAAGGGGCATTTGCCCGCCAATCCACACCACATCAACCCATAGAGACAAACCGTGAACAGACGTAACTTCCTCCAAAATTCCGCGCTCCTTGGCGCCGGCCTCACCCTCGCACGGCCGCTCCACGGCGCGGACAATGTCATCGGCGCCAATGAGCGCATCAACATGGCCCTCATCGGCTGCGGCAGCCGCGGCCTGCGGACAATCCTGAGCTGCGCCAAGCACAACGCCAACGTCACCATCACCGCCGTCTGCGATGTCAACCGCAGCAAGCTGGCAAAAGCCGCCAAGGCGGTCGAGAAACTCACCGGCAAGAAACCCAAGGTCACCGAGGAGATGCGCGAACTCTTTGCCGACAAGGAGATTGACGTCGCTTGGATCGCCACTCCCGAACACTGGCACATGCTCGCCACGATCTGGGCCTGCCAGGCCGGGAAGGACGTCTACGTCGAAAAAAACCCGTCAATCAACATTTTCGAGGGACGCCAGATGGTGAAGGCCGCGCAAAAGTACAACCGCGTCGTCCAAGTCGGTTTCCAAAACCGCAGCGCCCCGTACGGTTTCAGCGCCCGCCAGTACATCGCCGACGGAAAACTCGGGAACATCGTCGCCGTAAAATGTTACAACCTTCTTGGCGACGTCCCAGGCAAACGGAAACCCCTGCAGGAAAAAGCCCCGGACTGGATCAACTGGGAGCGCTGGGTCGGTCCGGCGCCGCTTACCAACTTTGACCCCAATGCCGTGAAAATAGACGATCGCGGCGGCTGGCTTGGTTATTGGGCTTACAGCGGTGGCAGCCTTGCCGACGATGCCTCGCATGTCATGGATCTCGCGCGCATGGTCATCGGCGACCCCGACCACCCGCAATCCGTGTATGCCTGGGGTGGCAATCACGCCTATGGCAGCGACCGGGAGACGCCCGAATATCAAAGCATCATCTATGACTTTGGAAAATTCACGCTCACCTGCGAAAACGGCATCGCCACACCCTATATGCGCAAAGTCCCCGGCAACGTGCGCGGAGATCCGAACCTGTTTCCGGACTGGAAATTAACATCCACACGCACAGAAATTTACGGCACAAAAGGTCTCATGTATCTGGGGCGCCACGGCGGAGGATGGCAGGTCATTGACGCCAAAAGCTACAACAAAAACACCCACGGGGAAAAAGCCGTGGTTGTCGCGCAGGAAGGTGGCAAAATGCCGGACCCAGAGCATCAGGCAAATTTCGTGCAGGCCCTTCGCACTCGCAAAGGCGCCAATGGCGACCCCGAGCAGTGCCACAAAAGCGCCACGCTTGTCCACCTCGGCAACATCGCCTGCCGCACGGGCAACCGGCAATTGCTCTTTGATGGCAAAGCCGAAAAGTTCACGAATAGCGACGAGGCGAACATCCTCGCCCGCGGCACCTATCGCAAGGGATACGTGGTGCCCGAAAACGTTTAGTCCCGGGCAGGATCCCTTGCATGACGCGGCAAAGGTCTTTCCGCGCCGATGCTTTTCAAAAAAGTGGGGGACCTCCCCCACTTTTTTGTTGTCGGGTTTGCCGGTGCACCGAATCAGGCTAATTTTGATTCATTGAAGTGCGGTGACGCCCGCCGCTTTCCAAATCCCTCGAACATTCCAACGCATCCCGCTTTGCCAGCGGTGCCCAAAACGGCACAAAAGTGCCACACTCCAAGACGCCGCGCGCATGGGATGCCCGTCTTTGATGGATTTTCCCGTCCCACGGAGACGCAATATGGAATGAAATACGAATATTAGGAACCTTCCGCAAACAGCAACGAGGTGCCGCACTCGCCCAAAAACGTGGTACGCAGCACAACGTACAACGTAATCCAGCCCTTCAAACCAGCCTGCCGGGGCGGGTGAAAAAACAGGTTTTGGGACTGGCGACATGAATCCCAGCATACGCGGCGGCAAAAAACTCACGCTGCGTGTTGGCGTCGCAATTGGCCGCAGGCGGCGTCAATGCCGGCACCTTTTTCGCGACGCAAGGTGGCCGAAATGTTCCTATGGCACAAAATATCAAAAAAACGGGCCGAGCGTGCGCTGGGCGGCCGCCGCCACGGAAGGCCAGGGACGGGATTGCAGGGAATGAGGTTGACGTGGGCATGAAGACGCGCGGCAATGCCGGCAAGAGCCAAAGCCTGCCCGGAGGAGTCGTTCAGCCCGTCTATCAGGATGTATTCAAGGGTAAGCATGCGCCCATGCTCACGGGAAAAGACCTCGCAGGCAGGAAGCAGCTTCTCAAGCGGCCAAGTCTTGTTGATTGGCATGATTTGCTCGCGCACCGCGTTGGTGGCCCCATGCAGGCTGACAGCAAGCCGTGTCCCAAGCGATTCACGGGCAAAATCGAGAATGCGCGGCACAAGACCGCAGGTGGAGACCGTGACACGCCGCGCACCAAGACCAAGAGCCCACGGGGCGTTGAACACACGCAACGCGGCCAGAAGATTGTCGTAATTGGCGAACGGCTCCCCCATGCCCATGACGACAATGTTGTCGGGAAGCACCGGAACGGCGGGAGGGGGGGAGCCAGCACCGGAAACCACATCGCGCGCCGTTTTTGGGGCGGCCTCACGGGCGGCAACGGAAAGCGCGGAAAGCAATTGGCCGACAATTTCCCCGGCGGAAAGATTCCGCGAGAATCCCTCAAGGCCCGACGCGCAAAACCGGCACCCCATCGCGCAGCCGACTTGCGTGGAAAGGCAGACGGTGAGACGACGGCGGGAATGCCCCGTCACGGCACCCGCCCCCGAGGGCACGCGACCTTCCGCATCCGCGCCTCCATCCTCGCTTTCCGCCTCGCGGGGCGCGCTCAACAAGACCGTCTCGACAAGCGAACCATCGCGCAGGCGCTGCAGGTGTTTGCGGGTCTCATCCCCCGAAATGCTTTCGCGGACGGGCTGGTTTGGCTCAAAATCAAAAGTCCCGGCAAGCCACGTGCGAAGGGAAACCGGCAGGTTTTTCATGTCCGCCGGGGCAAACACGCGCTTTTTATAGAGCCAGTCAAACACCTGCCCCGCGCGAAAGGCTTTCTCGCCAATCGCAACAAGCCGGGCCGCGAGCGAATCGGGCGTCTCGGCGAACACAGGCGGTTTTTCCAGCACAAAACTCATGCCCACCTTGAATGAGGAACCAGGCGCCAAGTCGAGAAAAAGGGCGTGGAGGGGACCAATTTGCCCCCATTCACCCATTTTGCGCGCTTCCCGGCTTGCCTTTGGAAGAACCACATGCACCCTTCCGGACAGTCCGACGCGACACCCACAGGACGAATAGCTCAGTCGGTTAGAGCGTCTCGTTTACACCGAGAAGGCCGGGGGTTCGAGTCCCTCTTCGTCCACCATTGCGCGGCAATGATTTGCAACCCAAAAAAACATGAACAGACACACCCTTTCGGCGCTTGTCGAAAACAAGTTTGGAGTGCTCGCCCGTGTGGCCGGGATGCTCAGCGGGCGCGGTTTCAACATTGAAACCCTGAACGTGGCGCCCACCTTCACGGCTGGCCTTTCGAGAATCACCGCCACCGTGGTGGCTGACGCGGCCGCGCTTGACCGCTGCGTGCGCGCGCTGGGCAAACTCGTGAATGTCATCAGCGTCCAGGATTTCAATCAGGTGGATTTTGTCTCCCGCGAGCTTGTCGTCGTCAAAGTCCGTTCCTCCAAGCAGACACGTTCCGAACTCATCGAAATTGCCGGGCTTTTCCAGGCCAAGATCATTGATGTCACCCCCGAGTCGCTCATCATCGAATTCACGGGGAACGAGACAAAATCCAACGCCTTCCTGCGCCTTGTGAAAAACTATGGGATCCTTGAGTTGGCACGCACAGGAAAAGTCGCCTTGGCTCGCGGCGAGAATCCCACCGAAAACGCCCTTGTCGACGCTGCTCCCGCGCCGGATTGTCCGGAGAAACAAGAAGAGGATTGACGCCGGGCACAGAAAAAATTCAAAAAAACCTTGAAAAAGCGAAGAAAATGCGTTTCCAATCCGAACAAAAGCCAAGGTTCCGTGTCGATTTCCGCCATGTCGCCTGTTCTTTTTGTCCTGAACGGACGTGAGCGTCTTGGAAAAGGTCCAATGCCATGCCGATGCGCAAAAACACTCTATTTCATGGGAAATTTCAGGAATTTTCCAACAGGAAAGGCTGGTTTTCGCGTTAAAACAATAACTCTTCAAATATCACAACAACACCAAACACCCAACAACATCATAACATGTCCAAACAACCTGCAAAAGTGTACAAAGACAAAGATGCCGACCCAAAGGTTCTAAAGGGAAAGACGCTCGCCGTCATCGGCTTTGGCTCCCAAGGCCACGCGCACGCCTTGAACCTGAAAGACAGCGGCTACGATGTCATAGTCGGTCTCTACAAGGGCAGCAAATCATGGGAAGCCGCAAAGAAAAAAGGGTTCAAAGTCTTTGAGACAGGCGAAGCCGTCCAAAAAGCGGATGTCCTGCTCATCGCGCTGCCCGACATGAAACAGGCCGAGGTGTTCACAAAAGACATCGAACCGAATCTCTACGAGGGCCACACACTGCTCTTCATCCACGGTTTGGCCATTCATGCCGGCCTCATCGTCCCCCCCGGCGGTGTCAATGTCGCCCTTGTGGCCCCGAAAGGCCCCGGCCACGTCGTCCGCTCACAGTACGTTGAGGGCAAGGGCGTCCCGGCGCTCATTGCCGTCGCACAGGAGGCTGGCGGGAAACACCCCTCGGCCAAGAAAATCGCCCTGGCCTGGGCGGCAGGGATCGGCGCCACCCGCGCGGGTGTCATCCAAACCACGTTCAAGGAGGAGACCGAGACTGATTTGTTCGGAGAGCAGGCTGTGCTTTGCGGCGGCGCCAGCGCACTCGTCAAGGCAGGCTTTGAAACCCTCGTCGAGGCCGGCTACCAACCCGAAATGGCCTATTTTGAATGCCTGCATGAGCTGAAGCTCATCGTGGACCTGATGATCGAGTCCGGCATCTCCGGGATGCGTTTCTCCATCTCGGAAACCGCCAAATACGGCGACGTCTCCCGTGGTCCGCGTGTCATCACCGCCAAGGTCAAGGCCGAGATGGGCAAAATCCTCAAGGAGATTCAGTCCGGAAAATTCACCAAGGAATGGGTCGCCGAATACAAGGGCGGACTCAAAAATTACAAAAAACTCCTCGCCGAAGACGAAAAGCACCTCATCGAAAAAACAGGCCAGCGCCTTCGCGGCCTCATGCCATGGGTGCAAAAGAAGAGCATCAAGGGCACGCAGGCCGATTACACCACCAAGTAAGACTTCCGCGTCCAGCCACCCGCGCCATCGACCACCCGTGCCAATCCGGCATCGGGTGGTTTTTTTGTAAAAAAACGCCGTCTTGCCCCCTCCCGTCTTCGGAACATCCGGCAACATGGTCTGTCAACGCGGGGGTCGTTCCTGTGACTTCCTCTTGTCACGCTCACACCATCCAATCCCACCATGACACTCCAACCCTCCACGACACTCCCCGCAGCGCTCGCCCTTTTCGCGTCGGCAGGCGTGTTTGCCCCAGCCACCACCAGCACGGCATTTGCCGCCTCCGAAAAGGACCTCGTCGCCCACTGGAAGTTTGACAACCCCAAAAATCTCGGCGAGGACACCGGTCCGGCGAAGCGCCACCATGCCACTGGCGGCACGGCACAAGTGAAACCCGCGTCAGGCCTCTTCGGAGGCGCGGCCGAGTTCTCCCCCCCCGTGTTCCCACCGCCCCCCCCGAGAGGCAAGCCCGCCTCGAAAGAAAGCCCGGTCCTCGCCGTGCCGCACTCCGCACTACCCGAGGAGCTTCGCGAATTGACCTTCTCCGCATGGGTCAAGATGCCACAATTTCCAAGCTTCATCGCCACAATCATTCGCAAGGAGGATAGCGACACACGCCTGCTCTTCGCATTCCAATACGGAAAATTTCTCACACTCGGCCTCAACTGCGGACGCAACTATAACGAACTCAAAGCCTTGGTCTCGCCCGAGGAGTTTGCCGACGCGCGCTGGCACCATGTGGCCGCCACGTTTGACGGCCGGTTCATGCGCACCTATCTGGACGGACGGGAGATCGGCATCCTTGAACGTCAGGCCCCCCTCAACACTTCGCACGACTACATCGCCGGACGAAGCAAGGCCCCCTTCACCATCGGCTCCAGCGAGGCCAGCGAACCCTTCTCCGGGTTCATGGACGACCTGCGCTTTTACTCCAAGGCCCTGACCGCCGCCGAGATCCGGGACGCCTTCGCAAAAGCAAACCAGCCCGCCGACAGCCACGCCGACAATGCGCAAAAAATCGCGGCAAATCTCTATAAAAAGGCGGATTCCTTCATTAAAACCCTCGACGCCCTTGACACGCCCGCCACGGCAAAACTATCCGCGCGCGAAAAAATCGAGCTACACCGCCTCCTGCAGGCCGACTTTCCTGAACAGGTCAACGCCTACATCTTCAAGTACCGCAGCTCCCCGCTTGACATCATCTCACTCGACCAAAGGGCCCGTCGCGCTCTTGCCAACGCGCTTTCCCGCTCCGCCTTCGAATACATGCCAATCACCGATTTCCAGTGGGCGGCCCTCTCCAAGACCGAACGTTCGACATGGGAAAACGTCCGTGACATTCAAAAACTCGTGGACAACGCCACGCTCCCCTGCCCCGCCTCGGCAATCGTCGTGATGCAGCAACTCATCGAGCCAAGGCCGGCAACCCACGAGCGGGTTGCGGCGTATGTGGAGCCGAGGACGCCTGAAACCAGGGATCGCACGGCCGAGGAGGCAAGGGCGGTCGTCGAGGCTGACTGGTTGTTCCAGGCCAATGGAAAACCGACCGTCGGACTTGCTCTTCAGGAGATCGCGTACACGCGCGCCCT
>JAIRPL010000020.1 GCA_031256995.1 Puniceicoccales bacterium
GGCCACGGCCGCAATGGGGGTCACGGGGGGGGTGGCGCCAAGACCCAGCTTTAATTTTCTTAATATTTGCAGTACCCCCCCCCCCCCCCCCCCCCCGAACGGGTCCGCCCACGTTCCTTGCAGGAACATTTATTTTTTGTGCGCGAAAGGACGCATCAGCATTTTTCTGGGAGTCAGGGTTTTTCATAAGGCGTGCGGAACAAACGACAAATGATCCGACAAGACAAGTGTTATTTTACGAATTAATTACACGGAAATAGAACATAATTTCGACAGTCCGCCCCTCCCCATGCCTTCCCCGTTTTCGTTTTGGGAATGGAGGAGGGCGTGAACCCGCGCCGGAACGGCGGCAAGGGCGGCACGACCGGCTCCCAGAGGCCGTGTGGGCGGATGTGCGTGAGGCAGGGCGACGCGGCGGCAGCCCCCCCCGTGCCCGGCACTACGCCGGCTGTTCCACCACGCGTTGATCCCGCACCTGAAAGGCGTGCGTGAAACGCAACGAGGACCCCGCAAGGTCGTGGGCCGTGAGCAAAACCGAAAGGCCGCAGGCGGGCGCGTCCGCGAGGAATGTTTCCAGGATGCCCCGGCTGTGGGAATCGAGGGCCGCGAACGGCTCGTCGAGCAAAAGGACGTCGGCCCCCTGGCACAGGGCGCGCGCCAGCAAAACACGCTGTTGCTGCCCCCCGGAAAGGGACCGGATCGGGCGCTTGGACAAAGGCAGCAGATCCAGCCGGCGAAGCGCCTCCAGGGCCTTCCCGCGATCGGCGGCGCCAGGGCGGCGCCACCAGCCAAGGCACGAGGCCCGGCCGGCCAGGACGGCCTCCTCCACGGAGACAGGAAACGCCCACTCCACCTGAGGCCTCTGCGCCAGCCGCGCCAGCCGCGGGTTTCCACACCGGGCCGGGGCGCCATGCACGCGCGCCGTGCCGGCCACGGGCGCCAGCAGGCCCGCAAAGGTTTTCAGCAAGGTCGTCTTGCCACACCCATTCGGCCCCGCCAGCACCGCCAGGCTCCCGATCGGGAGCCGCAGGCAGACGTCCCGCAAAACCGGCGGCGCCACCCCGCGCGGCGCGACGGCCAGGCCCGCCGCCTCCAGCGCCGCCACGCCGGGGGGCACCCCGGCCCGTTCGTGCGCCCCGATGTCCTCCAGGCACGGCCGCCGCGAATCTCCTCCCAAGGCGCAAAACAGGGAATCCCCCCGCTGCCGGGCGGGCGATCCGACGGCGGCGGAACGGCCCCGAAAAAGGCGTCCCATCCCACGGGAAAGGCCCTCTGGCGACAAAAGGAACGGAATCATCACGGGCAGGCCGGGGTTGTGGCGGACGGGGACGCCTCGCGCGCCTGGACGCCGGGTGTCTCCGGGGTTGCGGCGGTTGGAATGCCGGCGGAACTCCCGGCGGCGGGCTGGCCGGCGGGAATGAGCGCGGCGGCGAAACGGCGGAGGTTTTCCCGGAACATCCCCACGTAGGTCGAGGCTGGATGCGGGGCGGCGGGGAGCGTGTCGGTGTAAAGGCGCACGGGCGCGGGAAGGCCTGCGTCGCGCGTGACGGACAGCACGAGCGGGGTGGGTTCCGGGGCATCGTGAAAAATGGGAACCCCCGCCTGGCGCGCGGCGCGGATGAAGGCGGCCAGGCGGCGGGCCGAGGGAGCGGGCGCCTCGGAGGTCACCGCTCCGTTGAGCGCGATGGTGCGCAGGCCGTAGCGCGCGGCGATCCGCGAGAGATTGTCATGCGCGGCGGGGAGAAGACGGCGGGCGGCGGGCACGGCATCAAACACCGCGCGGGCCTCGGCGTCGAGGTGGCGCAGGCGTTGCGCATAGCGTTGGAACGAGGCGTTGTAGGCGGACGCCCCGGCGGGATCCGCCCCGGCAAGGGCGCGGGCAAGGCGTTCGCACATTTTTTCGGCAAGGGCGGGGTCAAGCCAGAGGTGCGGGTCGCGGGAGGATCCGGCGGCCTGCGGCGCGGATTCGAGCGACTCGCCGAGCCAGACCACCCGCGCCCGGAGGTCGTTGGCGGCGACCATTTGCGCAAACCAGTCCTCCATCACGGGAGAAACGGCCACCAGCAGGGCGGAATCGCGCAGACGGCGGACGTCGCGCACGCCGGGTTGCCACGAATGCGGGTCGGCCCCGGCGGGCGCGGCTGTCTCGACGACGACACGCCCGCCGCCAATCTCACGCACCCAGTCGGCCGGGATCGGGAAACTGGCGGTGACGCGCAGGGGCGCGCCGTGGAGCGCGCCAGCGGCCAACGTCAGAAGGAGCGTGGCCACGAGGGCATGCGCGCGCAAAAAAAGATTTCGCAGCCCGGGGTGCGATGCGCGCCCCGGCGGCGGCCGGCGGGAAATTTTCTGTCCAGTGCGTGTGCGCATAAGCCAAGAAGACAAAATCAGCACAGCAAATGCAAGTGTTTTGCAATAATGCGCGCTCTCTTCGTTTGCGCCCCGGTCATCAGGCAGGGTATTGGGATGGCATGTCCACCGCGTCCGCGCCCCTTGCCGCGCCTGAAACCTCGTCCCAAGCACCGCTCCCGGCGGGGGCGTTTCCGTATCGCGAGGCATTGGTCACCGGGGCCAGTGGCGGCCTGGGGCGCGCCTTTGCCCTGGCCCTCCTGGCGGCCGGGGTGCGTGTGCATGGCACAAGCCGCAGTGGCGCCGGATTGCCGGCGGGGGTCATCCCGCACGCGCTGGACCTCGCACACCCCTCGAGCGTGGCTGCGCTGGTGGCGGAATTGCGCCGCGACGCGCCCGCGCTGGACCTTCTCATCAACAACGCCGGTTCCGGCCTGTGGCAGGCGGTTTGCGACCTCGGCGACGCCGAGATCTCCGAAAGCTGCGCGATTCTTCTGGAAGGCCCGGTCCGCCTCTGCCGCGCCTTCCATCCCCGCTTTGCGGAGCAAGGGCACGGGGCGATCGTCAATGTCACCTCGCTGGCGGGCGTTTTCCCGATTCCCTGCATGAGCCTGTATTGCGCGGCCAAGGCCGGCCTCTCCGCCTTCACGCGGACACTCATGCTGGAGGCCTCCGGAAGCGGGGTCGTCATCCTTGACTTCCAACCCGGCGACTACCGCACGGGTTTCAATGAAAACATGCGCAAAGCGCACTTGGAACCCGCCGGGGAGAGGCGCGGCGCGGCGCATTCCGGAAACAATTTCCGCGACGCGGCCCGCGATCTCCGGGCCTGGGAGTGCTGCGAGGCGCATCTGCGCGACGGCCCGCCGCCGCGACATGCCGCCAAGGCCCTGATGCGCGCCCTGCGCCACGGCCGCTCAGGCACCGTTGTCACCGGGACCTTTTTCCAGGCGGTCCTTGGCCTCTTTCTCGCGCGTTTTCTTCCCTCGCGCCTCATCCACCGGTTCCTTCGCGCCTACTACCGCCTGTGACAAACCCTGCCCGCGCCGGCGGCCTTGACGCCCTTGGGGCGGGGTGTTTCCCTGCGTGGCAGCATGTTAAAAAACATCAGCAGGCTGGTTTCCCCCGATCTCATCAAGGTCTTGATGGAGATGGGGCATGGCGACGAGATTGTTTTTGGGGACAGTAATTTCCCCGCCGCCTCCCGGGCCAGGCAGGGAGGGCGGGTGGTTGTGCGCGCCGACGGCCATGGCATCCCCGAGCTTTTGGAGGCCATCCTGCCGTTGTTTCCGCTGGATTACGCGGTGGATTTCACGGCGATTCTCATGGACTACCGCCAGCGCCTCCCGCAGGAGCCTGCCGTGTGGGCCAGATACAAGGCCGCGCTCTCCCTCTGGCCCGACGGCTCAAAAAACTACGAGATACTTGCGAAGCCCGATTTCTATGAACGGGCCGCCAAGGCCCATGCCATCGTCGCCACGGGCGAGACCGAGGGTTTTGCCAACATCATCCTGCGCAAGGGGGTTGTGCGCTGACCCACCCGCCGGGGGAGGGCTGCGATCCGCGAGGGTTCCCGCCGCCATCCCCTCCCCTGCCGCGCACGGCGCATTCCCTGTTTTTTTCCTCCCATAGATCATGCTCGCCTATCTGGAACTACTCCGCCACGTGCGCGACACCGGCGAGGAGCGTCCCGACCGCACGGGCACGGGCACGCGTGGCGTTTTCGGCGCACAGCTGCGGTTTGACCTTTCCCGCGGGTTTCCGCTTTTGACGACCAAAAGGCTCCACACCCGTTCGATTTTTCAGGAGCTTTTCTGGTTCATCGCCGGGCAGACCAACAATTCGTGGCTCAATGAGCGCGGTGTGACCATTTGGGATGAATGGGCCACCCCGGAACAATGCCGGCGTTTCGGGCGCGCCCCTGGCGATCTTGGCCCCATCTACGGCCACCAATGGCGCAATTTTGGCGCGACACGCCTTCCCGACGGCTCCTTTGCGGCCGACGGGCACGACCAGCTCGCGAACCTTGTGAAGGGGCTGCGCGAGAACCCATTCGGGCGCCGCCACATTGTCACCGGCTGGAATCCGCTTGAGGTCGATGCCGTGGCGCTGCCGCCCTGCCACACGCTCTTCCAGTTCCACGTTTCCACGACGGGACGCCTTTCCTGCCACCTTTACCAACGCAGCGCCGACCTTTTTCTCGGGGTCCCGTTCAACATCGCCAGCTATGCCCTGCTCACACACCTTCTCGCCCAGGTTTGCGACCTCGCGCCGGGCGATTTCGTGCACACGTTCGGAGACGTCCACATTTACCACAACCATCTGGAACAGGTTGACTTGCAACTTTCACGCACGCCGCGCCCGCCACCCGTGCTGAGGCTCAACCCCGCGGTGAGGGATCTTTTTGCGTTCCGCCACGAGGATGTCGGCATCGAGGGTTACGATCCCCACCCGGCCATCAAGGCGCCCGTGTCCGTGTAGACTCTCGATGCGCGCCCCCGCGCCGGGAAAGGCACGGCAGAGAGCGCGCATGGCTTGGTTTTCCTACTTTTTCGCGGCCTCATCCCCGTCATCCACGATGGCGATATGAAGCTCCTTGAGCTGTTTTGCCGCCACGGCCGATGGGGATTCGGCCATGAGGTCCTGCCCTTTTTGTGTCTTGGGAAAGGCGATTATGTCGCGGATGCTGGCGCGGCCGGCCAGCATGGCGACCAGACGGTCCAGCCCCAGCGCAATGCCGCCATGGGGGGGCGCGCCGTAGGAAAAGGCCTTCAACATGTAGCCGAAGCGGCTTTGGACAATGTCGGCGGGGATTTTCAGGATGTCCTCAAAAATCCGTTTTTGAATGGCCGGGTCATGGATGCGGATGGAGCCGCCACCGAGTTCGACGCCATTCAGGACGATGTCATAGTGCTGCCCGCGCACCTTTTCCGGCGCCGTCTCGAGCAGGGGAACATCCTCGGCGACAGGCGCCGTGAACGGGTGATGGGCGGAAAGATAGCGTTTTTCCTCCTCATCCCACAGCATCAGGGGGAATTCAATGACCCAGAGAAAGTTGAACTGGCGCGGGTCGAGTGTGATTTTGCCCCGCTGTTGCAGATAGCGGGAGACCTCAAGGCGGATTCTTCCGAGGATGGCGCACGCCTGCGCCCATGGGGCGGCGGCAAAGAAGACAATGTCGCCATCCTCGATGGCCAGGCGCTCGCGCAAGGCGGCCTTCTCGGCGTCGGAGAAAAATTTAAGAATGGGCGAGCGCCACTCCCCGTTCTCGGATTTGATAAATGCAAGACCCTTGGCCCCAAGGGTTTTGGCGATGGTCTCCAAATGGGTCAGCTCGCCCTGGGTGATGTCGGCAAGGCCTTTGGCGTTGATTGCGCGGACGACGCTGCCGCTGGTGTTGGCGACCGTGTTGAAAACCTTGAAGGCGGAGGTCTTGAACAGGTCGGTGAAATCGTTGATCTCGATCCCAAAACGCGTGTCCGGCTTGTCCACGCCATAGCGGTCCATCGCGGTCTGATAGCTCATGCGCGGGAACGGGGTCGGGATGTCCATGTCGAGAACGCGCTTCCAGGTCGCCGCGAGCATTTTCTCGATAAGGGCGTACATGTCCTCCCGCTCAATGAAGGACATTTCAAGATCGACCTGGGTGAATTCCAGCTGGCGGTCGGCGCGGAGGTCCTCGTCGCGAAAACAGCGCGCGAGCTGGTAATATTTCTCAACGCCCGCGACCATGAGCATCTGCTTGTATTGCTGCGGGGACTGCGCGAGGGCGTAAAAGGTGCCCGGGGTGAGGCGGCTTGGGACGAGGAATTCCCGCGCGCCTTCCGGGGTGGACTTGAAGAGCATCGGGGTCTCGACCTCAAGAAAACCCTCGTCCTCCAGTGTGCGGCGCATGGCTTGCGCGGCGAGGGCGCGGGTTTTCACGAGGCCAAGGTTTCGCGGGCGGCGCAGGTCGAGATAGCGGTACTCCAAACGCAGGTCCTCGCCCACCTTGTCCGCCTTGTCATCCTCCATCGGGAACGGCAAGGGCTGGCAGACGTTGTGGACCGTGAGGCTCTCGGCAACCAGCTCGACACCGCCGGTGAAAAGCTTCGGGTTGACGGTTTCAGGGCTGCGGGGGACGACCGTCCCGGAGACCTGGATGACGCTTTCGGATTTCAGATGGTGCGCGGCGGCATGGATTTCCGGCCTGTCAGGGTGGAAGACAATCTGGGTGACCCCTTCGCGGTCGCGCAAATCCACAAAGCGCACGCCGCCCAGATCGCGCACGGTGTCCACCCACCCAATGAGGGTGGCGCGTGTCTTGTTTGCGGCATCGGCCGTGGTGAGCGAATTACAGGTGTGGGAGCGGAGCATGTGTGAAAAATGTCACTATTGAGAGGGATGTGTGAAAAAGAGCGCGCGAGGGTAGGTGTGTCGCAATGGCGGACAAGGAAATTTCCCCACGCCAGGCCGCGCCAGCCTGCCCACGACCGCGCCGGATCCAGACTGGCGCGAAAGGCGGGGCGGAATTTCCGGGGCTACGAATCGTTGTATTCCGGCAATGGCGGGGTCCGCTCAATCTCGGCCATGATGCGCCGCGAGGCCTCAATGAAGCGTTCGGGATGCCCCGGCCCCGGATCAAAGCTGGCGGGTTGCAACGGGGGGCGAAAAACAACGCCAAGGCGGGTGTTGGGGCGCGGGAAGAACGCGCCGCGCGGCAAAAGCTGGTTGGCGCCAAAAACGCGCACCGGGACGACGGGGACTTTCGTCTTGCAGGCCATGAGGCCAATGCCGGCCTGCGGCTTGAGCATCCGCCCATCGTGGCTTCGGGTGCCCTCCGGAAACATCAACAGCCTTTGCCCGCCCTTGAGGACGGCAAAGACGCGCTTGAACGCGGTGATGTCCGAACCACCGTCGCGGTCAACGGGGATGGTGTTGCAGACGTGGAGAAGCCTGCCAAGGACGGGATTCTCAAAAAGGGTTTTCCGGGCGAAAAAAAACGTCTCCACGGGCAGGGATGAGCCGACAAGCGGCGGGTCAAAAAAACTTTGGTGATTGCAGGCAATGATGCTGGGGCCGCTTGGAATGTGCTCCAGCCCGCTGACGTCGACACGGCCAAACACGCCGATAAACCATCGCGCGAATTGGTAAGTCAAAATATACGTCAGATTATCCGAGGTGAGCATGCGTTGGCGAAAAAGGGGAGAGGTGGAGGAAAAAAACCGGATCATGCCACGGAGGCATCAAAATAAAAATGCGGCAAACTGACTTTTCAGGGGGGCTGGGACGGGTGCCACGCCCTCCCCTTGGGAACAACCGCGATCCCGGCATTCCTAACCTTGTGGCGCGGAAACCGAAGCCACCTTGGCGGGAGCGGCGGCCTTGGGGTTGCCATCCGCCTTTGCGGGAGGGGTAAGCCAGTCGGCAAGCACGCGGAGGGCTTCGCGACTTTGGACGTCGAAGTTGGCGCCGGCGCCATCCTCCTCCACCTCGGCTGCATCCTCCTCCTCATCCTCATTCTCCTCGCTGGCGTCCCCGGATGTGGCGGCGTCCGCGGGCGCACTGGCATCCCCGCCCTTGGTGAGGGCATCGGCTTTCTCACGCTCCTCCCTGGCGAGGCGCTCCTTTTTTTCCTGCTCGATGGCGGAATCGAGTTTGATATCCGTGGCCTTGAAGCTTTCCGAGGCGAGGGCGGCGTAGGCTTTGCGAATCTCCGCGGTTAGCTGGCGGTCGTTTTTGCGCTCTTCGCGGAGGCGCGCGTAATGGATGGGCCAGGCGCGGGCATGCTCCCTGGATTTTGTCCAGGCGAGAACGCGGTTGAGGTTGGCAAATTCGGGGAGGGATTTCTGGCGTGTTTCGCTGTTGGCGCGCAGACGGGAAATGAGTTCGGGCGAAACAAATCCCGAGGCGGGGATGTAGTCCGCCGGGGACCCCTGGATGGAACCCGGGATGCTATCCCACGGAAGAGGGTGGTCCAGATCTGACTCTGAAATGGGCAGGACGCTGTAAGCGGAAGGTGCGGGAATATCGGCGGCAACACCCTTCAATTGGATGGATTTCCCGCTCGGAAGATACCATTTCTGCGTGGTAAATTTTGCCGCGCTGCCAAGGGAAGGCACAAAATTGGAATAATTCATCACTTGTTGCACGGAACCTTTGCCATGCGTCTGCGGATCGCCGATGACAATGGCGCGCTGGTGGTCCTGCAAGGCGCCGGCGACGATTTCGCTGGCGGAAGCGCTCATTTTTGAGGTGAGCACGGCAAGCGGCCCATCCCAAAGCGGAACGGAATTGTCGGGAATATTGAGATGCGAGGAGGGCGCGTTGCTATTCTTGACCTGGACCACGGGATGGTTGGACGGGACAAAAAGGCCTGTGAGCCGGACAGCCTCATCGAGCAGGCCACCGCCATTCCGCCGGAAATCGAGAACAAGGCCCTCGATTTTGTGGTTTTTCAATTTTCGGATGAGTTCGGCGACATCGTCGGTCGTGCTGAATGCGGAGCCGTCACCATCGCTTTTGCCGTAGAAGGCGGGAAGTTCGACGATGCCGATGGGGATGGTGCGGGAATTATCCGGGGCGGGCACCTCGTGGAGGACGGCGGTGGCAAGCTTGGTGGTGAGCTTGATTTCAGCCCGCGTAAGGGCGATGGTGTAGCGATTGGCGCGGTTGGCCGCAGGCTCGATGCGCAGGCGGACCGCCGTGCCTTCCTTGCCTCGAAGCAGGGAGATGATCTTGTTCAGGCGCATCCCGATCACGTCGGTCAACTCGCCCTCCGATTCCCCCCCCTGGCCGACGGCGATAATGCGATCCCCGACGCGGATGCGTTTGCTGCCCTCGACCGGCCCTCCGGCCAGAATCTCGCGGATGGTGCAATAGCCATCCTCATCCCGCAGCACGGCGCCAATTCCGATGAGCTTGTTGCGCATGGAGATCTCAAAATCCTGCCGGGACTGGCGGGAAAAGAAACTGGTGTGCGGGTCATATTCGGAACCAAGGGTGTTCAGGTAGATTTCCTGGGCCTCGAAAGGCTCAAAACGGAGGTAGGTGAGGTTTTTTTGGTAACGCTTGCGAACGCGCTCAATGGCCTCGGCAAGCACCTTGGGGTCGGGGGTGACGGGAGCAATCTTGGCGGGCGGGGTGTCCGTGGCGGCAGCATCGGACGGCGCCTCCCCGGTGACCGGCGCGTCAACCCCGTCTTTTTTCTTCTTTTTGGCAGCCGCAGCCGTCTTGGCCTCATTGGAAAGAACCTCGAAAATGAGATCCAGTTTCAGGCGGTTCTCCCAAAGACGGTCGGCCTCGGCGGCGGATTCGGGCCAGTCCAATTTGCGGCGGTCGGCGACAAACGTCTCGTCGGTGTTAAGATCAAAAGGCTGCGCAAGGCGTTTCTCGATCCAGGCAACGCGTTTCTCAAGCTTTTCATAGAAATCCTTGTAGATGGTGAAAGCTGGCGCGAGATTCCCGCGCTCAAAATAAATGTCGAGCAGGGGGGCAAAGCGATTTTGATAGAAACGAAGCTCGGATTTCGTGAAAAAGAGGTGAGAATAATCAAGTTTTCCAAGGTAATCGCGGATAAATTCATCACCGTTGACGGATTTTATCGGTTTTTTCGCATAATGGAGAAACGTGAGAATCTGGGAAAACACCTTGGTCTCGGTGCTCATCTCGTGCGTGGTCGTGTATTCGGGCGGCGGGGGTGCCGTGCGGACCGGCGCCGCGGCCAAAGCCCATGGGGCGGAAAACGCGGTCGCGAGATGAAGAATGGCGGCTATGGCGAGCACGAAAACAAGAGGGGAACCGGGGCGAATGACACAGCGGAATCGAAGGCTGGGGACGTTTTTCATAAAAATAGGCATGGAGTGGGACACGAGGGGTCAACGGCGCAAAAGCTCGCTGGCCCGGTCGAGGGTCTGGCGCTCGGAATCGGAAAGGGAGCCGATGCCCGACGCGTTGATCTTGTCAAGGATGCGGTTGACCTCGCGCATGAGCGGGGTTTCCGCCGGGCGATCGGGAGTGCGAAGCGCGCCGTCGCGGATGGATGCCGCAGGCTGGCCGAAGGGAATGGTGTTGCCCATTTGCCCGCCTTGCACCCGGGCGGGGGATGGCGCGGACGCACGGGCGCCTTCTGGTACCGGCGCGGATCGGGACACCGGGCCGGCCTCGACAACGGATGACACTTTCGCGGCATCGCGCGGCGGGGGCGGGGGAATGGCGTCCTGGGAAAATTCCGCGACACCCGGCGATGCACCGGCGTCCCGCCCCTGATGCGTTTGAAAAGCGATCACCTGCCGCAACGGGCGAACACGCCGGCGACGGAAACGAAACGCGGGGTAACGCGACTTGTGACGCGCGCGCCCCCATGCGCCGAGTGCGAAAAGCATGCCACCGAAGTGGCAAAGGTGCGCCGTGTTCCCATCCCAAACAACAGGCCACCAATCCGTCAGGTATGGGATTTCATTGAGCACCATGCCCGCGAGGGTCCCTCCCCCCAATATGCATAGCAGCACGCTCTTGCGCGCGGAAACGGGAATAAAAAAGACGTAAAAATGCAACCGTTCCTCGGGCCATTCCAGCAGCAGTGTGGTGAGCACGGCGAAAACGCCGCCACTGGCCCCGATGTTATAGGCGGGAACGCTGCCAAAAACCGTGGCAAACACCAGCCAGAGCACCCCGCCCGCAAGCACCCCGCCCGCGTACGAGACGAGCAGGGCACGCTCCCCGCGCAAGCGCTCAAGCGCACGCCCCGCCGCCCACAAGAGAAAGATGTTCCCCAACAGGTGCCAGAAATTGGCATGGAGGAACGAATAGGTGAGCACCGTCCAAATCTTCCCTGTGGGAAAAGTGCTTGAGGAGAGGGCAAACCACTCATCAAGCAGCATCTCGGCACTGTCCCCGAAGAACGGGAGGATGAATTGGTGAAGCAGGTGGACAAAGAGGTTTGTCGCAAGCAACACACGCAACACGGTCCAACGCCAGACACGGCGCCCGCGGAGCGCGTCCGCCGCCGTTCGCATGTATTCTCTGTCCAGCAATCCCATGGAATCGTTCTTCGGAAAATGGGCGCCGCCGAGGTTAAATTTTGTCTATCACGGCATCGGCAAGGCCGTACTCGATGGCCTCGCGGGCATCCAGGTAGAAATCACGATCGGTGTCCTTCTCAATCTTTGAGAGCGGCTGCCCGGAGGCGTTGGCGAGAATCTGGTTCAGCTCGGCGCGCAGCTTCTCCATCTCCTGGGCCTGGATGTTGATGTCCACGGCCGGGGCCTCAATGCGCCCCATGATGAGGGGTTGGTGGATCAGCACCCGCGAATGCGGAAAGAGCAACCGCCCGCCCTTGCCAGCTTTTTTCCCCGCGCTGAGCAAAATGGACCCCATGCTTGCCGCCATGCCGGTCACCACGACCTTCACGGGCGAGGTGATGAGCTGGATGGTGTCATAGACGGCCATGCCTGCCGTGATCGAGCCGCCGGGGGTGTTGATGTAAAAAGTGATGTCCACGCCCGGGGCGATCGCCTCAAGGTACAACAATTTCTCCGTGATCTCACGGGCGGACTCGTCTTCCACCGCGCCCCACAGGAAAATTTTCCGTTGCTCGAGAAACTTTTTTTGAATGAGCGCGGCCACGGGCGAGCCTTTTTCGCCTTCGTTTTTCTTTTCGTTTTCGTCGTCTTCGGACATGGGCGTTGGTTATGAATGTGAATAAGGCCATGAAAACAACATTCCGGCACGGCGCGAGCCTATTTTGCGCAAAAAGCCCTCCTCATGCCGCCGGCTCCGCGCGTGACGGAAGGCTCCGGACGTTGCATCGGCGGGGCAAATTGCGAATTTGTATTGCAACCCCCAAGTCAACCGCTGTCATGCCATTCGCATGTATCAACTGACCTTCAGCGACCAAAGCATGTCAGAATTGAACAAACTCGACGCCTTGGAGCAAATGCCTCTCGTGGATGCCTTGAGCGCCGTGGAGCCGCAGCATCCGTCCGCCGAGCTGGGCGCGTTCAATCGTGATGGCAAAACCTACTACAGGCTGCGCGTGGGCGATTACCGGCTTTATTTCGAGGTGTTGGAGGAGGCAAAAAACATCTACTGCCACCATATTTTGCACAAGCACAGCGTGGTCGATTTCGCATTTCGCATGGGGCTGCCCTACAAGGAGGAGGTCGAGGTGGAGCAACATCAGACTTTCTGGAAGTATATTGCCAGCACGCTGCGCAAGTAGTTCCCCCCCCCCGCCGCCCCATCGCCATCGTCACATCACGGCTTCGACGATGCCCGTGACAGGTGATTGGGACATCTCTTTCCGGTTCAAAACATACTCTAAAACCCGCCAGCAACCGTCATGACCAACACCAACCCGCCCTTTCCCGAGCTTCCGCCACATCCCAAATACCGGACAGCACGGGAAGCCAGCCGGATTTACCTGCTTCCGAACATGTTCACGGCGGGCAACATGCTCTGCGGCTTCCTTTCCATATATTCCTGCATCAAGGCCAAGTACATCGCCCCGGCCGAGGGCACCGATCCCAACCTCTTCTACCGCCACGCCATCTATTATATACTAGGCGCCTGCATTTGTGACCTTTTTGACGGGCGTGTCGCCCGTGCCGCCAAGCGCGAGTCCCTCTTCGGCCTCGAGTTTGACAGCATCGCCGACATCATCTCCTTCGGCATGGCGCCGGCGCTCATGATCTGCATGCTGATTCTCAATCCGACCCCCAACGCCGCCACGGCGGATTGGTTCGCGAGCATCGGACGCGAGTTCGCCTGGGTCTTTGCCTTCATCTATCTCCTTTGCGTCGGGGTGCGCCTCGCCCGTTTCAACGTCCTCACCAACCCGTTGCTCCCCGATAACGTCGGGAAAGATTTCGGCAGCGACTTTGTCGGCCTGCCCTGCCCCACCGCCGCCGGCATGATTGCCTCCATTGTGCTTCTCATCACCCAGCCGGCCAACCCGGCAACGCCCCCCGGCCTCGCGGCGAACCTTCAGAAAATCGCGATCCTCTGCCTGCCCATCGTGCTGCTCATCTCCTTCCTCATGGTGAGCACCGTGCGCTACCCCAGCTTCAAGCACATCAACTGGAACACCCGCCTCAAACTCCGGGCATTCATCCTGCTGTTCCTGTTCGTGGCACTGAGCATCCGCTATTACGAATACACCATCCCCGTACTCTTCCTCGCATTCATTTTGAATGGATTTGTGCACACCCTGCGCAAAAAAGCCCGTGAACGCTCCGCCGCCGCTGAAAATCCCCAAGCCGGGCTTGGGGACATGGCGGACGAGGCGGATGACGCGGACGAATGAGCCAGGCCGCCCCTGGCGCCAGCCTCACGACGGGCGGAGGCGGGGGACATTGAGGGTCTGGTAGGCATCCATGGGCAGGTCATCAATGAACTCCGAGCGCTCAAGCACGGAAATCTCGCCGCCGTAGGAATGCCCGAGGCGCGGGGCGACGAGGTGCAGCTCATCCTTCGCACGGGTGCAGGCCACGTAAAAGAGGCGGCGTTCCTCGGAAATGTCGCCCGCCTCGATGGCGCGTTTGCTTGGAATCTGCCCTTGCGCGCACCCGATGAGGAATACGACAGGAAACTCCAACCCCTTGGCCTGGTGGATCGTTGTGAGACGAAGATTGTCGGAAGACAGCTCCGCCTCCTTGTCCGAGGTCTCGGAAGAGAGCAGGACGACCTGCGAGAGAAGCTCCGAAAGGTCGGTGTGTTTCTCGGCAAACCCGACGAGAGCCTCAAGGTCGTCCTTCCGCTCCTTCCAATCCGTGTAAATGTTGCGCAGGTAGTCGCCATACCACCCCTCAAGGGCAATGCGGACAAGCTCGGCGGGCGCGGCATTGGTGGTTGGCGCGGCGGGAATCTCCCGCGTTCCGGGCAGGGAGCCGCCCTTGGCGGGCAGGGCCGGGCCGCCCGCCCGCGGCAATGCGGATGGGGCGCCGCCCCGTTCCGGAGGCGCGGGAGGCGGTGGTGGCGGATAGGGATCCACAGAGTCCCCAAAAAGGTCGCTCTCCTCCGACAAAGCGTTGTCAGCGAGATCGGACGAAGCAACCGGCACGGCGGCCGAAGTCGGAGGGGTGCCGGCATGGCCGCGGGTCTTCAACGCCGCCTCGGAGCTGCCATGGAGCGCCTCCTCCATGTTTTGCAAGGTGAGGGCAAGGTCTCGAAAGGAATCGCGCGACTCCGCGGGCACCTTTTCGAGCACGGTATCGAGCGTGAAAGCGGAAACCAAGGAGATGCCATTGCTTGAGGCAGCCGCACGGCTTTTCTCCAAGATGCGCTGGGCAGTCTTGGGGCCGACACGCGGAAGCAGGGCGGCAAGGCGGTTGAAAGCCACAGAATCCTCCGGATTATTGACGAAGCGCAGGTGGGCGATGAGGTCGCGAATGTGCGCCTGCTCAAAGAACCGCACGCCGCTGGTGATGGTGAACGGGATGCCTTGGCGCGTAAGCTCCATCTGCAGGTCAAGGGACTGGTAATGGGCACGGTAAAGCACGATGACATCCGCGAGGGAACGCCCCTCATAATGCATGTTTTTTATGGCGCGGCAGACATAAAGCGCCTGCTCGGAGGCGTCCAGAAGCGGAACGTACACGGGTTTCTTCCCGGACGGGGGCCGGCTGGCGCGCAAGGTCTTTGAAAGACTGGCGTCCGTGATGTGCGCCGCAAGAATGCCATTGGCCAAATTCAGGATTTCAGGGCTGGACCGGTAATTGACCTCAATTTTATGGATGGCGGCATTGGGGTGGCGCTTGGAAAAATCGGCGACATTGGCAAATTCCGCCCCGCGCCAGGTGTAGATGCACTGCGCGTCATCGCCCACGGCCATGATCTGGTGCTCCCCCGCGAGCGCGTCCACGATCTCCCCCTGCAACTTGTTCGTGTCCTGAAACTCGTCCACCAAGATATGCCGGAAGCGTTGCTGATAACGCCGCCGCACATCAGGATTGTCGCGAAGAAGCCGAAGCCAAAGCTCGAGCAAATCATCGTAATCGCACAGGGACTGCTCGTGCTTGGCCTTCTGGTATGCGGCGGCGACGGCGGGAAGCACGGTTTTGGCCGCTTTTTCAGCCCATGAAAACCGTTCGCAAAAAACCTCCTCGGGCGGGCGGCATGTGTTGCGCGCATAGCTGAAGGCATCCAGCACAACCTTGGGACTCAGCCCCCTGGCATCATCCCCACCCGGCTTTTTCCTGCCACGCGCGACCTTGAAAAGCTCGGAATCCTCCGCGCGGGCAATCTGCGCAAAAAGCGAGTCCGCCTCGTCGGCATCCATGATGTTGAATGCCGGGTTGACGCCGGCCGCCACGGCATTGCCACGCAGGATTCGCTGGCCGATGCTGTGGAAAGTCCCCCCCCAGAACTCCCCGCGCGGCACACCGGTCAGATCCTCCACCCGGTAAAGCATCTCCTTGGCGGCCTTGTTCGTGAACGTAAGCAAAAGGATCTCCCACGGACGGACCCCGCGCGCAAGCAACCATGCGACACGATAGGTCAGCGTGCGCGTCTTGCCCGATCCCGCGCCGGCAAGCACAAGCGCCGGCCCGTCCCCGGCGGTGACGGCACGATACTGGTCATCGTTGAGCGCGGCCCGGAAATCGATCACAGGGAAGGCGGAGTGGAATGGCATGGTGGACGAAGAAAAAGCGCATGTGAAGGCAAGGAGCTGCCGGCATGGCAAACATTATCCGCCAAAGACGGCAAAAAAAACTTGCGTCCGCCGGCCAGACCAATTCCATGCCGCGCCTTCCATCCACCGCAACACATCCTGCGGGAGACTAACAACACAGTCGCAACACAATGCAAAAAAAACAGTCAAAACGCTACCGCGCCGCGCTCGCTGCAACCAAGCCTGACGCCCTGTACAGCGCCGCCGAGGCGGTCGCCCAGCTCGCCAAGTTCCAAGCCGCCAAGTTCGACGAAACCGTTGAGATCTATGCCAACCTGGCCGTGGATCCAAAGCAGTCCGACCAGATGGTGCGCGGCACCGTCTCCCTGCCCCACGGCAGCGGCAAGAAAATCCGCGTGCTCGTCTTCACGGACAACGCCAAGGCCGCCCTCGACGCCGGCGCCGACTTCGCGGGGTTGAATGACATCATCGACAAAATCAATGGCGGGTGGCTCGATTTTGACGTCGCCGTCTCCACAACGCCCGCCATGAAGGAAGTCCGCAAGGTTGCCCGCGTCCTCGGCCCCCGCGGTCTTATGCCAAACCCCAAAAGCGGCACGGTCTCGGATGACATCCCAAAGACCATCCAGGAAGTCAAAGCCGGGCGCATTGAGTTCAAAATGGACAAGACAGGCAACGTCGCCATCGTCGTCGGCAAGCGCTCGTTCGCCCAGGCGCAACTCGTGGAAAACCTTGGGGCCGCGCTCAACGCCCTGGTCAAAGCCCAGCCCTCCGCCGTCAAAGGCAAATTCATCAAGAGCCTCACCCTCTCCTCCACGATGTCACCCGGCGTGAAACTCGACACCAAGCCCTACGTCGCCGTCGCCGAATAACACCACGCCGCAACACGCATTCACAACCAAGAAAACAAGAATCATGCGCCCGGAAAAGAAAATCCTCGTTGACGAAGTCAGCAACCACCTCGCCAAGTCAAAATACCTTTTGTTGGCCAATTTCGCAAAAGTGACCGTTCCAGACGCCGCCGAAATTCGCGCCAAGCTCGCCGAATTTGGCGCGGAATATCACGTCGTCAAAAACAGCATCTTCAACGTGGCCGCCAAGCAAGCCGGCCTGCCCGACCTCTCGGCCCACCTCGCCGGCCACACCGCCCTCGTCACCGGCGGCGAGAATCCCCCCGGCGTCGCGAAAATCCTCGTGCGTTTCTTCGAGGAAAAATCACGCCTCGAGGTCAAAACCGCCATCCTGGATTCACGCGTGCTTTCAAAGGAGGAAATTATCGAACTGTCGAAACTTCCCTCCCTCGACGGCATTCGCGCCCAGATCCTTTCCCTGCTCTCCGCGCCAGCCTCGCAACTCGTTCGCGTCCTTGTCGCCAAAAACGAAAAAGCCGGGGAGGCCGCCGAGGCCGCCTAAACGCGCGCCGCGCCCAAAAACAATTTCCGGCGGCCCCAAACCGCCGGACTACCACACAACCCAACACGATAACCACACAAACATCCAAAGAAGTACGTATAGGAGCCGCGCGCTCTTAAATGTCCGCGCCTGCGGACGCTAACACTTCAAGGAACCAAGACCATGTCAGACATCAGCAAAGAGCAAGTAATCGAATTCCTCAGCAACCTCAGCATCCTCGATGCTGCGGCCCTCGTCAAAGAGCTGGAAGCCAAGTGGGGCGTCTCCGCCGCCGCCACCGTTGTCGCCGCCGGCCCTGCCGCTGGCGCGCCCGCCGCCGCTCCCGCCGAGGAACAGACGGAATTCACCGTCATTCTCGCCGAAAAAGGCGCCAGTGCCATCAACGTCATCAAAGAAGTCCGCGCCATCACCGGATTGGGCCTCAAGGAAGCCAAGGAACTCGTCGAAAGCGCTCCCAAACCCATCAAGGAAGGCATTTCCAAGGCCGACGCCGCGGAAATCAAGAAAAAGCTCGAAGCCGCCGGCGCGAAAGTGGAAGTCAAGTAAACCCCTTCCTCTTTTCATTTGCCAGGCCCCAAGCCATGGCAGACCGCGAAGGCACCACCTTCGCGGTTTTTCATTTTTTTGGAGAGGGAGGACAAAAACATTCCCCCCATCCCCAACGTCCTGTTTTTTATGAAATTAAAACCTGAATACGCAACGGGACCTCGCAAAACGTCAACGGGAATTCTTGGGACGCGGGGGGCGGGAGGGCGAGGATTTGGGGAAATCGGGGATGGTGGAAATTTGTGCGGACCAGGCGGGGTGGAGAGATTGGAAAACGGGGGTGCGTTGTTTGAGTTTCTCTAGATAGTGTCGTCACGAGATGGCAAGCCAAAGGTAAGGACAAGGGATTTGGACGGCCGCGAGGAGCTGGCGGCGTTTTTTAGATAGCGTGTGGCAATCGCGCGCCAGCCCTTGGTTTCAAAAAGGCGTTTTTCACCAGGTGCCGCAATTAATAGAGATGGCGGTCATGCGGGCGCGGGTGGACGCGGTTCGTTTTGGGCGGGGATGACCACCTCCATGCCGAGGCGTCCCATATCGAGGATTTGCGCCTCGGCCACGACCGCGTTGGTGTCGTGGCCCTTGTCCGCGATCGGGCATTCGGCGGGCAGGCATTCGTTGGAAAAATCTTTGATCAACGCCCCGGCTTGCGAGCAATCCACAACGTGCCCCGTCGTGACAAGGACTCGGACCGGCATGCATGAGTTTCCACCACGGCCGGGGGTGTTTTCGTATTGATCCTCCGTTTGTGTGTCCCATCGCCTGGTTTCCGCCTTCGCCCCGGCCGCGTGCGGATGCGTTTTCACGTGGCTGGCGTCGATCATGAGCCGTCCCACATCTGTGATGCCAGAGCCTGGCGGAGTCTGTCGTGATGAAGGGAATGGGAAGGGAATGGGATTGAAATGGAGGACGATGGATGTCACGCGGAAGAAGGTTTTCTTTTATTGAAAGAAGTGGTTGGGGGCAGCCTGATGATTGACTTGACGAAAGTGTGAAAATTTCATGTCATTTTTCCTACACATGTGTCCCCCCCCCCCCCCCGCACCACACGCCGAGTTGTCCGAAGTTCAATGGACGAATTTGCAATCTGAAACAATTGACTGGCTGAGATTCCCGCTGGTAATTTTTGTCATATGCAGACATAACTTCGGCATGCCGGACACGGTGAATTTGAGTGAAATAGATTTTTCGACATTTTCCTCCATGGACATGTACAATATAATCCGTGTCCTTGTAAGAGAAATTACTTTAATCGCTAACTCGTCCTTTTTCCTTTTCTCGGGATTCTTCTTTTTCAACATTGGCACACTGGATAAACGGGCGTATATGAAAAAATTGAGAACAAGGGTGGGTACGCTGTTGATCCCCTATGTTTTATGGAATATCATATGCTTTGCGCACTGGCCCGCCCTTATGCTTTTAAGGAAGATAATAAATAAGGAGGGAAACTGGGACTGGTTTGCGATGTATTTTCGTGAACTATTGGGTGACGGCGGAATCTGGAATATATTTTGGCATTATCATTCATGGGGAACTGGAACGAACATCCTGGGGTGGCCACGCCCCGGCATGGCACCATACTATATACCAATGTGGTTTTTGCAAACTTTGATCGTATTAACACTATTATCGCCAATAATATATGTGATCTGCAAATATTTGAAAATATATGGGATAATCATCTTGGGACTGTTATGTTACACGAATATTTGGTTCCCGATTCCCGGCTTTGGCATAAACCCCATTTTCTTTTTTTCGCTGGGGGCGTATTATGGAATTTTTGGGAAAAATTTGATTGTTGAAATGCGCAGGCATAAAGTATTCTGGTGTGTCATTTCATTTGTGACATTAATACCGGCGGTGTATTATGATCATGACGGGGTAAGCACATATAATTACTTCATGCCTTTGTTTCTTTTTGCCACGGTGATAAGCGCGATTAATCTCACTTCCAGCTTGATTCAGAACAACAGAGTGAAGGTAAATAAAACATTGGCAAAAGCAACATTTTTTATTTATGCTTCACACGAGATTTTCAGGTACAAGATTGGCGGCTTGTTTGACAGAATATTCGGATCAAGCGATCCAATGGTTCTGACTATCCGGTATTTTGTTGTCCCAATTCTTACGGCCTATGCGTGTGTGGGGATATACTGCATGATGAAAAGGGTGATGCCGAGAACATTGGGGATATTGTCGGGAGGCAGGTGAGGCGCGGCGAGGTGCGAGACTGGCCCGATTTGCTCATCCCTGCGCGGCGGAGTTGCGCACGGCCACCGGCCGTGCCGTTTTCCCAGCTTGCGGACATTTTATTACGTCTCCCATCTCTCTTTTTTCTGTCGATAATGTCTGTCGAGTTTTGCGGAGGTAATGTCTGTCAAGTTGCGAAGAGATAACGTCCGGAATCTTGCGCAGATTTTTAAGGCCATGAGAGTGAGGAGGAATCAACCCCGATGAACCAAAATCCCGAAAAAACCAATGAAAGCGGCGAAGCAGCCGCTGACAACCAAGCCATGCCCGGCGGAGTGATCCGGGTGGACGAAGAGATGATCAATGTCATCGCCGAGTTGCCGTCGGGAAACGCTCCCACCGCGCGGGTTGTGTCCGGAAAGTTTCGCACATTTGTGGAGGCATGTGGAGGGCTGGGGAAGGTTTGTTGTTGGTTCTTTTGTGGAAGTTTATGGGCGGGAGTAGACCGTCCTTAAACTTGAAAGTTTAATTCGTCCGCCGTTCCTCCATGGCGTGGATTTTCAGGTGGCCCATGTCCAGATAGCGTTTCTGGCCCCATTGGCTTCCGGCCACATGCCGCAGGCGCGCGGCCACCAGAAGTATCGCAGAGTTACCGTCGGGAAACGCTCCCACCGCGCGCGTTCGCCGTCGGATTTCCCGCATGAATGTTCCAGCGGATTATTGGGCCACAGCGTTATTGGTCCGCAGCATTATTGGTTCGCAGCGAACGCCAGTGCTGGCTGGGGAACGCGTAATAATTGAGTGTTTCGTCGATGCCACTTTCCACCAGGCGCGCGGCGGCGCCCAGTTTCATAACGCGCAGTTTTTCACTCACTTGCGCGGCTTTTATCAGGGCCGATTCGCGGTCTTCGCTGGCGTGGATCGCTTTGAGCATCGCAGAGACTTCGCGCACTTTTCCAGCGGGAACAAGGCTCCAGACGTTGCGATAAAAATGCACCGCACAGCGCTGGTGTTTGGATTCCGGATAAAACTCCGCGAGGCTTTCCACCAAGCCCAGGCACTTGTCGGAGATGAACAGCTTCACGTTTTTGAGGCCGCGTTCTTTGAGCCGGCGCAGAAAATTTTGCCACGAGGCTTTGTCCTCCTTGGTGCCCTCCTCGATGGCAAGCACCTCACGGTATCCTTCGGTGTTCACGCCCACCGCCACCAAGATGCTCACGTTTTTGACCTCGCCTCCCCAACTGCGTTTCAGCCAGATGCCGTCGAGATAAACATAGGCGTGCTCGCCTTCGATCCGACGCCCGCGCCAGGCATCGATTTGCGCCGCGATCTTTTGATTGAGTTCGCTCAGCGTCGAGGGACTTACACGGCTGCCCCACAACGCCTCGGTGATGTCCTCAATCCACGCCCGGCGTTTTCATGCCAGACGATCGGCCAGAATCGCTCTATCTGGAAAGTTTCCACAGTTTCATTCCGTCGCACCGATCTCGGCCAGATACATCTCCACAAGTGCTTCCTCCACACTGCTTTCGCGCCGGCGGTAACGCTCGATGATTGCCGTCTCGAACGGCAGTTTTCGCAGCTTGGGCATGCGCAGTGTCACCTCGCCCGCCTTCGTGTGGTAACGCCGCTCGTAATGACCGGCGCGTGTGTCCAGGCGCTGGTCGGTGTGCTCGTAGCGTCCGGCTTTGCACAATAGCGCTGCCTCGGCATCGAGCATCGCGTTGAGCGTCTGCTCCACCGTGCTCACGACCACTTTGTCGAGGTGGCTTCTGATCATCTCTTCGTCCACTCGGATCACTCCGCCGGGCATGGCTTGGTTGTCCGCGGCTGCTTCGCCGCTTTCTCTGGTTCTTTCGGGATTTTGGTTCATCGGGATTGGTTTCCCCCTCACTCTCATGGCCTTAAAAAATCTGCGCAAGATTTCGGACGTTATCAGAGGGAATCGTTGGTGTGGAGACATAGGCGGCGGGCAATTCTTCCCCTGCGTATTGCGCAAAACCGCGCGGGGAAGAAATCGACAATGCTAAAAGCACCGTCGTGGTTTTAATTTTGGTTTTCATGGTGGATGGGGCGTCAAAGGATTGTTAAAAAGTTGTTGAAGGAGCGTCAAATTG